>URLZ01000004.1 GCA_900548895.1 uncultured Akkermansia sp.
GTTCTCGACCTTCATGCCGGTTTCACCCTGAATGAGGGGAAGGGCGTAGTCGATGAAGGGCTGCTCGATGCCGTTGCCGGCGGCGTTGATCCACTCGCGCGGCACCTTGCGCTCGAAGTTGGCGACGCTCTCAAGCGGGATGAGCTTGGTGGAGCAGACGTACTGGCCGTAGAGGTTGTTGCGCTCGAAGGCGACCATCTTGTCGGTGTCGCCGTTGACGGCGGCGGTGACGGCGGTCTTGCCGGCGAGGTAGGCTTCCATGGCGTCGGTGGTGGAGGCGAGGTGGGTGGCGCAGCGCTGGAGCAGGGAGGGCTCGATGGCGCGCACTTTGGCCTTCACGCGGCCACGGACGATTTCGGCGAGCTTGTTAGCGAGGCCGCCGAGCTGGGCGTGGCCGAAGCCGTCGTTGCTGTTGGTCTTGGCCTCGGAGATGAACTTGCCGTCTTTGTCGTGGATGCCTTCGGAGACGACGACGAAGCACTTGCCGGTGGCGTTGTAGACGCGCTCGACGTCGTTGAGGAAGCTGTCCATATCAAAGTCAACCTCGGGCAGGTAGATGAGGTCGGGGCCGGCACCGGCGTAGTTGGCCAGGGCGGAGGCGGCGGTGAGCCAGCCGGCGTGGCGGCCCATGACTTCGACGATGGTGACCATGCCGGTGTCATAGCAGCAGGCGTCGTGCTTGACTTCCATGCAGGAGGTGGCGATGTATTTGGCGGCGGAGGCGAAGCCGGGGCAGTGGTCCGTGCCGTAGAGGTCGTTGTCGATGGTCTTCGGGATGCCCATGACGCGGCACTCGTAGCCGTTCTTGAGCATGAACTTCGAGATCTTGTTGCAGGTGTCCATCGAGTCGTTGCCGCCGTTGTAGAAGAAGTAGCGGACGTCAAACTTGCGGAAGGTGTCGAGGATCTTCTCGTAGTCGGTGGGGTCGACGTCGGGGTCCTTCATCTTGTAGCGGCAGGTGCCGAGGGCCGAGGCGGGGGTGAACTTGAGCAGTTCGAGCTCGGCGGGGTCTTCCTGCGCCATGTCGTAGAGCTGCTGGTTGAGCACGCCCGTGATGCCGTGCGCGGCGCCGAGCACACGCGTGATCTGCGGGGCGGCGAGGGCCGCCTGGATCGCGCCGAGGACGCTGGCGTTGATCACGGCGGTGGGGCCGCCGGATTGTCCGATGATGCATGCACCTTTAAGTTCTTTCATATCAATACGGAGATGTGTTTTTGCTGATGTGTGTGGCGCCTCTCTTTTTCGGGGCTGCCTCGCGGCGGCATTCTACACCGTTTGCGCCGTTTTGACAAGCTTAAAAACGGTTGCGCTCGGCTCGGAAATCGGCGCGCGGTTCGCTGCGGGGTTCGGTGATGCGAGGGCTCCGGCTCCGGGATGTGCCGATGCAGCGGGGGACGGGTTTTTCGCTCGGGGTGCCGCCTGTTTTTTTCGGCTTCTGCCGCGCCGGTGGCGGGCTGCCGGGGCTTGGCTGCCGGGTTGCAGGTCTGCCGACGGGGGGTGCCGGCTCAGGGCTTCAGTGGTGCTCGTCGCTGAGCAGGCCCTGGAGGATTTTGTGGGCGTAGTGGAGGCGCGAGCGCAGGGTGCCTTCGGTGATGTGGAGCAGGGCTGAGATTTCGGCAAAGCTTTTGCCCTGGATGTCAAAGAGGGTGACGACTTCGCGCTGGGCGGGGGAGAGTTGGTCCATGGCGGCGCGCAGGCGCTTTTTGAGTTCGCTGACGTGGGCGTTGCGCGTGGGGTCGGCAGCGCGGCTTTCGTCGGCGAGTTCGCGACGCTTGTCGATGGGGGTGGCGTCGTCTTGGTTGTCGAGGCTGAAGGAGTTTTCGCGCTTTTTGCGCCGCAGGAGGTTGCGGGCACGGTTGGCGGCGATGGAGTAGAGCCAGGTGAAGAAGGCGCTGCGGCCGCTGAAGTAGCGCAGAGATTGGTAGGCTTTCAGGAAGGAGTCTTGGGCGATGTCGTAGGCGTCGGCTTCTGAGCGCAGCATTTGCAGCAGCATGGCGTGCAGTTTGCGGCTGTGCCGTTTGACCAGGACGTCGTAGGCTTTGACGTTGCCCTCCAAGGTGATGCGGATCAGCTCTTCGTCGCTGCGTTCGCTGAGGGGCGGTTGAGGTTCATCAGGCATGGTGTTGGGTAGGGTAGTCGGGGATGGCAGGGAGAGGGTGCGGTGGATGGGCCGGGAGAGGGGGCTGTTCTGTGCTGCTGTGTGCGGGCCGATGGTGTGCTGTGGGCGGCGGGGCGGGTGGCGGGCCCGCCGGCCGCCCGCGGGGGGGGGGGGGGGGGGGGGGGGCGGGGAGGCGGGGAGGCGGGCTGTGCGCCGCGCTCTCCGCCGGGGTGGTTGTTGTTATTATACCGGCAGGGAGTAGGAGCGCCCGTCGCGCCCGTCAAACCAGTTGATGAAGGCGACGTTGACGGTGGTGTAGCCGCCGGGTGTCGGATAGTTGCCGCTGAAGTACCAGTCGCCGCAGGGGCCTTCGATGGAGCGGTGCAGGCCGTCGAGGCTCTGGTAGATGACTTGGACGGGGCAGGTGGCGTTCTCCGGGGTGACGAGGCGCGAGATTTCCTCGGTGATTTCGTCGTCGCTGAAGGGGGCGTAGATTTTTTTGACGGGGTTGCCGCGCTCTTCGACGGGAAGGGTGAGCTGGTGCTTGCACTCTTCGTAGACGTCGGTGATGTAGTCGTACATGCCGCGCTTCTTGAGTAGGGAGATGGCTGCCTGGAAGGCGATGAATTTGCCCAGTTCGCTCATGTCGATGCCGTAGCAGTCCGGGTAGCGGATTTGCGGCGCGGAGGAGGCGATGACGATTTTGCGGGGATGGGCGCGCGCGAGCAGGCGCAGCAGGGAGGTTTTGAGGGTGGTGCCGCGCACGATGGAGTCGTCGATGGCGACGAGGACTTCGTCTTCGGCGATGGCGCCGTAGGTGAGGTCGTAGACTTGCGAGACCATCTGCCCGCGGTTGGATTCCTGGGTGATGAAGGTGCGCAGTTTGATGTCTTTATGGACGATTTTCTCGGCTCGCGGCCAGCGGCGCAGGACTTGCTCTTCGATCAGCTCTTCGGTGAGCCGCCCTTCGCGCAGGGCGGTGATCATGTCTGCGGTGATGCGTTCGCGGCGGTAGCTGCGCAGGCCTTCCAGCAGGCCGTAGTAGGAGACTTCGGCGGTGTTGGGGATGTAGGTGATGGCGGCTTTGGAGATGTCTCCCTCGATGCTGGCGACGATTTTTTCGGTGAGTTCGGCGCCGAGGGCTTTGCGCTCGCGGTAGATGATGGGGTCATTGCCGCGGGAGAAGTAGATGGCTTCGAAGGAGCAGGGGGTGGGTTCGAGCGGGCGCGTGTATTCGCGAATGGTGATTTTGCCGTCGTTTTTGACGACGATCATGTTGGCTCGCGGCAGTTCGTGCACTTGCTCGCTTTCGACTTCCATGACGCTCATGAGCGGGACGCGCTCGCTGGCGATGGCGATGTATTCGTCGGTGATGATGTAGTGGCAGGGGCGGATGCCGTGCGGGTCTCGCAGGCAGAAGAAGTCGCCGTTGCCGACGCCGCCGAGGATGCAGAAGCCGCCGTCCCAGGCTTGCGAGGCTTTGCCGATGATGTCGTAGAGGTCGAGGCGGCGCGAGATTTCACGCGGGATTTCGGGCCCGGGCAGGGTGTCGCGCAGTTCGCGGTAGATGTCGGTGTGGGCTTCGTCGAGGTAGTAGCCGATTTCTTCAAGCACGGTTTGGGTGTCGGTGCCGAAGATGGGGTGCTGCCCGCGCTCGATGAGGCGGCGGTTGAGCTGCGGGGCGTTGGTCATGTTGAAGTTGCCCAGCAGCATGAGGGTGCGCGTTTCCCAGTTGGTGCGCCGCAGGTAGGGGTGGCAGCTGCCTTCGTCAAAGAGGCCGCTGGTGCCGTAGCGCAGGTGCCCCATGAGGATTTCACCGCCGAAGTTGAAGCGGCTCTTGTAGCTCGCGGCGTCGTTCCAGCCGACTTCGCCGCGCTCGCGCATGTGGCGCAGGCTGCGCTGCTGGCTCGAGAAGATGTTGGCGAGGGCGGAGGTGGTGGCGTCTCGCGCGCGGAAGACGTAGGGCTCGCCGAGGGGCATGCCCAGTTTGATGCAGCCGATGCCGGCGCCGTCTTGCCCGCGGTTGTGCTGCTTCTCCATGAGGAGGAAGAGCTTGTTGAAGGCCCAGTCGGGCGAGCCGTATTTGTCGGCAAAGTAGGCCAGCGGCTTGAGCAGCCGGATGGCTGCTACGCCGCATTCATGATGGAGGGGATCAGACATGTTCTGCGTCTGGCTGTGAATACCGGTATGCTGTGCTCGCGTCAGTGCTCGCCGCGCACGCTCACGTGTATGCCCTTGCCTTCGCGCATGGTGCCGATGATGGTGCCGCCCGGGCCGGCGGTGAGGGCGTTCTCGACGTCGTCGGGTTTGACGATGGCGACCCAGCCGATGCCCATGTTGAAGGTGTGGAAGCGGTCTTCGGCGTCGACGAAGTCGAGGACTTTCTGGATGGCGGGGTTGTTCCAGTAGGGGATTTCGAGGTCGGCGCCCTTTTCACCGAGGAAGCGCTCGAGGTTTTCAGGCAGGCCGCCGCCGGTGATGTGGGCGTAGGCTTTGGGGGTGATGCCGAGTTTGCGCATGTCGTAGACGACGTCGTGGTAGAGGCGCGTGGGGGCGAGGATGCCGCGCAGCTCTTCTTCGGTGAGCAGGTCGGGGTTCTGCTTGAGGATGCGGCGCACGAGGCTCCAGCCGTTGGCGTGGAAGCCGTCGCTCGGGTAGCCGATGAGGATGTCGCCCACTTCGACTTTGGAGGGGTCGATCATTTGGCTCTTTTCGACGCAGCCGATGCTGAAGCCGGCCATTTCAACGAGGTTTTCGGGGACGACGCCGGGCATTTCGGCGGTTTCGCCGCCGGCGAGGATGCAGTTGCAGCTCTCGAGGTAGTCGCACATGCCGGCGACGAGGCGCGTGATGCGCGGGCGCTCGATTTCGAGGTTGGAGATGCCGAGGTAGTCGAGGAAGACGAGGGGGTCGCCGCCGGTGGTCAGGATGTCGTTGACGTTCATGGCCACGAGGTCTTTGCCGGCGGTTTCAAGCATGTCCAGCTCAAAGAGGATTTCCGTTTTGGTGCCGACGCCGTCCGTTCCGGTGACGATGACGGGTTCTTTGTACGAGGAGAGGTCATAGGCGGCGGCAAAGAGGCCGAAGGCGTTGCAGAGCTGCCGGTTCTTCTGGGTGCGCTTCACATGGGCGCTGATGTCGTGGACAAAGGACTGGGCCTCGATGGTATCGACGCCGGACTGTTTGTAGGTGAGGTTGCCGGACATAGGTTTGGTGCGTGAATGCTGGCCTATTTTACCCGAGCGGGAGCGTTTTGGCAAGCCGTATTTTCCGCCCGTTCTTCTGTCTGATGGGCGCTTGTTATGGTGGCGCGTTCCGATGCTGCGCGGCGATGCTCCGGGGGGCTGAGGGGTGCCGCGGCGGCGGGGAAGGGGCGCGGCGGCGCGGCGGCGGGGTGCCCGGAGTCGTCGGAGTCGTCGGAGTCGTCGGAGTCGGCTGTGCGGCTGTGCGGCTGTGCGGCTGTGCGGCTGTGCGGCGAGCCGTCGGGAGTCGGCGGCGGGTGGTGGGGCTGCTCGGGGGGGGCGGCGCTCTCAGCTGAAGGTGTAGGCGTCGATGTCGAGGGTGGCGATGATGTCTTCGCCGAAGTTCATGGCGGCGATTTCGCGGGAGCAGACGGTGGCGATGGGGCGCGCGCTGGGGGCGCTCAGGGTGCACTGAAAGCGGTATTGCCCGTAGCTTTTGGCGATGGGGGAGGGGATGGGCGGGCTGAGGTTGACGTTGGCGGGCAGGGCGTCGCTGAGCCGGCGGTGCAGGGTTTCGATGCCGAGGCGGGCGAGGTCTTCGGTGGCGGAGCGCACGGTGAGCACGGCCATGTGGCTGAAGGGGGGGTAGCCGAATTGGCGGCGCAGGGCGAGTTCGCTTTCGGCGAAGCCGTCGGTGTCATGCCTGCGCGCGAATTGGATGGCGGCGGCTTGCGGGGTGAAGGTTTGGATGATGACTTCGCCGTCGAGGTCGCCGCGCCCGGCGCGCCCGGCGACTTGGGTGAGGAGTTGGAAGCTGCGCTCTCCGGCGCGCGGGTCGGGGATGCTCAGGCCGATGTCGGCGTTGAGGACGCCGACGAGGGTGACGCCGGGGAAGTCGAGGCCTTTGGAGATCATTTGGGTGCCCAGCAGGATGTCGATGCGGTGGGCTCGGAAGTCGGCGAGGATGTCGCGCAGGGCGTTTTTGCGGGCGGCGACGTCGGCGTCGACGCGCTGGAGGCGCGCCTGCGGGTAGCAGCGCCGCAGGATGGCTTCGACTTTTTGGGTGCCGCAGCCTTCCAGCAGGATGCCGCGCGAGTGGCAGGCGGGGCATTCGTGCGGCACGGCGGCGCGGTAGCCGCAGATGTGGCAGATGAGGCGGTTTTCGGTGAGGTGGTAGGTCATGGGCAGCGAGCAGTGCTCGCAGGTGACGATGTGCCCGCAGTCGGGGCACTGGAGGGCGCGCGCGAAGCCTCGGCGGTTGAGCAGCAGGATGGTTTGCTCGCCGCTCTGCAGGCGCTCGTCGATGGCCATGCGCAGGCGCTCGCTGAGGATGCCTTGGTAGCGCTTGTCCTTGGGCTCGGTGCGCATGTCGAGCACGCGGGTGAGCGGCAGGCGCTGGCCGTCGGCGCGGTGGTCGAGCCGCAGCATGCTGTATTTGCCGATTTGGGCGTTGTGCAGGGATTCGAGGGAGGGGGTGGCGGAGCCGAGGACGATGGTGGCGCCTTCCATTTTGGCGCGCACGACGGCGAGGTCTCGCCCTTGGTAGCGGGGGCTGTTTTCCTGTTTGTACGAGGCGTCGTGCTCTTCGTCGACGATGATGAGGCCGAGCTGCTGCACGGGGGCGAAGACGGCGGAGCGCGGGCCGATGGCGATGCGGGCTTTGCCGCGCCGGATGGCGTGCCATTCGTCGAAGCGCTCGCCGTCGCTCATGGCGCTGTGGAGGATGGCGACGGCGCCGGGGGTGTCGGCGAAGCGGCTTTTGAAGCGCGCCATGGTTTGCGGGGTGAGCGAGATTTCCGGCACGAGGATGAGGACACCTTTGCCGGCGGCCATGGCGCGCGCGGCGGCTTGCAGGTAGACTTCGGTTTTGCCGGAGCCGGTGACGCCTTGCAGCAAAATGGGGCGTGTGTCGCCGGCGTCGAAGGCTTCGTTGATTTTGGCGAGGGCGGCGGCTTGCTCTTCGTTGAGCTCGAGGGGGCTGGTGGGGGCGAAGTTTTCGCCTGCCGCGGGGTCTCGGTGCACGGTTTCTTCGCAGATGCGCACGAGGCCCTGTTTGGCGAGGGAGCGGGCGGGGGTGAGGGCGGGGCTGCCGCCGAGGTCGCTGAGGGGGGCGCGCTTGTCGGGGCTGTTGTGCAGGTAGCGCAGGATGGAGGCCTGTCGCGGGGCCCGGGCGTTGATTTTGTTGAGCTGTTCGTCGTCGGGGAAGCTGAGGAGTTCGAGGACTTTGCGGGTCTTTTCCTCATGCCGCTCTTGCCGGACGGCTTCGGGGACGATGCAGCGGATCATTTGCTCGACGGGCACGGCGTAGTAGTTCGCGGCCCATTCGGCGAGGTCGAGCAGGGCGGGGGAGACGATGGGTTGATCGTCGACGGTGCGCAGAATGGGGCGCAGGCGGTAGCCCTGCGCGTCTTCGGGCTCGACGGTTTGCAGGACGGTGCCGACGGCTTTGCCGCCGCGCAGGGGGATTTCGACGCGGCAGCCGCGCTCGATGCTGTCCGTGCCGGGGGGGAGGGCGTAGTCGAGTACCATGTCGTCTCGTCCGTCCACCAGCACGCGGACGGCTCTCACGCGGGGCTGATTGCCGAAGAGCTCCTGCATGCGCTGCGCTGTTCTCGGCCCGGTGGGGCGGTGCCTCAGTCGAGCTCGTCTTCGGAGAGGATGTGAACGACGACTTTCACGCCCTGTTTCTCGCCGGCGGCTTTGGCCAGCGAGCGGATGGCGGAGGCGGTCATGCCGTTGCGGCCGATGACTCGTGCGACGTCTTCGTGTTTGAATACCAGTCGAATGCGGACGATGTCGCCCTGGGGTGAGGTGGCGACGCGCAGCTGTGCGGCTTCTGGGTGCTTGATGAGCGGCCCGGTGACCGCGAGAAGATACCGACCGATGGATTCGACGAGTTGCTGCATATGGCTGTGTGGCGTGGGGGGGGGAGGCTGCGCGTTTATCATAGGGCAGGGGCGGGGGGCTGTCAAGCCTCCATGCTGGCAGCTCTCGGGGCAGCGCGGGTGGCAGCTCGAGCGGAGGTGGCGCCGGCGTGGCGGTGGCTGTGTCGAGCTTCGGAGGCGGAGCTTCGGAGGAGGGATTCCGGGCGGGGCTTCGGCGCGCGTGTCGGCTGTGGCGCTTCTGCCGCTCGGGCACTCTGTTCTTGACGCTTGTGGCTGTCTATGCTTTACTTTCGGCGGGTGACATGATGAGCCAAGGCAGCACGTACAGTATTTCCGCGCTTTCGCGCAAGACCGGCCTGAGTATTCACACGCTGCGCTTTTACGAGAAGGAGGGTATTCTGCGCTATGTGGAGCGCACGCCTTCCGGGCGTCGCGTGTACTCGGATGACAGTCTGGCCTGCCTGCTGGGGGTGCTCTGTCTGAAGGAGGCCGGCTTCAGCCTGCCGGAGATCAAGGCTTTTTTCGACAGCACGCGCGAGGGGGCTGATTCGCTGCCGGAGCGCTTGGAGATGCTGCGCCGGGCGCGGGCGCATCTGGAGGCGCAGCGCGATCATTTGGAGCGCTCGCTGCGCTTGATCAATTATTTTCTCGAGGGGGGCGAGGCGGCGCTGTCGGCTCGCGAGCGTGGGGAGGATCCGGATGCGGTGTTTCCCTTTTTCACGAAGCAGGGTATTGTGCACTTCCCCTATGTGGCGCAGGTGGGCGACAGGCTCGAGGTGTTTGCCCCGGGCTCGGAGCCGCGCGCGGACGGTGCGGGCGGTGCGAGCGATGAGGGTGGCGATGAGTCTGGCGGTGAGGCGGCTGGCGACGAGGCTGCCGGCGATGCGGATTCGACGGAGGGGGAGGAGGGGTGATGCGGCGCTGGCTTTTTCTCTCGGCTCTGGGTGCTGCCGGTGCTTTGCTGGCGGCGGCGCTGCTGCGCTCGTCGCGGCGCGATGTGGATGATTTGGATGCGATGCTGAGGCGTTTGGAGCGCTGGGATCGCTTCAGCCGCTGATTCGCCTCGGCCGCGGCTGCCCGGCGGTGAGCCGGGGGGCCGAGGGAGGCTTCCGGGTTTGCCCGTGTTGCCCGGTTTGCGGCCGTGGCGCGTTTGGGGATTGGGTGCGCTCGGTGCGCCGGGGCTTCGTGGGCGGCCGGGCGGTTGCGGCTGTTCTTTATCGCTGCCAGGGGATGATGTCGCTCCAGTCGCCGCGCCGCACTTTGGCGGCCCATTCGCCGTCGGCCAGCAGGGCGCGCCCGACGGCGATGAGGTCGAATTCGCCCGCTTGCATGAGCTGGAGCAGCAGGCGCATGCGTGTTTGTATGGCGCGCCGGCGCTCGCGGTCGGTGGCGGCGTAGGAGAAGCCCACGCCGCCGACGGCGATGACGGGGCGCCCTGTCAGGCGCTTGACCCAGCCGGCAAAGCCGCGCGGGCTGCCTTCGAATTCGGGGCGGGCGAAGTCTTGCGTCGAGCAGTCGAAGATGTCGACGCCGGCTTCGGCAAGGGGTTGGACGATGTCGGCGAGCTCGGCGGGTGTCTGGGCCAGTTTGGCCAGCGGGTGGCCGATTTTCCACGGTGAGAGGCGCAGGATGATGGGGAAGCGGCTGCCGACGGCTTTGCGGACGGCGGCGACGAGCTCGCGGGCGAAGCGCACGCGCCCGGCGGGGCTGCCGCCGTATTCGTCTTGGCGGCGGTTGGTGGCTTCCCACAGGAATTGGTCGATGAGAAAGCCGTGCGCGCCGTGCAGGGCCACGGCGTCAAAGCCCAGGGCCTTGGTGCGCAGGGCGGCGCGGGCGAAGGCTTCGATGACGTCGGCGATGCGCGCGCGGCTCATGGGCTCGCCGACGGTCAGCAGGGTGACGGGGTCGACGCCGGAGGGACTCAGCGCCAGGCCGCGGGGGCGCCGGTTGCGCGAGCCTCCGCTGCGCAGTTCTCCCGCATGCCAGAGCTGCGGGGCGATGCAGCTGCCGCAGGCGTGCACGGCGCGCACGGCAAGCCTCCAGCGGCGCAGGGCCGGGCCGGAGTAGATTTCGGGGTGGTCGGGGTCTCCGGTGGCGCAGGGGGAGACGGCGAGGCTCTCCGTCATGACGAGGCCGACGCCGGCTTCGGCGCGCTCGCAGTAGCTGCGGATGAGTTCCGGGCTCGGGAGCCCGCCGGGGCAGAGGCCGCGGCTCATGGCGGCGAGTACGATGCGCGTGGGCAGCCGCAGTTTGCGGTGCACGAAGGGGCGAAACAGAAATTCAACATCACGGGCACAGAGTTCGATACGCGTATTCATGACTCTTGAACTTTAGGCGAGAGCAAGCGATTCTTCAAGAAGATAGAAAAACTGTTCCGCCCCGTCGGGCTGCGTTCCGCGCATCGCATACCGCCGCAGAAGGAGAAAAGCGCTGAAAAGGTTTGCCAAAGCGCCCGGCAGAGCGTACAATGGCCGCTCGGAGGGCTGCCGATGGCATGCCCCCGCTTCTGCATCCGCATATGAACAAGACCTTCTTCACTGTCGTTGCCGCCGCTTTGGTCGGGCTGAGCTGCTGCACTTACCAGCAAACGGAGCCGACTCCCTCGGACGGCGATCAAACGGGGACGAGCACAACGCCGCCGCAGCAGACCGGCACGAAGCCGCACCGCGGCGGCAAGACGGGCAGCAGCGCCGGTCAGGCGAAGCCGGTGCGCAGTGTGCCGGCCTTCCCGGGGCGCCGCATCAGCCGCGTGTCCGTTCCCGGAAAGTATGTGGCGCTGACTTTTGATGACGGCCCCCATGCGACGCTCACGCCGCGCATTCTCGACATCCTCGCGCGCCACAACGCCAAGGGTACTTTCTTTGTGCTCGGCCAGCGCGCCGCCCAGCACCCTGAGATTCTCGCCCGCGCCGTCTCGCAGGGCTGCGAGATCGGCTCGCACACCTGGAATCACATCAACTTCGCACGCAGCAGCCGCGAGAAGATTCATCAGGAGCTCGATCGCACGGCGGCCGTCATTCGCTCGGCCACGGGGAGTGCTCCGCGCGTCATTCGCCCGCCCTACGGTGCCGGCAGCGGCTCGGTCATCAATGACATTTACGCGACCTACGGGACGCCCTCCATCCTCTGGGATGTCGATACGAATGACTGGCGCAAGCCCGGTGTGCAGACGGTGATCAACCGCGCGGTCAACGGGGCCCGCCCCGGCTCCATCATCCTCGTGCACGATATTCACAGCTCGACGGCCGATGCGATCGAGGGCATTGTCACCGGCCTGCAGAGCAAGGGCTACACGCTTGTGACTGTTTCGGAGCTGATCGACATGGGCCGCCGCTGGGCTCTGGCCTCCGGCAAGCAGCCGCCGGCTCCGGCCGCCCCCGCCCCGGCGCCGGCGCCCGCGCCTTCGCAGCCCGTCGTGGTTCCCGGGCAGTCGGCCCAGCCCGCAGCCCCCGCGACTCCCGCAGCCCCTGCTGCGCCTGCGTCCGGGGTGGTGCAGCCTGCCGTCGTGCAGCCCGTGCAGCCGTCGGCTCCGTCCGCTCCTGCGGCAGCTGCGGCTCCCGCAGCTCCGACGGTGTCGCTGCAGCCCTCGGCGATCAATGTGGCGCCCCAGCCGGCTTCTCCCGTGCTGCTCCCGGACTTCCCCGCAGCTTCGTGAGACTGCCTGAGGCTTCTCGCAACGGCGAGCCCGTGGCCGTGCCGCGCCGGGACTCGCCGCGGCGGGGAAGGGGCTGAGCCGGGTTGTCCTTGCGTCCCCTCCTAGCCCGCCTCCCGCGCCGTTCCGTTTTCTCCCTGATGATTCCCTCCTTGATCGCCTGACAGGCCGAACTCCTCCTACCCCTCCCCCCTTTTTCCGCGATGACTCAAGCAGCAGATACGAAGACTCTCGGCACCGTTTACCTCGTTGGCGCCGGTCCGGGCGATCCCGGGCTCATGACCCTGCGCGGCAAAGAGCTCATTGAACGGGCTGATTGCCTCGTCTACGATGCGCTCGCTCCCGCCGCCCTTCTCGCCTGGGCCAAGCCCGGCTGCGAAAAGATCTACGTCGGCAAGCGCGCCGGTTGTCACGCTCTCCCTCAGGGGGAGATCAATGCGCTGCTCATTCGCTGCGCGTCGAAATACGCCTGCACCGTGCGCCTCAAGGGCGGCGATCCCTACGTCTTCGGCCGGGGCGGTGAAGAGGCCGCTGCACTTTTTGAGGCCGGCATCCCCTTCCGCGTCGTGCCGGGAATCAGCTCGGCCATCGCCGGGCCCGCCTGCGCCGGCATCCCCGTCACCCACCGCGCGCACTGCACGCAGTTCACCGTGTTCACCGGGCACGAGGACGCCTCCAAGTCCGAGTCGACTCTCGACATCGCCGGCATCGCCGCGGCGAAGGGCACCAAAATCATGCTCATGGGCATGAGCCGCCTGAGGCAGACGCTTGATGCTCTCATGGAGGCAGGGCAGAGCGGCAGCGTTCCCGCCGCCGCCGTGCAGTGGGCCGCCACCGGGCGCCAGCGCAGCGTCATCGCCACCGTCGCGACGCTGGCCGACGCCGTGGAGCGCGCCGGCATCGGTTCCCCCGCTGTCGTCGTCATCGGCGAGGTTGTCAGCGCCGCCGAGCAGCTCGACTGGCACAGCCGCCTGCCGCTGGCGGGCAAGCGCATCGTTGTCACCCGCACCCGCGAGCAGGCCGGGGAGCTCTCCGCCGAGCTCGACGCCCTCGGCGCCGACGTCATCGAGCTGCCGACCATCCGCATCACCGACCCGAGCGATCGGCGCGACTTCGCGCAGGCCGTCGTCGATAGTCCGCACTACGACTGGCTCATCTTTTCAAGCCCCAACGGCGTCAAGCGCTTCTTCCGCGCCTTTTTCGCCGTCTATCAGGATATCCGAGAGCTCGGCGGCGCGCGCATCGCCGCCGTGGGCCCCGGCACCGCGGCCGAGCTGAAAAAGGTCGGCCTCATGGTCGATCTCATGCCCAAGAAGGCCGTGGCTGAGGAGCTCATCGCCGAGTTTGACCGCCGCGCCGATGACTTCGGCGGCGTGGCCAATGTCACTATGCTCTGGGTGCACAGCGAGAAGGGGCGGCCCGTCGTCTATCGCGAGCTCATGAAGCGCCAGGCCATTGTCGACGAGTGCATCGCCTACAACACCGTTGCCGAGACGGAGGACACCACTGGTGCTCAAGCGCGTCTCCGCGAGGAGGGGGCGGACTTCATCACCTTCACGAGCTCCAGCACCGTGCGCAATTTCATGGCGCTGGGCATCCCCATTCCCCCCGAGTGCCGCATCGTGAGCATCGGGCCCGTCACCACCGGCACGCTGCGCGAGTTCGGCCTCACCCCGGCGATCGAAGCCCGGCAGCACGATATCCCCGGCTTGGTCGAGGCTCTGCGCTCGCTCTGCGAGGGCGGGGCGGAGAAGGCGGCGGCTTCGGATCCGGCGCCCGCCAAGGGCCACTGAGTTCCGCCCCTGCCGAGCTTGCAGACACATCTTCGCTCAGCGCTCGCTTCCGCCACCATGAATACCGAGCTCCATCAGCACGACACCGCGCAGCCCGAGGCTTCCGCCGAGCCGCAGAGCCTCGTCTGCCTGGGTCTCAACCACCGCAGCGCGCCGCTGGCCGTGCGCGAGCCCTTCTCCGTGCCCAAGACCTACCTGCCCCAGGCTCTGGAGGAGCTGGCGGCGCTGGAGTCCGTCAACGAGTGCGTTCTGCTCTCCACCTGCAACCGCACTGAGGTGTACCTCTGGACGCGCGAGGCCGACCGCGCCGTGGCTGCCGTTTTGCAGCACTTCCTCGGCAGCGAGCCCGATGCCGAGACGGCCGCCTGCTTCTACCGCTATGAGGATGAGGCGGCCCTCAGTCACCTCGCTTGCGTGGCCGCAGGGCTGGACTCCATGGTCATCGGGGAGACGGAAATCTTCGGCCAGCTCAAGCAGGCCTACCGCACGGCGCTGGAGACCGGCACCACGCACAGCACGGCCAACCCGACCTTCCAGCACATCTTCACGATCGGCAAACGCGTCCGCAGCCGGACGCACATCACCGCCGGGCCCACCTCCGTGGGTGCCGCCGCCGTGCAGATGGCCCACGACATCCTCGGGCGGCTGGAGGGCGCCAATGTGCTCATCGTCGGGGCAGGGGACGTGGCGCGCAGCACGGCGCAGAGCCTTTGCTCGCGCGGCGCCGAGAGCGTCTTTGTCGCTAACCGTTCGTACGACCGGGCGGCGGAGCTCGCGTCTCGCGTCGGCGGCAAGGTGATTCGCTTCAGCGAGTGGATTCCCTACATGGAGAACATCGACATCGTCATCGTCTCCACTGCCGCGCCCGTTTACATCGTCAACCCCGACGTGCTGCCCGACGTGCAGCAGCACCGCTGCGGGCGCCCGCTCTTCTTCATTGATCTCTCGGTGCCTCGCAATGTCAACCCCGACTGCGCGGCCGTGCCGGGCGTTCACGTCTTTGACATCGACGCCCTTCAGGCCATGGCCGAGCACACCCACAGCATCCGCGCCGCTGAGGTGGACAAGGCCCGGGCTCTCATCGATGAGTGGGTGGCGGAAAATGCTCCGTCCCTCCTGCGCGGAGCGCCGGCACCCCATGCCTCTCCCAAACGCCGCGACGCCGACCGCCCGTGATGCGGGTGGGGCTCTGAGGAAAAGTTTAAGAAACTTGTAGAATTTTTCAACGCAAAGGCGTTACCCGGTGTCTATACCCCCAGAACTGAGATGAAGGAAAGGCAGGTGATTGACGTGTGGCGAACCGATAGTGAGGAGAGCGAGGAATCGTGTATGGGCACAGCGCGCGAGCGCGCGGCAAGAGAGGGGCTGAGCGCCGATGAGGCTAAGCTTGTCGCTCTGATTGCCGGGCTGCGTCTCGAGCAGACGCCCGAAGCCGATTTCGAGGAGCGCTTCGCCTGCGATCTGCGCGATCGCATTGTGCGCGATGCCGCTTGCTGCCCGCTGCGCTTCCGCCTGTTCGAACACCTCTGCCTGTTCCTGCGTCGCCACCGCCTCACCTACGGGGCCTCCGCTCTGGGTGTGGGAGCTCTCGCCGTGGGCTGCTTTTCCGTCTGGCCCTCAGAGGATCGGACGCCCGCCGTCGCGGAGGCCGCTCCGACCGAGACTTCGAGCGTCGGTTACGAGGAGAGTCTCGCCGGCCTCGCCCCCTCGAGTGTCTCTGAGGTCGAGCGCTGCACGTCGATCAGGGTCGGCCCGTCGGCGTCTTCCCTTTACGGGGATGAGGCGGGCATGGCGTTCGGCGATTTTCCGCTGTTGCTCGACAATGGCGTCTTTGCCTCGTCTGAGAGGCCTTTCACCGGCTCCGGCAGCTTCCTGAATCGCTCGGATGCCACATCGATTCCCAAGCCCGTGTCGTCTTCGCTGCCGACGGTTTGGTGAATCCGAACAGTTTTTTCTGATACGGAGTCCTGAGTTGTTACGCTCCGGGCGCGAGTGCTTGCCGCTCGCGCCCGGTTTGTATTCGGGCTTCCTCCCCCGCGAATATAGGCGGGGTGTGGAGCGGATCGATGGATCCGCAGCGCCCGAAGCCTCATTTTGAGCTCGCCATCGCCGCGCCGGCATGCTAGTATGCACGAGAAAGCGACATGAGCGACCCCACCTACATCTTCGACACCGCTGATCAGTATCTGGAGCTGATCAGATCCGCGATGAGCCCCTCCGTGTACCTCGCCGCCGGACTTCAGCCCTATTGGATGGCCTACGGCCAATACAGCCCGCTGACGGAGAGCGCCGGCGTCATCACCGCCGACACCTCCATCGCCCTCGTCAACAGCTGCACCACCGAGGCCCAGCGCCAGCAGCTCCGCGAGCAGGGCGCCATCGACTTCATCTACGACTCCCCCTGCGGCAAACACCACGCCTATCTCTACGTGCAGGAGGAGGGCTACCTGCTCATCTTCCTGAGTTTGCACGCAGACGCCTACCTGAAAATGGGTGTCGACGTCGGTTGCTCGGACGTCCACCTGCCCTCCTGCTGCCCGCCCACCTGGCGTCGCAACGGCAACCTCATCCCGATGTGGGAAGGCGCCCCCACCCTCACCAAGGAAGACACGCTCGCGTTGACCAACAGCTTCCTGAGCGAGCGCGAATGGGGCCGCCTTCGCGAGACCGGCGACGTCGACTTCGCCTACCAGAACAACTACGGGCGCTACCGCGCCTCCGTCGTCTCGCAGCGCCTCGGCTACGACATCTGCTGCCGCATCATCAACAGCCGCATCCTGACGATGAAGGACATCAACCTGCCCGAGGAGTACGTCGTGCCGCTCACGCGCTTCACCAACGGCCTCATCCTCGTCACCGGCGCCGTCGGCTCCGGCAAGTCCACCACCCTCGCCTCCATCATCGAGTTCATCAATCAGGACCGCAAGGATCACATCATCACGCTGGAAGACCCCATCGAAGCCATCTTCCACCCCGCCTCCTGCCAAGTCAACCAGCGCGAAGTGCACAAACACACCGAGTCCTTCGGCCGAGCTCTGCGCGCCGCCCTGCGCGAAGACCCCGACGTCATCATGGTGGGTGAAATGCGCAACCTCGAGACCATCTCGCTGGCTCTCACCGCCGCCGAAACGGGTCACCTCGTGCTCGGCACCCTGCACACCGGCTCCGCCTCGCGCACCATTGACCGCATCCTCGACGCCTTCCCCGTCGAAGAGCGCGAGCACATCCGCATCATGGTCTCCGAATCCCTGCGCGGCGTGCTCTCGCAGCAACTGGTGCCGAAGAAAGACGGCAGCGGCCGCGTCATGGCTCTCGAGATGCTCGTCAACACCGCAGCCGTCGCCAACTGCATCCGCGAAGGCAAGACCTTCATGATCCCCGGCCTCATCCAGACCGGCAAGGCTCAGGGCATGCGCCTCATGGACGACTCCCTCCAGGCTCTCTACCTGAAGGGTGTCATCTCTGCCGAAGAGTGCAGCACGCGCGCGACGGACAAAGTTATCATGGAGAAATTCCTGCGCGAGCATCCCTCCGTTTGAAGCCTCCGCCTGAGGCGGACGATGGGGGAGCCCCCGGCCACCCGCTCCACCAACGGCGGGGCGGAAGCTTGGCTCAGGGGCCTGCCTCTCCTTCGCATCCGTCGCCCTTCGCAACCATCACCATCCTTTACCTCCCCTTTCTTTTTCCCCCTTTCCCCTCCGTCATCTGATGAACCATCGCATCGATCAATACTTCCAGACCCTGATTTCCCTGGGCGGCTCGGACCTCCACCTCTCGGAGGGCCAACCCCCCAAGATTCGCGTCCACGGCGACATCACGCCCATCGAGGGCGGCGAGCTCACCCACCAGGACATGGTCGAGCTCATGCAGCCCATCTGCCCCGAGAAACTCTGGGCCCAGTTTGAAGAGAGCGGCGACGCAGACTTCGCCTACGAGATGAATGCCGAAGCGCGCTTCCGCTGCAACTACATGAAGCAGCAGCGCGGCTACTGCTGCGTCTTCCGACTCATCCCGACGAAAATCCTGACCCTGGAGCAGCTCAACGTCCCGGAGCAAATCAAGCGCTTCGCGGACATGCGCGCCGGCCTCGTGCTCGTCACCGGGCCCACCGGCTCCGGCAAATCGACCACCCTCGCGGCCCTCATCGACTACATCAACTCGAACTACGCGCGCCACATCATCACCATCGAGGAGCCCATCGAGTTCGTCCATCCGTCCAAGCGCAGCGTGATCACCCAGCGCGAAGTGCCCGTCAACTGCCCGAGCTTTGCCGACGGCCTGCGAGCTTCCCTGCGCGAGGATACCGACATCGTGCTCGTCGGTGAAATGCGAGATTTGGAGACCATCTCGCTGGCTCTCACCGCCGCCGAGACCGGCCTGCTCGTCTTCGGCACCCTGCACACCAACAACGCCCGCAAGACCATCGACCGTATCATCGACGTCTTCCCGGCCGAGCAGCAGTCTCAGGCGCGCACCATGCTCGCCGGATCGCTGCGCGGCGTCGTTGCCCAGCTGCTCATGAAGCGCTGCGACAAGCCCGGCCGCTGCGCCGTCAACGAAATCCTCTTCGCCACCCCGGCCGTCGCTGCCATCATCCGTGAAGGCGCCACGCAAAAGCTCGCCGACGTCATCACCGGTGGCAAGCAGCTCGGCATGCAATTCATGGATGACGCCATCTGGCAAAAGCTCCAGCAGGGAATCGTCTCGCCGCAGGAAGCCTACATGAAGTCCATCGACAAGGGGCGCTTCAAGAACTTCCTGCCCAAGGAGCTCGAAGTGCTCGCCAACGCCGGCGGCGCCTGATGGCTCACCCCGATGAGAGCAGCGTGCGCGGCCTTGGCCTCAGCGCCCGAGGGCCGCGCCGCTCGCCCCTGAAAAATGGGGAGCAGAACACAATCCCCGCTTGCCAAAGAGGGGGGTGCTGCGTATAATACCCCCGCACGCATGAAGCCCCTGTATCACACGGTCAGCGCCTTGCTGATTCTGGCCGGATCGGCGCCGGGAGCGACGATCTGCACCGGGGCTGCACACAGACCATCCCCGGCGAGCCCCGCTCTGCTCGCCGAGTGGGAGGTCGTCGGCAAAGCCGAGCCGGGGCAGGGGGATGAACTCTGCGCTGAAGAAGTCCCCGCCGACAAACTCGCCGCCATCGGCGCCGATGACAAAAACGGCGGAGCCGACAGCGCGGCGGCGCAAGATGCGGAGACTGCGGGAGTGAAGCCCTCGGAGAATGCAGCCGAGCAGGCGCTCGAATTGGGGCGCAAGATGCTCGCCACCATCAACGATCTCTGGTTTCTGCTCGCCTCCGTCAGCGATCGCGAGGGCGCGGACGAAGCTGCACTGCGCTTCACCCGCCTGTCCACTCAGCTGGCCGATCTGGACTCCAAGCTGACGGCCGTCTGCATGGAGTACGAGGTGCTCGTCAGCCCCGAAGCCTCGGAGCTGCTCAACATGCGCATCTCGCCCGCCTTTGATGACCTCGGGGACGAGTTCTCCAGCCTCTGCCGCGTGCGCTGCTACGGCTCCAAACGCCTCATCGCCGCCTTTCGCGCCGCGAGCGATGCCGGTCTCTTCCCCGATGAGGCCATCGCGAATCTCGAGGAGCTGCGCCCTCCGCTCAGCGCTGAGGAAGCCACGGCCGAGCTCTGTCGCCTCCGAAAACTGATCGAGCCTGACACCGCCGTGCTGCGCATCCTCTCCCGCGTGCGGGACTCGGACAGCGCCTCCCACTCCATTGCCGAGCTCAAGCGCCTCTGCGAGGTCTTCTCCGGCCTCATCCCCAAGGAGGATACAGCCGATCGGCCCTTCCCCGACGAATCCTCCGCTGCCCTGCAAGAGGTCAGCGTGCCGCTGGAGAACGCCCTCTGGAACATCCGCGCGGAAATCGTGCGCATCGCCGGCCTGCCCGGCTATGACACCCAGCCCTACGATGCCTTCTCCGACACCCTCGATACCGTCTTTGAAAACCTGAACCGCACCCACAGCCTCTGGGCGCGCGACGTCTTTGATGCCTCCTTCCGCCTCGACCTCGCCGAGGCCCTTCAGGAGAGCGCCGCCGCTCGCCCGTAACGAACAACCCGCCCGTCTCAACCCGCTTCACCCCGCTTCACCCCGCCACACCGGACTGCCCGACTTTCTGTTTTCCTCCCCACGTGTTTTGCCATGCCTGTATCTGATTACCTCGTCACCATCGGTCTAGAAGTTCACTGCCAAATCAAGACGGAGACCAAGATGTTCTGCTCCTGCAAAGCCGGCTTCGGCTACGAGCCCAACACCAACGTCTGCCCCACCTGCCTCGGCATGCCCGGCGCTCTGCCCGTGCTCAACGAATACGCCATCGAGCGCACCATCCTCACCGGCCTGATGCTCGGATGCAGCATGCCCCCCGTCTCGAAGTGGGACCGCAAAAACTACTTTTACGCCGACATGCCGAAAAACTACCAGACCAGCCAGCTGGACCTGCCCCTGTGCATCGGCGGCGAAGTCCCCCTCTACGCCTGGGCCTACCCGCCCGATGCTCGCGTCAAGAGCGATGAGCCCGTCGTGCGCCGCGTGCGCCTCGACCACATCCATCTGGAGGAAGACGCCGCCAAGCTCACGCACTTCGGCAGCTACTCGCTCGTCGACTACAATCGCGGCGGCACCCCGCTCATGGAGATCGTCTCGGCCCCCGATCTCACCAGCCCGGAGGAAACCTACGCCTACCTCAAGAGCCTCCAGCAGATCCTCATCTGCGGCGGCATCTCCGACGCCGACATGGAGAAAGGGCAGATGCGCTGCGACGTCAACGTCTCGCTGCGCCCCAAGGGCCAGAAAGAGCTCGGCGCCAAAATCGAGATGAAGAACATCAACTCGATGTCGGCGGCGCGCCGAGCCCTCATCTACGAGATCGCCCGTCAGGCCGACGAGCTCGATCGCGGCATCCCGCAGGTGCAATCCACCCGCCGCTGGGACGACGACCTTGGCGAGAGCATCGTCATGCGCACCAAGGAGAACGCGCACGACTACCGCTACCACACCTGCCCCGACCTCGTGCCCGTGCACACCGCCGCCATCGAGGAGAAGATGCGTCTCGAGCTGCCCGAGCTGCCCGATGCCCGCCGCTTGCGCCTCGTGAAGAGCTACGGACTGCCCGTTGCCGACGCCGACACCCTCGTCGCCGATGCTGCCCTCTGCGCCTACTTCGAAGCATCCGCAGCCGTCTCCAAAGCTCCCCGCAAAGTTGCCAACTGGGTTATCAACAACCTCAGCGCCGCCCTGGCAGAAAAGAGCATCGGCATTGAAGACTGCCCGCTCGCGCCCGAGGGCCTCGCCGATCTCGTCGCCATCATTGAAGACGGCCTCGTCTCCAACAATCAGGCGCGTGAAGTCCTCGACCTCCTCTGGGAGAAGCCCGAGCTGAGCGCCGAGGCGGCAGCCGCCTCCCTCGGCTACCGCAAGACGGATACCGGTGCTCTCGAGGGTGTCATCGCGGACGTCCTCGCGAAAAATCAGGACCTCGTCGCCGGCGTGAAGGGCGGTAACATGAAACTGCTCAACGCCCTGACCGGCCAAGTGATGAAGACGAGCAACCCCAAACCCAACCCCAAGCTCGTCACCGAAATCATCACTCGTCAACTGGGTCTCTGAGGCCGTCCGGCGCCGCATCCTCCCCCTTCTTGAACCCCTTTCACCCGCCTCAGCCGGCTCACCGCCTGCGGAGGTCGGGCGGAAGGGGGGTCGGGCTTTGCCCTCACTGCCGCTCTCGCAGCTTTCATGGCTCGTTGACGCTTCGGGCGAGGGGCGCGGCCGGCCTCGCCGTGGCGCCTGTATGGCTTTGGTGGCTCGCTGAGCTGCGGGGCAGGGGAGCTCAGCCCGCTCGCGTGCCCTGAGTGCCCTTCGCCTCAACCGCGGTTCGCAATCCTCCCCGTCGCCTCTGTCCCGTTGCCCCATCTGCCGCCATGTTCCTGCTCTTTGACTGCAACAACTTCTTTGCCAGCTGCGAGCAAGTCTTTCGCCCCGATTGGCGGCGCCGCCCCCTCGTCGTCCTGAGCAACAACGACGGCTGTGTCATCTCCCGCAGCCCCGAGGCCAAACAAATCGGCATCGCCATGGGCGAGCCCTACTTCAAGTGCCGCGAGCGTCTGGAGCGGGCCCGCGCCATCGTCTGCTCCGCCAACTTCTCCCTCTACAGCGACCTCTCCGACCGCATCATGCGCATCCTCGAGGCGCATCTCCCCAGCCTTCAGCAGTACAGCATAGACGAAGCCTTCGCTGAAGTCAGCAGCGCGGAGAACGCCGGCAGCGGCATCGACTGGGCCGACCTCGCCCGCAAGCTGCGGCGGCGCATCCGTCGCTGGACCGGCGTCACCGTCAGCGTCGGTATGGCACCCACGCGCACCCTCGTTAAACTCGCCAACGAAACCGCCAAACATCGCCCTGAGAGCCGGGGCTTCATGGCCCTGCTGAGCCCCGCCGACTGGGAGCCCCTGCTGGAGCAGACACCCGTGGGCGACGTCTGGGGCGTCGGGAGGCGGCTCACCCCGCGCCTGCACGCCCTCGGCATCCGCACCGCCGCCGGCCTGGCCGCCACCGATCTGGAGCGCCTGCGGCGCAGCTTCGGCGTGCACGGCGAGCGCCTGGCCCTCGAGCTGCGCGGCATCTCCTGCCTCAGCGACGAGCCGGAGGCCGAGCGCGGTCAGATCATGGTCTCGCGTTCGCTCAAGGAGGGCATCACCGAGCTGTGCACTCTGCGCGAGAGCCTCTGCCGCTTCGTCGAAAAAGCCGCGCGCACCCTGCGGCGGCATGAGCTCATGGCCCGCAACGTCTTCGTTATCCTGCGCACCTCGCGCTATGAAGATACCTCGATGACCTACGCCAACAGCCTCGGGCGCACCCTCCCCGCCCCCGGCGACGACACGCGCCTCATCACCCGGGCCGCCGTCGAGTTGCTCGAGGCCATCTATCAGCCCGGCTATCGGTACAAAAAAATCGGCGTGATCCTCACCGGGCTTGAAGCCGTTGATGCCGTGCATCCCACTTTTGAGCATCCCGACATCAAACCCGACCCCCTCATGAAAGTCCTTGACCAACTGCAGGAGGCCGGGCACGACATCCACTTCGCCAACCGCGGCAGCAGCGTGCCCTGGCATTGCGACCACGTCTCGCGCCGCTATACCACCCGCTGGGAGGACATCCCCGAAGCTTGGTGAGCGCAGCAGCGGGGCGGAGAGTCATCTTCCCCGAGCCTGTGCGATCGCGGATCCCTGCGCCGCCTATCCTTCATGAGGCTGCCGCCGCCGTCGGCAAAAAGAGCCGGGCGTATCAAACGGGACTGTAAAGCATCAAAAAGGGTCGGAGAATGGGGGTGCCGACAACCTCTAAGAGCTTGACTTCAACCCGGTGTCGCCCTACAATCAAAGCATGACCCCGCCATTGCACCGCCTCCCCTTGTTGCTCCTTGCAGGACTCAGCAGCACCGCCTTTGCTGCTGCGGCCGAGTCCCCGGCGCCGGACGGAGCGGGAGGCGCGGGGAGCGCGGACGGTGCCGCTGCCGAATCCTCCTCTCCTGAGGCCGACAGCGCCGAAGAGGTGGCCGACACGCCGAGCTTCGTCACGCCCTCGGCCGTCTCCGTGCCCGAGCCCGTCCTTCGCGGCTGGGCCGAGGAGCTGCGCCGCATGCTGGAGCGTCAGCTCGAGCTGCTGGCGGCCATTGACGCTACCTCCTCTGCTGCGGCCGCCGTGGCTCCGCTTCGCGAGAACCTGCAGCGCATGGCCGAGCTCCGCGACCGCGTTCGCGCAGATGCCCTGCGCCTTTACCTTGATAATACGCCCGAGACGAAGACTCCCTTTATTGAGCTGTTGCAGAAAACGGCCGTCGAGTTCAAGCGCCTCGACGATGCGGACTGTTACGGCTGCACCGAGCTGAGCAGCCTCCTGGCCCCACAGATGGGGCAGTGAGAGGCCGCAGTTCACAGAGGCCGCGGTCGCGTTAAATGTCGACCGCGGCGTCTCTCGACGGGGTGTGGCATCGCGTCGTCTTCCGCCCCGCTTGCCCAAGCTATCCTATCGGTTAATTTGCTGCGCCGATTTCACCGAAGAGCATCGAAGACACGCCCGGCTCGTCTCGTTGAGCACCATTGCCCCACCGGCGGACGGATGGGGGTGAACGAGGAAAAAGCCCCGGCTCCTCGGGGCGAGAGATCTCGCTCACCGCAGCATGTGTACTCGCACCCCCTCTCGAACGATGCGCGCCTCAGAGCTCGGCTTCCTCGGTTCCGTGGCTTCGTTCGCGCAGCATATCGCGCACGTGTTGCAACTCCGAGTCCATATAGTTGGGCAGATCATCGCGGTGCGACGCCATCTGGCGCAGCACCTCGTCGCGATACTCGACGGCTTGGCGGTAGGATTCCTCCTCTGATCCGCACTGCAAGTCGGAGAAATAGCGCGTGATGATGCGGCCGCAGCGCTGGATGCTCACGCGCCAGCCCTGAAAATCCGTGTTTTCGTAAGTGTAGCGGGTTATATTTTTTGCCTTCATAGAGCTCTTCAAGGGTGCGACACCTGCGGTGCCGGGCCGGTGTTAAAACGATTAGAGAACGCTGCGCTACTCCCAAGGTGTGTCCGGCCTCAGGCCGGGTGTTTGCTCTTCCCTCGCCTTCAAGGTGGCTTCTCGGTTGACAAGGGAAAGCGGCTGTGCTATCTTCCCAAGGTAGATGAACCTCTTCACTTCACACGGCTTCGGTTGGCGCGCGCTTCCGGTTGCGATTCTGATGTGTTCGGCTCTCGGAGCGGAGGCGGATGCCCCGGCCAAGCCCGCGTCGAAGCCTGCGGGCGCCGCGAGTGCGGCCTCAGAGAGCATCGGCAGAGACTACGTGCGAGAGATTGAGCTGCTACAGGAGGCCGGGGCTCTGTTGGCCGGCGTGAAGGATGAGGAGGGAGCCAAAAAGGCGGCTGACAAGATCTCGCGGGATTTCAACGGCTTGCCGCCGCTCGTCGTCGGCAATGAAAAGGAAATTATGGCGCTGGCTGAAGCCCGCAATGGCGTCAGCCTCTTCATGGTTCGGCTCAAAAAGCAGCCGTGGTTCAGCTCCTCCGGCCTCCAAAAGGCGTGGACGCTGATGACGGACGCCTTCTCCCGGCGCCGGGCTAACTCCCCGGGGCAGCGGCGCATGCGCATTCCGCGTCCGCGTTCCTGAAAGGGGCAGTCAAAGCGGCCGGCCTCGGCCTTATTTGCCGCCCTGAGCGCTCGCTTCTCCTAACGGAACCCGATCATCTCGCCTATGAGCTTTTCCTTTGCCCTTTCGCGCTGCCTTCCCCTCGCTTCGGGGGCTCTTTTCGTGCTTGCCTCGCTTTCCCCGGCCGAGGAGGAGCCCTCCGTCATCACCGGCTCCTTTGCCCCCGAGGATGTTGACCGCATGATTCAGAGTTTTGGCCCGGTCATTTCCTCCTCGGGTGCGGAGGATAGCGCGAGCCGAATTCCGCCTTCCGCAGGGGCTGCTGCTGATTCTTTTGATGATTCTGCCGCGGACTCGACCGAGGTGAGCCCGAGTGCGCCGTCGCGCCCGGGCCCGATCAGCCGCGAGTTTCGTGAGGTGCTCTATGCCGATCTGGCGCGCTGGGTTGAGGCGATGCGCGAGAGCGAGCCGGAGCTGCGGGACGCCAAACTCATCGCTTTGCTGCTGCGCCTCAATCCGCTGCATCCCATCGAGCAGTTCCCGGGTGATTATGCTGAGGCCCTGCGCCTGCACCACTGGGCTCTGTCGGGAAGCCCCGAGGCGCTGGAGCAACTGGCTCGCGCCTTCGCCTGCGGGAAGTTGGGGGCTCTTCACTTCGTCGTGGACGACGGAGCGGCCGACTTTTACCGCCGCCGGGCCGCCGCTGCCCTGCCTTCCGTTCCCTGAGCTTCAGGGGACAGCGTGATGAGGGCCGGGGTAATGCAGAGGAGAAGCCGCCGCGGAGGCTTCAGCCCCGAATCAGCCGGATGATGTGCTGCATTTCCCGTGGGCCGTAGCGCTGGTCCAGCGGCAGGGGCAGCAGTGAGCGCGAGAGATAATTCTCCGCCTGCTCGGCCGGGCAGGCCTCAATGACTTCCGGCCAGAAGAGCGGCAGGGCGATGCCGGCGTCAATCAGCTCATCTCGAAGCCCGGGGATGCCGCAGAGAAGGGGATAACAAAAAGGAACGGCATCGGCGCTCGGCGTCAGGTGCAGCCGGTTGAGCGCTGCAAGAGCCTCGTGCAACTGCGCGAAGTTCTCGCGCCGACGGCGGCGCATCTCTTCCCAGCGCACGCTCCGCAGCAGGCGACGCGTCAGCGGTGACATGCGCCTGGCGTTGCCTTGCAGCTCGGCCTCGGCCTGTTCGCTGAAGGGAAGAGCGGCCTCGGCCCCGTTCTCGAGCCTCTCGAGCAGGCATTGCATGCGCGCCGCGCTTCGAGCTTCGGATGAAGGCAGGGGAAGAGGGAAGGGGGCCTTCGCGATGCCTCCGTCCGGCACGCCCGCCCACTTGCGGAAGCTGGAGAAGGAGGGGCAGTCGCCGTAGTCGGCGAAGAGAGCCATGCTGGCGTCGATCACAACGGGACCTGGCCAGAGCTTCGCCCAACGTCGCACGGTGTCGCTGCACAGGCCAAAATAGTCCGTGAGCAGCAGCAGAGCGTCACTCGGCTCGAGGTCTTCGAGGTGCGGTTCAAGCGTGTCGGGCGAGATGCGATAGCGGCGGCTGTTGAGGCGGAGGCGGTGCAGGGGTTGAAGGACGGTATCACAGGTCCAGCGCGGCAGCAGCACCGTGTCCCCCGCCCAGCCGCTGTCGCGCAGGCCCCGGAGCAGCACCTCCAGCGCCGCCCGCCCCGAGTGCAGCAGGGCGCAGTGCGAGCCCTCCTCCCAGGGCAGGGGGCCGGCATCCGGCACCTCCCATTCGAAAAAACCGCCTATCATGTCCGCCATGTCTCCATCAGTCTAGCAAAGCGGGCGTCGAATGCAAGCCTGAGCTGTGCTCCAAGCTGCGGAGGCGGTGGGCGATGCAGCCGTCGGACGGGTGGTTGAAGGAGGCGATGGGAGATTCGGCGAGCAGGGGGGAGCGATAAAGCTCCGGTGAGGGCTGTCCGTCGATGAGTGCGCCGAGGCGCGGCGTACAGTGGCTGCTGGCGGGGCGGATGCGGAATGACGGCAAATGCGGAATGATAGCGGGCCGTCAACGCTGCGTCGGCAGCCGTGGGGCTGGGGCTCCGCAGGGAAAGGCCGAAGGATGCAGAGCCCTGAAAATTCAACAAAATGAGGCGCGTCGGTGTCTAAATGAGACCGTGGTGCGTTCTCTTCCGCAGCTTGTGTTAGTTACTGCCTCAGCGCTCACCGTCTGCGGATGTGAGCAGCTGGGTGTTCTGGTGCTGGGCAAGGAGATTGATGCGGGTGTGATTCGCGATGCCGCCGGAAAGGAGAGCTGGTATGAATTTCTGCCGGAGCAGTATCCCGGCTTTTGTCTGCGCACGACCTGTGTGATGATATGCTCAAGTCCACAGATGAATCTCGGTTACTGGAGCGGGTATGACAGCGACAACCCTGATGAGATCATGATGGAGGCTCGGGGAAACACGCTGGTGATTTATCCGGGCTACGTGTGGGACGGCAAGACTATTGGGACGACGACGACGGAGGATCTGAAATCGACGCTCGTTCACGATGCGCTGTATCATGCTCTGGCGAGCGGTGCCGACTTCGCGCGCGCAGAGGCTGACGAGGCCTACCGCCGCTGCCGCCGTCAGCAGGGGCTTCCGCACGCCAACTTTGAGTATCGCATCATCCGACTCTTCGGGTGGTGGAGCAGTCGCCCGCACGGCAAGCGCTCGATGGTCGTGAGGAATGTGACGCCGGAGTCCCCTTGGAGCGGTCCCTTTGACGGGAAATTTTCTGCCCCGGTCGAGAGTGGCTTCGCCCCATCCGTCCGTGGCTCCGCCGGGCACTGAGCCGCGCCGCCGACGTCGGCTCCGAGGCGTTGCTACAAGGCCTTGGCGTCAGCTTGCGGGCCTTTGTGTCCATCGGTAAGGGAGGTCCCTGTATTCCGCTCCTCGGTTTTGTGAGCTTAGCTGCAATTTTTTCGCTTGCTCGCGAGGAGGAGCCGGCGGGGTGGTGGGCGGGAGGGGTCAGTCTGCCGTCCGCAAGTGCCAGGCGAGCCCACAGGGGAGCAGAGGCGGTTCGCCGGCTTGCTGCGCCGTCACACCTTTCGCGCGCTCGAAGCCGGGGCCTCGCGTGATGCGGAGTTCGTAGTGCCCGCTCTCCGGCAGACGGACGCGGAGAAACTGCGTGGGGCTCAGCGCTTCGGCACAGCGGGCCACGACGCGTCCCTCGCAGAGCAGCTCCAGGCTCAGGCCCGGGATGGGACCGCAGATGAGCTCCGGTTTGGTCCCTGCGTCCTCGGGGAGCTCGTCAGCGCTGCGGACGCCGTCCTGCAGCACCATGCGCGTGGGTACGAAGCAGCAGAGCGCGGCGGTCAGCTCGGCGCCCTGCGGCAGGTCGCCGAGCTCGGTCCGTTGTGAGCCAGATTCCCGAGCACCCGAGGCGAGGCGGAGGGCTCGCCAGTGGCCGGCCTCCATCGCCTGCAGAGAAGCGGCCGCGTCGAGCATACCGGCACCCACGGCGGCATCCAGCCCTTGGCGCCCGCGCTCGGAGCGTGCGCCGTTGCTGGGTCTGTCCGCCCCGACGGAGCTCGTCGAGCTGGGCACCGAGCGCGCTCCGGCCAGCAGCAGGGCCTTCATGACGCGTGCGTCGTGGATTTCAGCGGGCAGGCCGAGGTCGCGGGCCCTTCCGTGCAGCAGGGCGGCTGCTCCGGCAACGACGGGGGCTGCGACGCTGGTGCCGGTGGCGCGCAGAAAGCGGTCATGTTGGTCGTGCGGTCCGGGCGGGCAGATGGCACATCGGAGGTATTCGCCCGGGGCGCAGATGTCGATTCCCGAGCGCGTGCCTGCGGCGCGCCCGTCGGGCAGAATGACTTGAAGGGGCAGGCGGGCGCTGTTGGCGGTGAGTCGGTCAAAGGCGGGGGCATTGCCCAGGGCTCCGACGCTCAGGTTGTTGAAGCCCGAGGCGATCTGGCTCACTTTGCCGCGACTTGCTCCCCAGCGCTCGGCCTGCGTGTTGCCTGCGGCGACGACAAAGAGACAGGTGGGATGCTCGGCGCACAGGGCGTCCATCAGGTCGGAGTAAAACTCGTATGTCCCGGGCGGCGTGACGGAGCCCCAGGAGGTGTTGACGACGTCGGCCCAGGTGAAGGCCTGCTCGAAGGCGCCCAGCAGCGAGCGCATGGTGAAGGGATTGGCCGTCGCATCTCCCTTAACGGCAAAGGTTCCGGCTCGGAAATCGGCGCCGGGAGCAAGGCCCGAGAAGCGGGCGTCACCGTCGGGGGCACGCCCTACCAGCACGGAGCTGACGGCCGTCGGGTGGGATTCAACGGGCTTGTCGGCGCCCGGTCCGGCGAAGAGATTGCCGGAGTTCAGGTGGCGGAGCAGCACATGCTGCGTGCAGGGGAGCCCGGCCTCCACATTCGCGAGGCGGCTGCCGCTGCCCGCCATCTTGCCGTCGATGACCACGGGAGCTCCCACGGCATCGTTCACGGAATGCGCCCAGTGTCCGTCCTTCTCTAGGGCTTCCAGTGCCGCAGAGGGCAGGGGGTAAATCAGCAAGGCTGCGGCGAGCAGCGCGGTGCGGGAAATCGGGGCAGGCATGTCCCCATTGTACCCGCGCGCCCGGCTTCCCTGCAAGCAAATACTGCCCCGCGGCCCCCTGCTGTCACACATCGGGCGCCGGCGCTCCCCTCTCCTCATCGGTCGCCTTGCGCAACCTTTCAGCTCCCCTCCTAGGCCTTGTCGTTGATTCAGAGGCAGCGAGGAGTCGCAGCGCGGGTGCTCATGTCAAGAGCGATGCCGGGAGCGATACTACGGTGGCACTACGGGGGCGTTGCGGGGACGTTACAGGGACGTTACAGGGACGTTACAGGGACGTTACAGGGACGTTACAGGGACGTTGCGAAGGCCCCCGCGGGGAGTTCGTCAGGGCAACAAAGGCGGGCTCGATTCGAAACCCGAGTTGTGGCGGCGAAGGCAAACTCCTGCGCCGCCGCAGCAAGATGCAGACAGGCCTCTTCCCCTGCACTGCAAGGGGAAGAGGCCGATCGGAAATCGTCGCGGAAGCCCGAGCCGCCCGCGCTCCCTCAGTCCACCGGCGGGCTGTAGAGGATACTTTGGCGGGAGGGGATGTACATCAGCCACATGCCGTCCTTGAAGTAGATGTCGGCGCGGCCTGCATTGCTGCTGCGCCGCCAGCCCTTGCTCTCCAGCATGTCGAAGAATTCACGCCTGGGCGCAGACCTCAGCCTCATCTCCATGGCGCGGTAGTCGAGGTTGAAACTGAGGTGCTCAATGCCGAGGCGGCGTAGCGCGGCATCAACATCGTCCCCCACCGGAGCCGCGCCCGCTGCGGAGCGCTCGGAGTGCGCGGTTGAACTCTGCTCGGTCTGCACGCAGGCGCTCAAGACCAGAGAACAGAGGGCGAGCGACGCGAGAGAGCGTGCTCCGCGAGGGGGCAGCGGCAGCGTGAGTCTGTTCATGGGCGGGTGTCAGTGTTTGGATTCGTGTCAGTGTTTGGATTCGATCGTGGCGCCGGCGACGTCCGGCTGCGAACCGGTGCTGTCGAGGGGCTGGGTCTCCATGTCCTCGCAGTGAAGGAAGACGAAGGGGCGGCCGTCGTGCATCGGGGTGTATAGATCATCGAAGACAACCTTGTTGCCGCGGAAGCGCAGACCCTGCGCCGAGATGGCGAAGACGAGCGGAACGCGGTGGCTCAGGAAGGTGTTGTTTTCAATGAGGATGTTGCGGTGATAGCGCTCCGTCTGCTCCTCGGGGCGTCTCACCTCGGGGTAGATGGAGATGATGCCCTCGGTGTAGCCGAAGCTGTTGGTGAGGTTGTGATCAAAGAGGTTGTTGCGGATCGTGAGGTTCAGGCAGCGCCCGCTCTCGTACCACCCCTGCGCATCGCCCGCCAGCAGGATGGCGGAACCGCTCGACCAGATGAAGCGGTTGCCCTCCACGAGGATGGGCTTCGGCGTGGTGAAGAGCGCTCCGCGGGCGCGGTTGTGCCGCACGGTGTTGCCGTGGAAGGTGACGGAGGGGTACCAGTCTGCATTCTCGAAGGCGTCGCCGACGCCGATGCCCTCACTCAGCGGCTTTTCGAGCGTGATGCGCAGATGCGTCTCATCGGTTTTCGCGACGGAGACGGCGCGGTTGAGTTCGCTCGTGTTCTGAAGAGTGGGGCCGTGGATGAACTGAATGGCTTCGCCGGGTTGCAGTACCTCAAAGCCGATGGCCTGCGGGTGGCGGTAGCGGCAGATGATTTCCGTCGGGCTGAGCACCTCCTCGATTTCAAGGCTGGTGCTGTGCACGTTGATGGCGTCATCCATCATCCCCTCGTAGAGGGCGCCGGAGACGTCGATGTGGCCGCGGCAGTTGGAGAAGTGTGTGGCATCGGCCGAGGCCGTGTGCATGAAGCCCGGCTTGCGGATGCAGCCGCCGCCGCGAATGGTGATGTCGCCGCTGCGCTGGGCGATGAGGGCCATCCCCATGCTGTCGTGGAAGACAACGTCGTCCAGCGTGATGCCCTCGCCGCGGTAGATGACCATGCAGGGATGCGGGCGCCAGTAGCTGCGCAGCGTGAGGATATCGCCGACGCTGAGTTTTTTCTCGGCGGCGTTGACGGGGAAGAGCAGGCGTCGCTCGCCAACCTGTTCGGCCTTGCGGCTCCAGCTGATATCGCCCGATTCACCCGTGGGCACCATGCGACCGTCGGGGTGAAAGGCAATGGCGTGATTGATGCTGTTGATCCACTGCGCCGGGCCGTCGGATGCCCCGGTGGGCCCGCAGTTGCAGAACTCGCCGTTCTCGAGCGTCCAGGACGACTCGGGCGTCATCTCGAGCGTCGTACCCTTGTCGCTGATGTCAACGATGCGGCCCTCGGAGTAAAAGGGCGTTGACTGGTCGAAACGGAGGCCCTTGAGCGTGACGCGCTTGCAGTCCATGACGAGCGCCGGCATCATGAGGCCGTGGGTGATGATGCGGGAGCCCTTGCCGTCCAGCGTGATGTCGTGCAGATCGATGAGGGGAAGGCCGACGGGGTGGATCTCCTGCTGGTCGTGGTTGGAGGTGTAGATGCTCACGGGCAGCGAGCCCTCGCGGTACAGGTGGTATTCGCCCGGTTCAAGCTCGATGGTCACGGCGCAGTTCTGCGCATCGGCGAGAGCTCGGGCCTTGCTGAGCAGTCGGCGCAGCACCGGGCCCGCATCGGCATTCTGCCCCGCGTGCAGACCTTCATCGGCGGCTTTCAGGGTGATGCTGCGCGTCGGAGAAGCTCCTTCATCGGCCTGCCGAGCCGAGCCTTCCCAAGCGAGTTGCTGCCAGTCGAGATTGCGCGCTCCTTCGCTGAGCAGGTAGAGGTGGCTCAGGTGCGAGGCCGAAACGCGGAAAGGCTGATCGGCCCCTCCCTCCCACAGCACCTCGCTGCCCGACAAAATGCGGAAGGGAGCACCCTCTCCCTTCGGACTGCGGCCGACGAGCGTTGCACCCTCGACGCGCAGGGGAAGCATGCGGCGCCCGCTGCGCAGTTGGGCGAGGCCGACAGCCTCCCGGCTGATCGGGCGCGCCTGCTGAGCCGATGCGCCTGCGGAGGCGTCATTCTGCTCGCTGCGGGGGGACGCGCAGGCCGATGCGGTCGGGAGGGCATCGTGTGAAGTCGTGTTGGCAAGAGCCAGAGCTCCTGTGCTCATCATGAGGGCGGCGGTGAGGTGAGTGGTTTTCATCCGGTGAGGAAACAGGGAGATTGAAGGCCCGGGGCCTCGCAGGGAAGCGGAAAAGTCGCTCGCAACCGTTGCGGGTGCCCCATTGGGGCTATCCTGTCACAGCGGGGATGGGTTGTCAATGCGGAACGCTGTCATGGCATTCATCTCGGGGAACTCGCGGAAACTCAGGCTAACTTGCCCGTTGATCGCCAGCATCACCTGATCATCCCGCCTTGCTCCGGCGTGAATCGTCTGAGCTCCCTCTCCTCGTTGGAGAAGGGGGGTAAAGGAAGGAGTGTGCAAAAAGCGCGGATTCCGCACTTTAGTCTTGCCAACTCGCCTCGGACAAGGTATTCATAAGGCTCCGTTAACCATGAGCGGGCCGGTATGCCCGCTCAGCAACAACACACATCATATGGGTCAACAACACCGCAAGGAGACCAAGCGCTGCCGCCGCACCGCTTACCTCAAGCGCCGCAAGGAGATTGCCAAAAACAGAAAAGCTCCCGCTCCCCAGCCCGCCCGCAAGGTGGAAGCCTGAGGATCTCCTCTCAAGGCGTGCCGGAGTGCCCTTCCGAAAGGCAGGGGCTCCGGCACGCTCGTTTTCGGTTTCCCTCAGGGAGCGAACCATCGTGTGCGGAATGGTCGGATCTTCAGCGGCTCCTTGCTTTTGTGCAGGTGTATCGCGAAAGCCGAAAGACGTAGCCGCGGCTTCGCGGAACTGAAAAAAAGCAAGCTTGACACAACCGCGTGCCTTCTCTATTTGTTGTTATGGTAAAATCTTTGCTTGCAAAATACCGAATTAGCGTTATAATATCCGCTCACCTGTTTACGAGACTTTCATGAGCAACGATCTGGCCGCAAGAGCCCTTAACTATCACGAGCAGCCCCGACCCGGCAAGTTGGAGGTGCTGCCCTGCAAGTCCTGTTTTTCGATTGATGACCTCACGCTGGCCTATTCGCCTGGCGTAGCCGAGCCCTGTATGGAGATCGCCCGAGACCCGGCACTGGCATCCCGCTACACTGGCAAGAGCAACTTGGTCGGGGTGATCAGCAACGGAACGGCTGTGTTGGGGCTGGGCAATATCGGGGCTCAGGCCGCCAAGCCGGTGATGGAGGGCAAGGGCCTTCTCTTCAAGATTTACGCGGACGTGGACGTCTTCGATATCGAACTGGATATCAAGAAACCCGAGACGCTCATCGAGGTGATCAAGACGATGGAGCCGACCTTCGGCGCCATCAATCTGGAGGATATCAAGGCCCCGGAGTGCTTCATCGTCGAGCAGCGCCTGCGCGAAGAGATGAACATCCCCGTCTTCCATGATGATCAGCACGGCACGGCTGTGATCTCCGGCGCGGCCCTGCTGAATGCGGCGCACCTGACGGGGCGCCTGCTTCAGGATATGAAGTGCGTGGTGAGCGGTGCCGGTGCCGCCGGCATTGCCTGCGCGAAGTTTTATATGGCGCTGGGTATCCGCCGCGAGAACATTTTCATGTTTGACTCCAAGGGCCTGATTCACACCGGCCGCTTGGATCTGCACCCGACGAAGGCGATTTTTGCCCAGAGTGAGGACTGCACGCTGGAAGTGGCGCTCGAGGGAGCGGACATCTTCCTCGGCCTCTCCAAGAAGGGGCTGCTTAAGCCGGAGATGGTGAAGAGCATGGCGCCGAACCCCATCATTTTCGCTTGCGCGAATCCCGACCCGGAGATCACGTATGAGGACGCCAAGGCTGCGCGCCCGGACTGCATCATGGGGTCGGGCCGCAGCGACTGGCCGAATCAGGTGAACAACGTCAGCTGCTTCCCCTACATCTTCCGCGCGGCGTTGGACGTGCAGGCCACCAGCATCAACGAGGCGATGAAGATTGCGGCCGCCCGTGCGCTGGCGGATCTGGCTCGCGAGGAGGTGCCGGCGGAGGTCGTGGCAGCTAATGGCGGCCAGCCCCTCGAATTTGGTCGCGATTACGTGATTCCGAAGCCTTTCGACCCGCGCATGATTGAATACCTCTGCCCGGCGATTGCCGAGGCCGCGGTCATCTCCGGCGTGGCCCGCTGCCCGATGCCGGACAAGGAAGCCTACAAGCGCGAGCTCAAGCAACGCGTGGCGCGTGTGCACGAGCGCACGGCCGCGCTCGTGCAGAGCTATCGTGCGTGAGGGCAGACGGCTGCGGACTCTGCCCTCACGGAGAGATCTGCGGCGACTGCGTTTTTGGCTGCACGTGACGACAAGATGCGAATTTTGGAGCGAGCTCCTGAGCGAAGGGAGCTCGCTCCTTTTTGTCAATAGTCTCCCCGTTGGTCTGCACGAGGCTTTCCGTCGAAAGACGCGAAACGGGGCCCTTCATCGAAACTCCGCCCCGCTTCACGGCGCCATACCGGCGGATGATGGTTGTTGCCGGCGGCGCCCTCCGTGCTTTGGAATCCATTACCACGGCGCGCGGGTCCGAGTCCGGCGAGTCGGAGAATTCTGGGAGTCAGCGTTTTTTTCCAATGCAGGGGGTGCTTGACATGTCCTGCAGTGGTTCTACATGCGATGGTCGCTCCGCCTGTTTGATTGACATCCGAAGCCAAATCCCGTACAATCGGCCCGCCTCCTCATGCCTGTTACCGAGAATAAAAACTTCCTCGCCCACGTCAACAGCCTCAGGGGGCTGGCGATTCTCCTCGTCTTTCTCTTTCACCTCGCTCCCGCCTTCTGTCCGGGCGGCTACTACGGCGTCGACGTCTTCTTCGTCATCTCCGGCTACTTCCTCGCCGCCTCCACCCTCGCTCGCATGGAGCAGGGGCGCTTCTCTTGGCGGCACTACTACGTCGGCAAGCTCAGCCGCCTCGTCCCGAGCGTCCTCGTCCTCGTGGCGCTCGTTACGGCTGCGGGGCTCGTCGTCATGCCCGCCGTCGATCTGGAGAAAATCGCCGACCTGGCCCTGAGCCTCTTGGGCGCTCAATCCAACCGCTATTTTGCCGAGCGTGCCCTCGACTACTTCGGAACCGACGTGCGCGATAACCCCCTGCTGCACACCTGGTACATCTCCGTCTGGATCCAGATCCTCATCGCAGCTCCCCTCGTCTGCCTGCTGCTCTCCCGCCTCCCGCGCGGCATCAGCAGGGCGCTGCTCCTGCTCGCCGGACTCGCCTCCCTCGCCGTCTTCTTTCAGCGCCTTCTGCCGACCGAACTCGCCGAGCATCTGCCGTCTTTCGTGAAGGACGGCGGAAGTGCCGGTTCCGTCTACTACATGACCCTCGGCCGCCTCTGGGAAGTCATCGCCGGAGCCCTCCTGTACCTGCTGACGACTGCGCGGCCCTCACCCCGCCCCTCAGCTCCGCGCACCGAGCTTACAGGCTCCGAGGTTCTGAGTTCCGCCCCTTCGTGCCCGGCTCCGGCCCCGAGCGACGCTTCAGCCTCACGCCCTGACCACACGGCTGAAAATAGCCCCAAGCAACCAGTTGGAGGTGAGGCCCTCAGCCCTCAGCGGCCATCCAAGCCGGAGCGGCGCTTCCTGAGCCGCGCTTTCACCGTCGCGGGGCTCCTGCTGGTGCTGGCTGCTGCCTTCGCGCCGACAGAGAGCCTCGGCGCCGGAGCTGCTGCCCTCGCGGTCTTCGGCACCCTGCTCATCGTGCACTTCGGCGGCAAGGTGGGTCTGCAAGGGGGCGGCTCCGTGCCGCTGCTCGCGCAGCTGGGCTCCATCTCCTTCTCCCTCTACCTCGTGCACTGGCCGCTCATGGCCCTCTGGCGCTACGTCGCCGTCCGTGACTTCCTGCCCTGGGAGTACCCGCTCGTCATCCTGCTGAGCCTCCTGCTCAGCTGGGCTCTGTACCGCGGCATTGAAAAGCGTCGCTTCCCGCTCCTCGTCATCGTTGCCCTGTGGGTGCTGCTCGGCGCCGCTCTCCTTGCACTGAAGCAGACCCATGGCCTCTTCGGTCGGCTGCACCCCGAGGCCGACGCACTGCCCCGTGTCTCCGATGACTCCTACGGCGCCTGGCGCTTCGCCTCGCCGGAGAGCTGCGCACCCCTCCCGGCCTGCCTCAATCCCCTCAGCTGGCACTACGGCGGCTGCGTGCTCGACCAGCAGAGCCCCCACTACGGACGCAGCGCCCTGCTCGCCATCGGCGACACATCGCGCCCGCCTGACTTCGTGTTGCTCGGCGACAGCTACGCCAACGCCCTCTACCCCGGCATGGACATCGTGGGCCGCCGCCGCGGGTGGTCCGGCCTCTTCCTCAACACCTACGTCACCCCCTTCTGGGGACGCAGCAACCGCGAGAACCCGAACCCCGAGGCCCTCTTCACCGAGCAGAAGGCCTTCGCTCTGCTCGACTGGCTCCGCGCCAGCCCCTCGATTCGCTGCGTCATCATCTATCAGCACTGGTACTGGCGCAAGCGCACCACCAACACCGACTGGAGCGGCGCGCCCATCGCCCCTGAGGATTCCCTGCGCTTCTACGAAGAGAGCCTGCGCGAGTTCTGCCGCCGCGTGCGCGCCACCGGCAAAGAGCTCGTCCTTGTCATGCCCACCCCCGAGGCGGCCGTGCGCGAGCAGACGCGGCTGGGCGAGGCCATTCGCCGCCGCCGCCTCTTCACGGATGACCCCTGGGCCACCTTCGACTGGAGCAGCGATATGAAGCTCTACCGCCGCTACCACGCCGAAATCTGCGCCATGCTGCGCCGCATGGAGGCCGAAGGCTGCTGCCGCCTGCTCGACCCCGTGCCCATCCTCATGCCCGACGGCATCTTCCGCCCCGTTGAAGGACAGCGCCTCCTGCTCTTTGACCACTGCCACCTCTCGGAGGACGGCGCCGTCAAACTGACCGAAGGCTTCGCCGATGACATCGACGCCATCCTTGCTGCGGCCCGCGGGCAAGCCCCGGCGGACGGGGCCATCCCCGCCGCAGAAACGCAGCCTGATCCTTCGGCGGCGCCTCGGCCTGCAATGTGAGCGAAGCCTCAGCCGGAGCCCGTGGGCGAAGGCTCCGACGGAAACTCGGCCGTGAGCTTCGGCGGAGAACTCATCTGACGCGTTTTCCCCCTGCTCGGAACTCTCTCGAGCCTTGGGTGGTCTCTTGAGCCGGGGGTGCTCTCCGGGCTTCGCTCGCGGAGGAGTTTTTGGGAATGGAGCAAGGGAGAGGGGCGCCGAGGGCTGCGCTCTCTGCATCCTCCGTTCCGCTGCCTGCCGCCGTCCGCTGCGACACCGCGATCGCTGCGGCGCCACTGTGATACCAACGGTGATATTGAGCCCGTCAGAGGGCTGCGGCAGCCGTCGGCGCTACGGCCTCAGACTTTGCGGCGCGCCCACTTGAGCCCGTTGAGCATGCGGCGCAGGATGACGAACTCGGCGAGCATATCGAGCGTGAAGAGCATCCAGATGCCCAGCAGCGTGATGCTCTCCGGCCAGAAGTGGTGCCAGAGCACCAGCACCACGAAGCGGAAAAAGCCCAGGCAGCCGAAGGAGACAAACATCACGCGGCGCGTATCACCGGCCCCTCGCAGGCTCATCTTGATCACCATCATCGCCGCGAAAATCGGCTCGGCAATGAGGAAGAAGCGGATCACCGGCGTCGCCGTCTCCACCAGATCCCGCGAGTTCGAGGCCAGAATGCTCACGAAAAACTCGGGGAAGAAAAAGAACAGCAGACCCATCGCCCCCATGAAGGCCACGGCATAGCGCGCACAGCGCTTCACCGTCTCCAGAGCCATGCGCGCGCTGCCCGTGCCCAGATACTGCCCCACCAGCGTGGCCCCGGCCAGCCCGATGGCGAAGCCCGGCAAAAAGCTCATCGATTCGATGCGGACGGCGATGTTGTGTGCCCCCACCGCTGCATCGCCCAGGCCGGAGATCACGCGCAGCACGTAGACCTGAATGCACCAGATGCCGCCCACTTCAAGCGCCTGCGGGAAGCCGATGGAGATGATGCGCCACATCTCGCTGAAATCGGGGCGCAGCGAGCGACGATCGAGAAACAGCGGCGGCACATAGCCGAGCCCCCGCGCCGCACAGAAGGCATCGAGCTCCGCCGATATCCCCGAGCCTGAGCCCTCCGTTGCGATCGAGCCGGAAGCCGCGCTTTCCGCCCCGGCAGCACGCAGCTCGCGGCGCATGCGCATCGAGCGGCGCAGCAGGATGCCCAGCAGCACCGCCACCGCAACACCCATGCCGCCGATGAGGCCATAGGCCAAGCCGGCGATGCCCAGATGAAAGACGTAGACAAAGATCAGGCTGAAGACGATGTTGAGCCCGTCCACCAGCAGCATGATGATGAAAGGCGTGCGCGTATCCCCTGCGCCGCGCATGGCCGCGTTCACGGCAAAGACAATGCCCGAGAGCACCGCCACCCAGCACGCGATGTGCATGTATTGCAGCGCCACCTCGGCCGCGTGGCTGCTCAGCAGCACCACATCGCGGATGAAGAAATCAGCCGTCGCCAGCATCAGCAGCGCGGAAAGCAGCCCCGCGAGAAAGCCCAGCATCGCCGCCTGATTCGTCGTGTAATTCGCCCTCCCGAAGCGTCGCGCCCCCGTCATGCGGCTCACAATCGCCGTGGCGCCCATGCCCACGGCCCCCTGCATCAGAAAGCCCAGCAGCATCATCTGGCTGACGACGCCCATCCCGGCAGCAATCTGCTTCGTCATCTCCTCCGGAGTGCCGAGATGCGTCGCGAGAAAGAGCGACGTGATCGAGCAGATGAAGCTCAGCGTATTCTCCATCAGCGGCCAGAACGCAATTGACACGATCTGGCGGGGCAAACTCTTGCCCTCCAGCTTGCCCCCGAGATGGCCCTTGACCATCCCGGCCCGCACCTTGCCGTCGCGTCCGTCACCGATACTCATGGCTGCCGCTATTAAAGCATAAAGCCTCGCCCTTGCCCACCGGAAAATTCAGGAGCGACCCCACAATCGGCTGCTTTCTGTCGCCCGCGAATGGTTTTACCATCCACGGAGGGGATGGCATGCCCCACCGACGGCCGTCCGCATCCATTCACCGTCAGCTGCGCCCCGCGCGGCTCTGTCGGCGGAGTCGCGGGAGTCTCCGATCCTGCGAGCCATTTGGGAGCTCGGTCTCGGCGCTCTTGGGAGCTCTGCGGGCGGAGCCATCGCCGGCGCTGTCGGCGACTCCACCCGTAGCTCTCCCTCATTCATCCGCAGCCTACCCTCCTTCCGCCGCGGCTTGCCCCCATCAGATGAGCGCGCGCTGAGCCCAGCGCAGCACCTCCGCCGGCATCGGACGCTCCAGACGCCAGCGGATGCTCATCGGACGGCTGCCGCGGTGACTCACGTAGTGCAGCGGCCCCAGAAAGACGTAGGGCATCGAGACTCCCTCCTCGCTGCGCTTGCGGCGGCGCAGAAAGAGCATCGGTCGAATGCCGCGCTCGGCATGGTGGATGAAGTTCTGCCCCGTCGGGCTCTCCGCCGATGTTGTGGACTGGCTCTGCCAGTGAAAGAGCGACGCGCTGATCGCGTAGTCCTCATACATCGTCGACGGGGAAAAGAGGCGCTCATCCTTTTCAACATCAGCCAGAAAGAGATAAATGCCACGCTCCTTCAGGAAGCGCACGCCCTCGCGGAACTCCGTCCGCTGCTCGAAGCTCGACTCGCCCAGCGCCAGCATGATCTGCTCGCGCGTGTAGGACGCATGCAGGCGCAGCGGCCCCATCCCCTCAACCTCTTCCCCTGCGGGAATGGCCCCGTGGCGCAGGCGCCAGTCCACCAACTCGTCCAAATCGCGCCGCAGGCCCGGCGAGCCAATACTGAGCGCGTGCAGCGTCGCCAAGTCGCGGCTCGGCTCCTTCCCGCGGCTCCAGAGAACGGAGTAAAACAGGCTCGGTGCCGACGCCCCGTCACTGCCCAGCGGCAGGGACGGAGAAGCGAGGCAGCGCTGCATCTCGCGCAGCAGCTCCCCGTCCGACTGGAGCAGCAGGCGCCGCAACGCCTTCGCCAGAGCATCGCTGCGCGAGTTCGTCACATCCTCCGCCGCCTCCAGCGCAGGCTCCTCCTCCGGCAGGCACTGAAGCCGGCTCGGGAGCCCGCGCGCGTAGATCGCATCCGGGCTCTCGCAGCCCAGCAGCTCCATCATCTTGTCGAGCGGCAGAATTTTTCCTTCTGCTCGGCGCGCCTGACGAAAGGCCGCGCGGATGCCCTTGGCCGAGCGCAGTCTCGCCACCTGCGCCCGCACATTCTCGAGCACCTTCTCCATCGCCGTCTCCTCCAGCGACACCATGCAGCCCGGCGGCAGATCCGGGAAGCCCTCCCGCACCTGCTCCTCCATCCGCCGCAGCCCGCAGGGGCGCCGGCAGAGCGCCGCAAAGCGCGCGGCGAAGTTGAAGGCGTGATGCTGCGCCGCGATGAAATCGAAGACGCGCAGCTGCTCCTTGTCCCGGTCGAGGCGCAGCCCGCGCCCCAACTGTTGCAGAAACACCGTCAGACTCTCCGTCGGACGCAGAAAAATCACCGTGTCCACGAAGGGCAAATCCACCCCTTCATTGAAGAGATCAACCGTAAAAATCACATTGACCTCGCAGCGCTCCAGCTTGCGCCCGGCCTCGCGCCGCAGCTCGCGTTCACTCTCGCCCGTCAGCGCCAGCGCCGGCAGCCCGCGGCGATTGCAGAACTCGGCCATGAACGCCGCATGACGCACACTCACGCAGAAGCCCAGCGCCCGCATGCGCCGCGGCTCCTCCACGTGCCGCAGCAGCTGATGCAGCACCCAGCCCGCGCGCTGCTCATTGTGCTCCAGAAGCGCGCCCAGCTCCGCCCTGTCGTAGCCGCCCGCGCGCCACGCCAGCCGCGAGAAATCCATGCCCGGCTCATCATTCAGCCCGAAATAAAGGAAGGGACTCAGCAGCCCCGCCGCAATCGCATCTGCCAAGCGCAGCTCGTGCGTGATGCGCCCGCCGAAGAGCGGCAGAATGTCCTGCCCGTCCATGCGCTCCGGCGTCGCCGTCAGCCCCAGCAGACAGAGAGGGCGCAGGCGCTCAAGCGCCTCCACGTAGCCCGTCGCCGCGCTGTGGTGGGCCTCATCGATCACCACATAGCCGAAGGCTCGCGGTGAAAACTGCTCCGCGCGCGACCTCCAGCTCTCCACCGTGCAGAACCAGCTCCGGCGCTCATCCCCCGGCCTCGGCACGTAGGAGCCGTCCACCAGCACCCCGAAGTCTGCGTCCCGCAGCACCTGCCGGAAACTCGCCTGCGCTTGGCGCAGAATCTCCACCCGGTGCGCGAGAAAGAGCAGGCGCACCCCCGCGTGCTCGCGAGCGAAGCGGGCGAAGTCAAAGGCCGCGATCAGCGTCTTGCCCGTGCCCGTCGCTGCCACAATCAAGTGCCGTCGGATGCCCGCGCGGCGCTCGCGTGCAATCGCCTGCAGCGCTGCCTCCTGATGAGCCCGCGGCTGCAAATCGTAAAACACCGGCTCCCCCGAGCCCTCCGCCCCCGCCTCTGCTGATGCTCCCACCGATGAGGACGATCCGGAGTGGCGTTCCCTCTCCAGAGCTGCCTGCAGTTGCGGCAGCTGCGACGCATCGAAGCGGTGGAAGTGCTCCTCATCCTCCCAGTGCGACTCAAAGGACGCCGTTACCGCCTCCCAGAGATGCGGCAGCTCGCGCTGGCTGAGCTTCACATTCCACTCCAGCCCCTGATCCAGAGCATAGCGCGACACATTCGACGAACCGACGTAGGCCGAGCCGAAGCCCGTCGCGCGGTGAAAAATATAGCTCTTCGCATGCAGGCGCGTGCCGCTCGTGTCATAGCAGACGCGCACTTCCGTGTGGGGCAGGCTGCAGAGCTCGGCAATCGCCTTGGCCTCCGTCGCCCCGATGTAGGTCGTCGTCGCCACGCGGAGGCGCGGCCCTCCGCCCGGTGCAGGCGTCGCCGTCAGGACTTCCAGCGCCGACTTCAGCGTCATCACCCCCGAGAGGCGAATGAACGACACCAGCCAGTCTGCGCGATCGCAGGTGCGCAGCTCCTGCATCAACTCGTGGAGCAGCGACGGCGAAAGCTCCGACCCCGTCAGCAGAGCCGAGACACCCAGTGGCGTCTGCGGCATCATCTCGGCAAGCTGCGCGGCGCGAGCCACCCCCGCCGGGCGATTCCCGTGTCTCCACAGCCCCAGCAGACGCGCCGCGCGCGGCTGCGCCTTGCCTTCGGACGCGCCCTGAGAGGGGGCACCGGCCCGTCCCGCCTCAGAACCCTGGACCACCGCCGGCAGCAACTGCTCGTGCAGCAGCGCGCGAAAATCATCCTTCCGCAGCTCCGCGCGCAGCGCCGGCAGCATGCGCTCCGGCGGCAGCTCGCCGCAGCGCTCGCGCAAATAGTCGAGGATCTCCGCACTCAGGTGCGACGCAAGCGCATGCAGCAGCTCCTCGCCTTCTGGCGCCTCGCCGTACACCGCCTCCCACCGCTGTGCATCCAAGTGACGGAGAGCCTCCCGGCGGGCTTCCGTCAGCAACAAATCATAAAAACCCTCGTGAAAAGAAGCGTCGTCCTGCACCATCATCCCAGGATACCAGGAGGCCGCCGGATGTCAACGCATGATTTGCATGGCAACTCGAGATGGAAGTTTTTCCATCAAAAAAAACTTGCTGTCCTGTAGGAAAGTGGTACACTGACCATAGTCTTTTTGAGAATTCTCTCAACAAAAAACAGATAACCCAACCCATACCCCAACCATGGAAGAAGAAGATCTTTTCGGGAAGAGATTATTATGCTCCGTTTTCTACCTGCCGAGCGGTGGTGCCCGAGTGTATCCCCAGTATGTGATAGAAGAAGACGGACGTTTCACAGAGATAAAGGAGGAAGACCGACGTAACATCTTCGCCCCGGAAGGATCTGTCTTTTTCCCTGAGCGAGACCTCGGAAAGTGGACCTTGGATCGAAGCGTGCTGGAAATGCGCATCAAGTCCTGCGGGTTGGCGGAAAATTTTTCTCCCGGCTTCCGTAGAGATGACAGGGTGGCCTATGTGACATCCGACATCCATCATACGGCCAATGCCTCTCTTTCTCCCTTCAAGTTTGAGAGCTCATTCCTCTGCGTCCCCGTGTCCGAGGAGTCTGCTCGGTTAAAAGAGAAACACTCGATCCCATTTTACGATCAATGTGAGATTCTGAAAGGCTTGTCACACAGTATTTTCCTCGAATGCGTCGACGGTATGGTCGTCGGTCCCTTCAATTTTGAACTCGACGGCAAGGCGGGTCGTATTCTGCTGAGGGGAACGGTGCAAGAGGACTACAATGTGCGGTGTTACCCCTCGTATGTGCTGAGAAGGCTTCCCTTCCAGTCTAATGAGAAAACGATTCTCCGGATACTCCCCTTGGCAGAGCTCAGCAAGGTGAAATCCGTTTGGCAAAGCGAGTGCATACCCGACGAAGTGCTGCATGAAATACTGCTGAGTTGTCTTAAAACCAAGTCCAGCGACATTGCCAACGTCAAGGCATTGCGAAATTCTCTCAACAGCGTTCTGCGTGACGCTTCCATCATCAAAACCAATCCGAGTCGAATCCGCAAATTCGAAGCCTATTTGGGGAAGATTGATGATTATGAGAACTTCATCAATGCCCTTTCCTCCTACGTCAGCTCTAATTTCGATGCGGTTGTGATGCCCATCATCAGCAGCCGCGGGGACATTCGCAGGAAAATCACAGAAAAAGACGATTCCTATCAAAGCTTGAAGCAGCGCTGCGACAGAGCTGAAAAAGCGCAGTCAGAACTGCAAAAGAAGCTTGAAGAACAGAAAAAAAGGGGGCAGTCCCCCCGTCGCCCTCAAGAGACCGGCGGGTCTTATGAGTCTCAGGCTTCTGCGGGAGTCTCGGCGCAAATCGAGAACCTCAGGCATGAAGAGGCGGAGCTTCGGAATCGCATCAGTGATCGGCAGCAGCAACTGTCGAAACTCGAAGTTACGATCGGTGAAAAGCAGACCGAAGTAGAGCAGGCGCAGCGGGATCTCGCCGAGAAACAGCGAGAGGTCGAAGAGTGTAGGAAGGAGTTGGAAGAAAAGAAGATCGAGCTCGACGAGGTGAAAAATGAAACCGAGGATATGCTCAATGATCTGTGTGCCGATATCAAGAAACAAACCAAGAAATTGAACGAGGCAGCACATGAGTACAGGGACTCATCGACATCGTTCGTTAAGTCCATGGATCGGCAGCTTGCCAAGCAAGTCATGTCGATTATGAGTGAGGCTTGGAAGAGAGAGGAAGGCCTCTTCGCGGACATGAACTCTGATGAGCTCGTTTCCCATGCAAACGCGAAACTCGACTCTGTTTCGGAAAGTGTCGAGGGAGGCGAGGAAGCGAAGCTCACACTTGATGATAGCCTGTCGCCGGAGATGGAGCCTTCTGAGCTCGCCTCCGTGCTTGTGGATCGGGTTAGTGAATACTTGCAACAGGCAGGTCGGCATGTCTCTCGAGATGAGGTGGTCAACTACCTCACCTGTATATCACAGGGATTTATAACAACGTTCGCAGGCAATCCCGGTTCCGGCAAGACCTCTCTCTGCAATCTTCTGGCTCGCTCACTGGGGTTGGTCTCGAAAGGACCGGAGTCTCATTTCGTCGAAGTCTCCGTCTCTCGAGGATGGACGTCATCCAAGGATTTCATCGGGTATTATAATCCGCTTTCTGAAAAGATGGTCAAGAGTGATGCCGCGGTTTACGATGCTCTTGACCTGACGCAAGCTGAGGACAGTCAGGAAGTTCCACCCATGGTGATTTTGCTCGACGAGGCGAATCTCAGTCCGGTGGAGCATTATTGGTCCGATTTCCTCAGAAACTCCGATATCAATTCCTCTGCCAACCGAACCTTCTCATTGGGTGGAAACAAAGTGTGGAAAATCAAGGATCATTTGAGATTCTTGGCGACCGTCAACTATGACCACACGACAGAGGAACTTTCTCCCCGATTCCTCAGCCGTTCATGGGTTGTGATGCTTGATGAAGAGCTGGGCTCAGACGAAAGCCTTTCCGCTGAATGGGTGCTTCCCGAGCGGCCTGCCGTTCCCTACTGGGCTCTCCAAAAAGCCTTTGGTGCGACGCAGGGAAAAAACATGGATGACTCCTTGTCTGATCAATGGGAGTCTATCAAGGACATTTTAAGGCAATACGGCAGACCGATCATGCCTCGCTCAGAGAGAATGGTAACAGACTACATCCGCGTCGCTGCCCCCTATATGAGTGATGCGGGCAAATCTCTGGATTATGCGTTGGCCCAGAAAATTTTGCCGTCCATGAACGGAACGGGAGAGAATATCCGAAAGTGCCTGCAGGAGCTCAGTGAGTGGTGCGGCAAAACCATGAATACGATGCCGGAGACTTTGAAGCAGTTGCGGATCATGCTGGATCGAGGCAGCGAGAATATGAATATCTACCAATTCTTTGCCAGGTAAGGTCCTTCATTTATGAAGATCGTCTTAACAGAGTATGGAAATGACGGCGGCAAACGCAGTATGGACATCCCGTTCACTGCGTCCGCCGACGAGGAAGAAATTTCCCTCTGCGTGGTGGAAAATGCGCCGTACGATGCGTTTCTGGACACGGAAGGTGAGAAGATCAGGTTGGCTACCTTGTATTTGGGGCAACAACCGAATGAAGAACTGGTCGCAAGGGCGTATGGCAATCAGGACATGCTCGGCAGGGACTGGATGCCCATTAAGAGCAAGCGACTTTTTACAGGCTCGATCGATGTTCTGCATCTGAGTCTCGCCGTTATCTATGAAGATAATCGCCAAGTTGTTCTCAGAACTCCTGATATTCTGTGCGGTTTTTCTTCCAAGTCGGATGAGCAAAACATCTGCAACATGGTGCGGGCTTTGCTTGAATGCGAGGACTTGGAAGTCAATGACGCCATGTATGGGACCCCCCATGCCTCGGTGTCCATGTTTTATGAAAAAGAGATTGCCGCAGAATCTCACCATTCCCTCAAGGCATATACTTCCTTTCTCAAAGAGATCGTGTTGAAGTATCGCGCCTGTGCCTCTTACCTCAGGCATAAGGCACATTCCCGAATTGTGAGCTCCGCATCCGTGATGCCTATGGAGCAGGTCAGGAGGATCAGTCTCCGGGAGCTTCAGTGGCTTTCACAAAACGCGGGCTCTTTGGAGAGGACGGAGCATCGCACAGGAATCAGGGTGGCAGGAAAGGATTATGACGCTCGGCTCATTCAATCCTCCTGTGGTGTTGTCAGTTATGACGTTTACGAAAATCAGGTGATATGCAGCTTCCTGTTTGTCGTATACAACCGGGCTCGACGCCTACTGGCAGAGGAGTGGGAAAATATTAATAGAGCTAAGGCTGAGCTCAGAAGGTATGGGGCTATTCGCAGCGATGTCGGAATCCCCATTCTGACGCTCAAGCAATACGCCATTGCGACTTACTCAAAGGAGCTGAATGAGTTTTCAAAATGCGTAGATGAATTGGAGGCCTTATTTTTGTATTACCGCGGCATCTTCAAATGCAGGATTATTGACATGCCGGATCTTCCCCGGGCCACCGTCGTTCTGCTCCGACGAAGCGCCTATCACGAGATATACGAATTAATCGTCAAGTGGTTTAAGCTCGGCAACATGAAGCTCGCGGGCAGCCAGCTTGTCTTTGATGTCAAGAATGCGTCGAAACTGTTTGAGTATTATTGTTTGATGAGACTCTTGAAAAAGGCTAGGGATGAGGGTTTCGAGTGGGATCTTCAGGGGCCGACGCGCTACAGCTACCCGGCCCCGAATCCGAGATACCTGCCCGATCGAGAGCTCAACAATACCTACGTTCTAGCGCGAGACGGCGTTAAGCTAACGCTGTACTATGCCCCGCTGATCTATGGCTACCTCCCGCTCTCGGAAGAGTCAGAACGACACTCAATGCCCAACGGGTTGACCTTGTACAGGACAACGCACGGGGATGTCGATCAGAATTTTTGGGAACCGGACTTTGTGATGGCCGTGGAGCACGGCGGAAGAAGGCAGTACGTCGTCCTTGATGCCAAATACTCCTACGGCCAATCGATTATATCACCCAGAGATAAGCAGGGGGCCCTCTCCAACATCATTGCAAAGTATTATTTGGAGACGGCGGCTTTTCATGGGGACGGAATCTGTATGGTATGGACTTTGCAGGGAAGATCCGAGCGTCAATTTGTCAACCTCAATGAGTCTTCCGGTTTGTTGGAACGCTATGGCGCATGCCATTCATTCGGCAATTGTTCGATCAATACGGACTTGAAGATTGATTGCATGGATCAGTTGTGGGAAGAGATCGGCAAGCTCATTCCCGAACTCAATACGGAGCAGCTCTCTGGTGCGAACAGGCTCTCGCATGCAGAGGCAAACACACCCCCTGCTCCTGAGCCTTCAGATGAAGGCACGGGTGTTGTTACGGATGCGGTGATGGTTCCACCAGCCGCCGCCGGAGGAGACGTAGAGCCCCAAACGAGCCAAGATGCGCTCCCTTCCTCGGAAAACGACTTTGCCTCAGAAGTCTCCCCTGCTGAGAATGGGGGGGACGTAGGAGGAGAGCGTTTTACTCCAAGTTATTATCGGGAATTTTGGGCCTCTTTTCAGCAGTTCATGAAAAAATCGAGTTTCCCCTTGCCTTTGTATGAAAAGGTGGCTCCTCCCAAGTCGCAATACGACAACATTGTCAACACAAAGACGTGCTTTTCCATGAGCTTGGAGTTGCCGGAAGGCGGTCTTGAACTCGGTGTTATAATTTCTCCAAATAAGAAGAAGAAAACCAAGTTTTCATCGTTCTGGGAGAGATTGAAGGATCATAGACTTGATGTCGAGGAGAATATTCGGAAAAATATAGGTGACCCCGTGCCTCTTCATTTCGAGTGGCGGGATTATCGCGGCGCGGGAGAGCTGAGGGTAAGCCGCCCCTTCTTCGGTTTCGAGAGCTCGGCAGCTCGCGAGGCGATGTTTACGTGGTTCAAGAAGGTAATGCTCAGCTTGCAGAAAGAGCTTCAAGCCCGTGCAAATTGACATCCGACGGCTTCCCCCGCAGGCTGGGGGGGTATTGCAACGGCTCCCCCTCCTGCGTCGCGGCCGAACGGACTCGTGCCATAAGTTCACGTCATGGTGGCTGTCTGCGTTGCTGAGTGGTTGCGAGGTTGACATTGTCGTGGCTGCCCCCAGCGCATGGAGGGCGGAAGGCTGAAGGTGCACGCCTTCCGTGGGGTGATTTCGTGCGAAGTGTGGCATCCGCGGTAGATTTTCTTGCATTTGTGTCTTGTCTCTGTATACTAACTTAGTAGCAAGGGTTTCTAACCCGTACAAAAAAGAGTATAGTTATGACAGATTATATCGTAGAGTCAGAGAGTAAGTGTGGGGCTAACCCTCGTCGCTGCTGGATGAACATAGGTGTTAACAAGCTTGAGCAAGCCGCTCGGGAAAAACAGAAATATTATTTTTCGTTCCGCATCGACGGGGAGGAAATCCTATACAGCTGCCCGTCCGAAGAGCTGCTGATGGCTTTCAAGTCAAAGTCGGTGAGCATCATGGAGGGTTACGCGAAATATAGCTTTTACACAGACTATGCCAACGGCCTTATTTTCGGTTCGGTTTCAGCCAATGACGTGACGCCGGTCATGCGATTGACGCAGGAAAGTCGCAAGCCGCTGTGATCTCATGCCCCGGGCCAGGAGGGAATGCTGAGGCTTCCCTCCGAGATCCGGCCGTCGTGCCCGATTTGGGTGTGCCCTATTGAGCAAGTCGGGTCGAGTTGCCTCTCGTCTTGGGTGACTCGGCCGTGGCTTTGTCGTAACTCGCTGAATCTCGGCGGCTCGCATGCACGCGCGGCGGTGGGATAGGGGGCGGGCCGGAGTCTTCCTACTGCGGCTACTGGGCTGCGTCTACTGCGGACGCGTCGTTCCTCTTCGTGTCCTCAGAACCCCGAAAACTCCTCTTCGGCCGCGAGCAGGTGAAATTGCCCGTCGTCGCCGAGGCGGTAACAGTCCCCCGGCTCTATGTCGAAGAGATCGCGGAGCTCAGGGTGCAGCGCGGCGATGCGCGGCAGGTTGGTGAGCCGCAGTCGCGTCCCCTCCTCGCCGGCGGCTTCGTCCGCCGCACAGAGAAAGTTCAGCCCGCTGTCCCAGCCGCTGTTCAGCGGCGTGACGCCGTCGCGGTACACTTCCGTCACCACGCCGTCCGGGCGGAGAGCCGAGACGGTCGCCCAGCACTGGAGCGGTCCGCTCTCGAGGCCCGACAGATCGGCCGTGCCTTTCTCTGCCCCCTCATCGCGCTGCTCCTCGTCCACGGCGGTGCGGAGCGCCCACTCCACCTCGGCGTGACGATCCGTGTAGCCCGAGTGCAGCAGGTCGTGCGCAATGCAGTAGCTCACAAAATCCGTCAGGCTGCGGCAGCGGCGCAGCGCTTCGCCGTGCACGCGCTCCTCGGCGATCAGCGGGGCATCCGTCACCGCGTTGAGGCGCCGGCCGTCGATGAGCGTCAGCATGTCGGGTGTGCAGCGGTGCAGCAGCGCCTCGCGTCCCTCGCGCAGCAGCAGGCGAAGCTCCTCCGCAAAGAGCGGCACCACCTGCAAAAAGCTGACTCTCTCCTCCGCCTCGCCGTACAAATCCTCCAGAGGGCAGCTCTCTGCCCCCTCGGGAAAGGCCTGCGGCGGCAGCAGCACGGCCGCGCTGAAGTCCGTGCCGCTCGCCTGCATGAGATCCTCCGGCAGGTCGAAGCTGTGCCAGAGGCCGATGGGGGCGCCCGTTGCAAAGGGCAGGCGGGCAATCCGCCGCATGAGGGCAACGGGCCAACCGCAGGAGGGTTTCTCCCAGTCCTCCGCGCGGCCGGCCCAGCTCGGCGGCAGATTGACGAGCAGCTCGCAGCGGCAGGAGTTCCCCTCCTCATCGCGGAAGGAGCGAGCCCCCGCGCCCTGCGTCACCAGCGTATACATCTCGCAGCCCGGGGCGGGCGGAATGATGTGCACCCCGATCATCACCCAAGGGCTTTCCTCTTCGGGAATCACCAGCGTTGACTCGCCGAAGTAGTTCTCGATGTGCTCGCTGACGCACTCCTCCTGCTCCTCGGTGTAGAGAACGGGGGGTGTTGCGTCCTCGTTTCGGTCTTCAGGCGTGTTCATCTTCAGTTGGGTTGTGTTTCTGAGTGGATCGGGGTGTGTTTCTGCGTTGGTCGGGGTGTTTCCGGGGCGATCAGGGGGGACGTTCCGCCGTCGGATGCTCAGGCTTCGTCGGCCGGGATGAAGCGCCCGTCGTCGGCACGCAGCAGGCTTTGTCCGGGCTCCAGCCCGAGCAGGCGGGGAAGCTGGGGCTCGAGGGCGCTGATGAGGTGGAGGTTCGTCAGCACCAGCGGCATGCGACCTCCATTCTCCTCAGAGTCCTCCTCAGCCGCGAGCTCCTCCTCGCCGAGGAAGTTCAGCCCGCTGTCCCAGCCGCTGTTGACGGGCGCCACCGCGTCGCGCGACACGGCGGCAATGCGCCCCTCGCCCCGCAGGACGGAAGGCGTGGCCCAGCAGTTCAGCGGCCCCGGCCACGTGCGCAGCGGCATGGGCGGGATGAGGTCGAGCCCCTCGTCGCGGTGCTCCTCGGCCAGCGCCGTGCGCATGGCCCACTCCACGTCGGGGTGCCTTTCCACAAAGCCGGATCGCACCAGCCCGTTCTCCACGCAGTACTGCACGTAGTCCGTCAGCGTGCGGCAGCGTTGCAGCGCCGCCTCGTGGCCGCTCTCCTCCTTGATGAGCGCGTGATCCGCCACGGCGTTGAGGCGCTGCGGATCAGCCGTGCTGAGCATATCGTCCGTGAAGAGCTCCAGAAGCTCCTCCGTGCCGTGGGCGCGCTTGTACTGAATCTCCTCGCGGTAGAGGGGAATCACCTGCCAGTAGGAGACGCGAGCACCGTCGGGAAGCGTGCAGGCCGCGGCCTCCTCCTCAAAGAGCCCCGGCGAGAGCAGCATGGCGGCGCAGAAGTCCGTGCCGGACTCCTCGTCCAGCTCCTCTCGCAAGTCAAAGCTGTGTCCCCAGTCGATCGGCTCTCCGGTGACGAGGGGGAAGCGGGCCAGCAGGCGCAGCAGGTGCAGGGGCCAGAAGCGATCCGGACGCTGCCAGTCCTCGGTGCTGTCGGCCCAGTCGGGCGGCAGCGTCATCAGCAGCTCGCAGCGCTGCTCCTCGCCTTCCTCATCGCGGAAGGCGCGCGCGCCCATCCCCTGCGTCACCAGCGTGAACCAGGGGTGCTCGTCGGACGGCGGAATCAGGTTCACATCCACCTGCCCCCACGGGCTGGCGGGTTCGCGGTGCACGAAGTCGGCCGAGCCGAAATAGCGCTCCATGTGGTGATCCGTGCAAGCGGCTTCCTCCTCGCTGTACGCAGCCGTGCGCGGGGCGGCATCGTCGCTTTCCGATCCTTGCGGCGGCTCGGCCTCCGATGTCGGTGACGAGTCCCCCTCGGGCGATGCCGCGGACGCCCCCGCAGACGCCTCCGCAGACGCCTCCGCAGACGCCTCCGCAGACGCCTCCGCAGGCTCAGGCTCCGGCTGATTGCCGGCGGCCGAGGGGCAGGGGGCGGCAGCCGCCGCACTCGGAGCCGAAGCCGCCGGACTTGGGGTGGTGGGGACGGAAACCTCCGGCGCGGGAGCCGGAGCCGCGGAAGTCGGGGCGTCGGCTGTGCATTCAGGGGCAGAGTCGGCCGCCGGGGCGAGCTCGGCGTTTGAGGTGAGGGCGTCGCTGACCGTCGGCGCGGGGGCCTCGACGGATGTGGAAGCAGCCGGAGCCTCCTCCGCTACAGCCGGAGCCGTGACCGCCACGGGCGCGGGGGCTTCCTCTGTTTCGGCTTCCTCCGCTGCCGGGGTGATGACGGCCGTCGGGGTGTCGTCAGTTGCCGTATTGTCATTCGTTGTCGGCTGCGCACCGGGCGCGGGAGTTGTGGGAATACAGAACGTCGCAGGTTTGCAGGGTGTCGGTGTATCCGCAGGCGGAGCCGAGTCGCTCGGAGCCGCATCGGTCACCGCAACCACCTGAGCCGCCGGCGCCGGGGCTGCCGGAGTTGTCGGAGTTGTCGGAGTCGCGGAGTGCGGTTCGTCCGCGCTTGTCGACGGAGCTTCAGAAGCGTTGGCCTCCTCCTCGTCCGTTGCGCGGCAAGCTGTATCCTCGTCCGCGGCCTCCGTGCCGTCCTCCGCCAGAAAGGCGCGGCAGCTCTCGGCCATGCGGCGCGCCTCAGGGTCCTGCGGCGCCAGCTCGGCCCACCGCATGGCGTAGCCGAGGGCTTCGGCGTCGCGCTGGCCCGACAGGCGGCAGCAGATCGCCATCAGTCGGCACCACTCCGGGTCGTCGAGCCCCCTCCGGCGCACGGGACGCAGCGCCGCAATCGCCTTTTCCGTCGGTGAGTCATCCTGAGTCGCGGATCCCGCAGCCGGCACCTTCTCGGAGCGCAGCAGCCGGCGACTCAGATAGGCCTGCGCGAGCAGGATGCTGCGCGCGTACTCGTCCGCCGGGGTGTTTTGAAGCAGCGTGACCGTGTTGTCGGCCATCCGCTGCCATTCGGACATCAGATTCTGAACAGGGGGTACACTATCGTCTTTCATAAGGGGGTGGCATAGCGGGTATCGGAAACCGGAGGGCAGGCACTCTGCACCCGCGCACGCCTCCGCATCGCCTCTGCAATACTCCTTATATACCACCTTGTCCCGCTCCTGTAAAGATCGGAAGCGCGGAAAAGATCGTCCTCGCCATCCGGAGGCTTTTTCCTTGCCAAAGAAGGGCGCCGGGGCTATACTCGCTGCGTCAACATCCTCACTTTCACAACATGAAGATTCTCATCACCGGCGGTGCCGGTTTCATCGGCTCTCACATCGCAGAACACTATCAGGGGATCGCGGAGGAAATCCGCGTGCTCGACAATCTTCGCACCGGTTACAAGAAGAACCTCGACGGCCTCAAGGTCACCTTCATCGAGGGCTCCATCACCGATCGCGAGCTGGTGGCGAAGGCGGTGGAGGGTATCGATTACATCTTCCACATGGCGGCTCTCGTCTCCGTCCCCGAGTCCATGACGAAGATTCGCGAGTGCATCGACCTCAATGTGAACGGTCTGCTCACGGTGTTGGAGGAGGCCTCGAAGGCGGGTGTCAAGAAGGTGGTGCTCGCTTCCTCGGCCGCCATTTACGGCGATAACCCCATTGTGCCGAAGGTCGAGACGATGTACCCCGAGCCCAAGAGCCCCTACGGCATCACGAAGCTGGACGGCGAGTACTACATGGAGATGTTCCGCGCGACCGGGAAGGTGAACACGGGCTGCTGCCGCTTCTTCAACGTCTTCGGCCCCCGCCAGGATCCGAAGGGCGCCTATGCGGCCGCCGTGCCGATTTTCATGGAGAAGGCCATCAAGGGTGAGGATATCACCGTCTACGGCGACGGCGAGCAGACGCGCGACTTCATTTACGTGAAGGATATCGTCGGTGCGCTGACCTACGTGGCCGAGCACCCCGAGGTGACGGGCGTGAACAACGTGGGCTACGGTGGTCAGATGACGATCAACGAGCTGGCGGAGATCATCATCAAGGCCGCCGGCTCCCATTCGAAGATCGTGCACCTGCCGGAGCGCCCCGGCGACGTCAAGCACTCTCGCGCCTGCGCCGACAAGCTGATGGCTGCCGGCTGGAAGCCGCAGTACACGCTGGAGGAGGGTCTCAAGACGACGCTCGAGTACTTCCGTAGCGTGACGAAGTAAGCGAGCGGGTCGCGAAGCCGCCCGGCTGAGGCTCGGGCGGCCGCAGCGCTGTTGTTTTGGTTTTGTCCGGGCGCGGGGGCTGAGCTCCTGCGCCCGGCCTGCACGTAACGGGAGGGAAAAACGAGCCGCGTCTGTCCCTCGGTGTGCCCCCGGCGAATCTAGGGCTCGTGGGGGGGAGGGGGACACGGACACGAACCGCCCGTTCAATGCCGTACTTTTTATGTGGACTGATGATTCAGAGGAGTCGCCGCGCCTGCGCACGGCCGATCTCGCCCGCTTGGCGGCGGAGCGCTTGGAGAAGCTGCGCGCCGAGGGCGAAGAGTTACGACCGGTGCAGGGAAAGAGCCGCAAGCTTGCGTCTCACTTCTGGGGCAGCGCGTGGATGCGCCGCCTCGCGCTCTGCGAGAGCGGGGGGCTCTGCTTGGCTCCCGGGCGCAGCCTGCTGCGGCACGGCTGCGTGCTCGATCTGCGCGTGGGACCGGGGCGTTTGGAGGCCCTCGTGAGCGCGCAGGAGCTCTACCGCGTCCACCTGCGCGTGTTTCCACTTGAAGGAGAGCCGCTGGAGGCGCTGCGAGCTGCCTGCTGCGGCCACATTGAATCCTGCGTTTCGCTGCTGGAGGGGCAGATGGACGCCCCTCTGCTCGAGCGGCTCTGCGACCCGGATACCGGCCTGCTGCCCGGGCCGGAGGACTGGCGCATGCAGTGCAGCTGCCCCGACTGGGCCGAGCCCTGTCCGCACGAGGCTGCGGCGATTTATGCCGCCGGCATCCTCATTGACGAGGATCCCTCGCTGCTCTTCACGCTGCGCTCGATACGCCCCGAGGATCTTCTGGAGACCTCGGCGCTCGCCGGCGGAAGTCCCGATTCCGCCGCCCGGGCGACGGACGAGCTGGAGGCCCTCTCCGCAACCTTCGGCATCAAGCTGGAGGTCTGAGTCTCCCCCCTTGGCGCTCTTGCCCCGCTCTCGGTCGCGAGAGGTCGGCTCTCGGAACAAGGGAGGGGGCTTCCCGGACGATGCGGAAAGCCCCCCGAGGTGTGTTGTGTGAGCTGTCTGTCGGCGTCTCAATCTGCGCGACTAGCGGATGCCGTAGAGGCGCTGCATGGACGGCGGAGCTCAGCAGAACAGGGCGGTGCTCGCCTTGACGAGCCAGTAGCCGCCGAAGACGAGCCAGACGAAGAGGATGAGCGCGAGGATGAAGGGCTTCGGACCGGCCTTCATGAACTTGTCGAAACTCGTCTCAACGCCGAGAGCCGTCATGGCCATGGTCAGCAGGAAGGTGTCCGCCTGTTCGATCACTTTCAGCCCCGCGGCGGGGATGAAGTTGAAGGAGTTGATGCCGATGACGACGAGGAAGAGGACGGCGAAGAGCGGCACGCTGACTTTTCCCCGCTTGCCGCCTTCGCTGCTCTGCGTGCGGCTGAGGATGATGCTCAGCACGATGAGCACGGGGGCGAGCAGGATGACGCGCACCATCTTGACGATGACGGCCGGGCGTTGGATGTCCGGGTGCGAGGGCTCCGCAAAGTCGGGGATGGTGCAGAGGTTGCCGCGCAGTTGGTCGCAGGCTTGGTTCATCTGCTCGCGCGGGGCGCGCAGCTCTTCGACTAGCTCGGGGTGTTGGGCGAGGTGCTGATCCACGGCGGCATTGAGCTCGCGGCGGGCGCCGGTCATGCGGGCGCAGGCGGAGCTGACGGAGTCGTCGGTGCCGTTCATGGCTTCGCCGGCCCCGACGACGTGGGCGACCTCATGCAGGGTGGCGCCGGTGTAAATGCCAACCTCGCGGGCATCCATGTCGTACATATCGGCGCGGTAGGCGGCGGGGTAGAGGAACATGGCTAAGGTGCCGAAGAGCACGACGGTGGAGACGGCCACGGCGCTCTTGTAGGCTTCGCCCTTGACGACGGGCTCGGCGCCGAGAACGGCGGCTGCACCGCAGATGGAGCTGCCGACGGAGGTGAGCAGCGCGGTCTGGCTGTCCATGCGCAGCAGGCGACCGACGCCGCAGCCGATGATCAGCGTGAGGGCGACGATGGCGACATCGACGATGACGGCGGCCCAGCCGACGTCGATGACGTCGCCGAGGGTGATGCGGAAGCCGTAGAGCACGATGCCGGTGCGCAGGATCTGCTTGGAGCAGAAGCTGATGCCGGGATTCCACTCGGCCGGCACCTGTCGGCGCAGAGTGTTGGCGAAGAGCATACCGACGATGATGCCGACGATAAGCGGGCTGAAGCGTAGCTGCTTGACCCAGCTGAAGTCTGCCAAATAGCAGGCGGTGCAGGAGAAGAGCACGATGAGCAGAATGCCGGCGAGGAATGAGGGTTTGCTGCTGGTCGTCATGGCGCGCCATGATAGAGGATGAAGGCTCATCTGGCAAGGCTGAAATGCCGACTCCGGGCGAGAAAATGCTGTTGAGTCGGAGGCGTTGAGGCCTTTGCGGCGGAGATCGGTGAATCCGGAGCCGGAATCTGCAATGTGCCGAGATGATTCGATAACTGCCGGGTGTATTCTGACAGCTTGGGATCATGATGAAACCTTGGGCACATCCGAATCGCAACGTGCAACACCCGGCTGAAGTATCCTCGTGATTCTGGCGATCCGAGAAATAATTCAGACGAACAGGTTTGCCTCCCTGCAACCTGAGGCAGACAGATTATAGACTTGTCATTTCTGCCCGCAGGCGCTACAATCCCCGCGCGCATGACAGGCAAAACACTTCAGATCGGGCTCGCAGGGCTGGGAACCGTCGGAACCGGCGTTTATGAGACCCTCTGTCGCAACCATGAGCTGCTGGAGGCCCGCGCGCAGATCTCCTTCTGCGTCAGGCGCATCGCCGTGCGCGATCTCAGCCGTCCCCGCGAGGTTGAAGTCGATCCCGCCCTGCTCACCGATGACTGGCACGACCTCGTCGATGATGATCGCGTGGACATCATCATCGAGCTCATCGGGGGCACCACGGAAGCCTATCGCCTCATCAAGGCCTCAATCGAAGCCGGAAAGCCCGTCGTCACCGGCAACAAGGCCGTGTTGGCCGAGTACGGCAGCGAACTCTTCCGCCTCTCGGCGGAGAAGGGAGTTCCTCTCTATTTCGAGGCCTCCTGCGGCGGCGGTATCCCCATCGTGCAGTCGCTGCAAAATTCGCTGATCTGCAATAATGTGCAGAGTATCATCGGCATCATCAACGGCACGAGTAACTACATCCTTACCTCCATGCGCGAGAAGGGCATCCCCCTGCACGAGGCGCTGGAACAGGCCCAGAGCTGCGGCTATGCCGAGGCGGACCCGAGCTTTGACATCAACGGCTGGGATGCCGCCCACAAGGCGCTCATCCTCGCCATGCTCGCCTACGGCACCCCGCTGACGCCCGATAAAATCTCCGTCTACGGCATCGAGCGTGTGGAGAGCGTCGACCTCAGCTTCGCCGAGAAGCTCGGCTACACCATCAAGCTGCTCGTCGTCATCAAGCATCATGCGGAAAACGATCAGCTGGAACTGCGCGTGCAGCCCAGCTTCGTGCCGCTCACCCACATGCTCGCCAAGGTCGACGGCGTCTTCAACGCCATCGCCGTCAAGGGAGACATCGTCGGTGAAACTATCTTTTACGGCCGCGGGGCCGGCAAGAATCCGACAGCCAGCGCCGTCATCGGCGACGTCGTGCTGGCCATGCGCGAGCGCCGCCACCCTGACTTCCACACGGGCTTCCGCCCCTACACCAAAGAGCTCTCGCTGCTGCCGCTCGGGGAGACCGTCACGCCCTACTACGTGCGCTTCCATGTGAAGGACAGGCCCGGCGTCATCGCCGCCGCAGCCTCGATCTTCGCAAAGTACGACGTCGGCATCTCCGCGACGACGTCCACCTTCTGCGGCACGGATCACGAGGGCAACCCTTGGTGCAACCTCGTCTTCATGGTGCATGCCTGCAAGTGGGTGCGCCTCAAATACGCGCTGCGAGAGATCGGCGAATTCGACAACATCGACCGCCACCCCGTCGTCTTCCGCATCGAGACCTTCAACGACTGATACGTAAACTATGGCACTGATTGTACAGAAATACGGCGGCTCCTCCGTGGGCACCATCGACCGCATCCGCAACGTGGCCCGGCGCCTCATCGAGACGCAGCAGCAGGGCAACCGCGTCGTGGCCGTCATCTCCGCCATGAGCGGCGTGACGGACAAGCTCATCGGGCTGGCTCACGAGGTGATGGACAACCCGCCCGAGAGCGAGCTGGACGTCCTGCTGGCCACCGGTGAGCAGCAGTCCATAGCGCTGCTCTGCATGGCCATCGCGGACATGGGGCACAAGGCCATGAGCTTCACCGGCGCTCAGGCCGGCATCACCACCTACGGAAGCCACACCCGCGGGCGCATCGACCGCATCGACCCCTCGCGCGTGCTCAAGGCTCTCGATGAGGGCAACATCGTCGTCTGCGCAGGCTTTCAGGGCATCTCCCGCGACGGCGAGCGCATCCACACCCTCGGCCGCGGCGGCTCCGACCTCTCGGCCATCGCCATGGCCGCAGCCGTGAAGGCCGATCTCTGCCAGATCTACACGGACGTCGACGGCGTCTACACCTGCGACCCGCGCGTCGTCAAGGAAGCCCGCAAAATCGACGTCCTCTCCTACGAAGAAATGCTTGAAATGGCCTCCAGCGGCTCCAAAGTCATGCAGGCCCGTTCCGTCGAATTCGCCAAAAAGTTCGGCGTGGTCTTTGAAGTCCGCAACTCCATGAACAACAACCCCGGTACCATCGTGCAAGAAGAAAACACAGCCATGGAATCGCTCGCCGTGCGCGGCGTCTCCATCGAGCGCAATCAGGCCCGCGTCACCGTCTCGGGCATCACCGCTCCCGTCGCCTACACCGCCATCATTCTCACGGCCCTCGCCAAGGCGGAAATCAACATCGACATGATCGTCGCCAACGTCGCCCACGACGGCATGGCTCGCCAGTCGTTCACCATGAACATGAATGATCTCGGCGCCGCTCAGGCCGCCCTGCAGAAGATCCTGCCCCAGCTCGGTGACAAGGCGCGCCTCGAGACCGAATCCGGCCTCGCGAAGCTCTCCGTCGTCGGCGTCGGCATGCGCTCCAACTCCGGCGTGGCGGCCACGGTCTTCCAGTCGCTGGCCGATGCCGGCATCTGCACCGGCATGATTGCCACCTCCGAGATTCGCATCACGACGACGGTGGATGCCGCCGACATCGAGAAGGCCGCCCGCGTTGTTCACGCTGCCTTCCACCTCGATCAGCCGAACGCCTGATCCGGGCCGGAAGCTGAGGGCTGAGGGAGACAAAGTGTCGGGCTGGAGTGCGAGGCGAAGGCGCGGCGTGAAAGCCGCGCCGTTGCAGCCGGATGCGGAGATGGCACGTAACGGGTACGGAATGAGCGCAGGGTCGGCGGTAAGTCTGCCGTAAAGTCGGCGCCGGGTCTTGCCCGCCGAGAGCCGCTGCCGAGGCTTCTTCGCTGTCAGCTCTCCTGCTTCGGAGCCGCTCCTCATTGAGGGGTCACCCTGCCGGCAGGAGCTTGAGGAGGGGGGGAGCTTGGGCTTGACTCGTCCCCATCCCCTCCGAACGCCAAGCCACCACGAGCCGGCGACTCTACGGATCCTCCGCCCACCTCCCCCTCCCTCACACACGGTATTCGAACGGCGAAGCCCGGGAGACGTCGCCCGCCTCTCGGCCGGATACGGCTCGGAGGCGGCTCTCGTTCTCCGCTTCCCGCGCCGGAGTCGGCCTCCGAACACGATGACTTTCCGCCGCGCCCGGCGCGACACCTTTCGCCTGACAGACAAGATCAACACTGACGCGCGCGAGGAAGCGCGCATGCACCTATGGCAGACACTGAGCAAGAGACAGCGGCCCGCGCCGACGGCGGGGCTGCGGAGGGCAAGGACTTTGCATCCGCGACGCCCCCTCCCGAGAGAAAGGTTTTGCGCCCGGCCGTGCGCTATGCCGGCTGGTTGCTGCTGCTGGCGGCCGTGGCCGGTCTGAGCTCTGCCGTCGTGTACGACCGCGGCCTGCGCCGAGGCGAGCGCGAGGGCTATGCCAAGGGCTACGATGAGGCACTGGGCTCCGGCAAGGTCGCGGCGCAGCTCAACGAGCGCGCCGTGCAGAACCTGCTGGCCATCATGCGTCTGGAGGATTCGGACGACGAATCTCTGCTCAGCATCGCCGCCAACCCCTCCGAGAGCCTCAGCTGGATCCGCGAGCCCGCCGTGCGTCTGGAGGCCCAGTGGCAGCTCTCCAAGGCCCTGCTCAAGCGGGGACTGCAAAAGCAGGCGCTGCCGCTGCTCAGCAAGACTTTCAGTGCCGCCCCGGCCGAGCGGCTCTGGCCGCGCCGCGCGGAGTATGTCGCCGAGCTGCTTCAGGAGCGCGGCGAGTTGCAGCTTGCACTGGGCTATGAGCGCTACGCCGCTGTGCGCTACGGGCGCTTGGGCATGAAGCGGGAGCAGCTCCTCAACGGCTACCGGCGCCTCGACATGCTGGCCTCGGCAGGCTGCCCGCCCGAGACGGCGGAGCAGGGGCTCGATGAGCTGCAAAAGGAAGCGACGGAGCTGGGAGAAGGCGGCAGCGCCCTGCTGGCCGACGTGCAGATTTTCCGCGGCGTGCAGCGGCGGCGGGCCGGCGATGAAGCCACGGCCCTGCAGTGCTTCCGCGCGGCCCTCGACGGCCGCGAGCCTGACCTGCGCAAGCTCAGTCCCCCCGCGGCCATCAGCTACGGCTCCGCCCTTCTGGAGCTCGGTCGCGCCGATGAGGCCAAAAACCTGTTGGAGGGAGGCCTCCGCTCCCTCGGCGCCGATCCCTCCGATCTCTACTACAGGCTGACTGCTTTGCGCGCCTTGGCCCGCCTCGCGGTCGATGCCGGCGCCTATCCCAAGGCCATTGCCCTCCTGCAGCAGGCGGAGGGCGCCGCAGCCGGCCGCCTTCCGGCGGCGGACAGCTTCTGGAACAGCCTCTGCGACCAGCGAGGCTGGGCCTACTTCCTCAACGGCAGCTATGCGGAAGCGCGCGACGACTTCATGGCCTGCCTGCGCTCGGCTCAGAGCGAGCCCGAGACCATTCAGCCTCTCGAGGGCCTCGGTCGCTGCCTGATGGCCGCCGGGCACTACAGCGAAGCCGCCGACAACTTCCGCCGCAGCTATGAGCTGCGCGATCGCCACACCTTGGGCGCTGAGTCCGAGAAGTCCGAGCTTCAGTACATGCTCGCCAGTGCCGAAGAGGCCGCCGGGCGCACCGCCGAGGCCGCCGAGGCCTACAGCCGCTGCCTCAGCCACATGAACCGTGCCGGGCAGCCGGAGGCGGGGCAGGGCGATGCGGCTCAGACCGGTTCCGCTCAGACTGATGCCGGTCGCCGCGAGGACGTGCTGCGCAGCCTCGCTTACGCCTGCATGAAGCTCGAGCGCTGGCCGCAGGCCCGCGAGAGCTGGAAGCAGCTGCTCGAGCTCCCGAACCTCAAACCCGAAAGCCGCGAAGAGGCTCTCGGCCAACTCGACATCTGTGCCCGCCACCTCGGCAGCGAGGCCGCCGAGACTCAGGCTCCCTCTGAGACCTCGGGTGCCGGCGAAGCTTCCGCCGCGGATTCACCTGCGGCAGCATCCCCCGCGAATTCTGCTGCTCAGCCGACTTCGAACTGATTCTCCCTCCGACCCCGGGCGCGGTGCTGCGAAAGTCGCCCTCCCGTCCCCGTTCCCCGATAAACAGCCTCTCCCCATCCCCTTTCGTCCCCATCCCTCCATCCCAGTCCCTCCAACACCACCTCACCCAGCCCCCTCACCATGACTCGCCGCTACCGTCCGCGCCGCAAAAACACCAACCACGGCCTTCCGCTGGCCGCCATCGGGCTCACCATCACCGGCCTTCTCCTCTGGATCATCTACGCCAAGGGCGATGACATCGTCAACTTCTTCCGCGGCAAAACCGTGACCGTCTACAGCAACGAAGAGGCCAACACGCACCTCGCCGACCTGCTCGGCCAGCTCTCCGGCGACAAGGCCCAGCTGCTCGAGCTGGCCGAGACCAGCAAGACGCGCCTCGCCTGGATCACTAACGAAGACACGCGCCGCCAGTTCCGCTGGTTCCTGCTCACCCGGCTCGTGGACAAAGACCTCTGGCAGGAGGCCAAGGCCATCCTCCCCGAGGTGGAGAGCCTCGCCCCCGTTGAAGGCCTTGAACGCCTGGCCGAGGCCGCTGAGCGCCATCAGGACTACGACCTCCAGCTGCGCCTCGACCGCCAGCTTCAGGACAAGATCATCGACAACCCCGAGCTGACGACCATGCTGCTGCGCTCCGTGCGCCGCGCGGCCGAGACTTGCCTGCGGATGAAGAAGACCGATGAGGCCGTTCGCATCATCTCGCGCCTCGACCACCCTGCCGTCATGGCCCGCATCTCCACCCCCGAGCTTGCCGCCGAGGCTGCCGACCTGCAAATGATGCGGGCGAATGCCAGCACCGTCAAGGAGCCCGTTCTGCAGATCGTGCGCAACATTCTGGAGCAGGGCAAATGGCCGCTCTGCCCGGCGACCTCGAGCCTCATGATCGAGGAGGTCTCCAACACCCTGCGCGACAACCCCAACCTTTCCTCCGCCAGCCTCAAGGAGATTGAAGCGAAGCTGCTGCGCTGCCGCGACTCCATGCTCGAGTACCCGGACCGCGAGCACCGTCTGCCCAACTGCTACATGATGCTCGGCGAGCTGCGCTATCGCCTCGGCAACTACGAAGGATGCTCACAGGCCCTTTCGCTGGCCGCGGCCTTCGCCGAGGGCTACGGCGAGATGACCCCCGAGTTGCAGCTGCGCATCTGCCGCATCCGCTCGCGCTCGGATGAGGCCCGCGGCGCCGTGCACGATGCCATGGCGGACTGCCGCTACCTCGTCGAGCACGACAGCGACCCCGATGAAGTGCTGCGCTGCCTCACCTATTTGTCGCAGCACGCGCAGGGCGCGGACAAGATCGCGCTGCTCACCCGCTGCTGGGAGATGCTGGCGGCCGACGAAAATCTGGCGCGCAAGAACGCGGACTTCAAGGCCTCCGTCGCCCGCGAGCTCGCGGCCTACTATCAGGGCGAGGAAGACTACAACAGCGCCATCAAGTGGGTCTCCGCCACGGCAGACATGGTGGCCGAGTCCCATCCCGACGTCACGGACGGACTCGCCTACCGCGCACGTCTCGAGCTGGCGCTTGTCAACCGCAAGGCCAAGAACGACCGCCGCGCCGCCTCGCAGCTCAAGGCCCTCATGAAGGCCATTGAGGAGCTCTCCGAGGAGGATCGCGAGCGCCTCGATACCGCTGACAAAGACCTCTATCGCACCGTGGTGCGCGAGTATGCCCGCACCTGCCTGCTGCTCGGAGACACCTATTATGCCCGCGTGGCCGTCCGCAAGATCAAGGAGGGCATGCCCGAGAAGCGCCGCTGAGCCGAAGGAGCCGCTGAGGCGCAAGTTCGCCGAGTCATGCTGAGTCGATCGCGCCGCCGAGGGCCAGGCACCGCTGATGCGCCTGCGAAGCCGCTTGGCGGAGCATGACGGCCTCGGCGGTGGGCTTTTCGGGGCGGGGAACGAGCCCCGCGGTGCCGCTGACCCGGTGCGCTGAGAGCGATGAGGAGACGCGCCCCGGGGGTGAGGCTCTCCGAGCCTCTCGGACTCTGAACTCCTTCGGGGCTCTCCCCACCTCCGGCGCCTCCCTCCCATTCCCCGAGGTCGTCACCGCGCTGCCCCTGCTGCGCCCGAGCGGGTTCCCGCTCCCCCTACAAACACCTCACCACCGGGCCCCACCGGGTTCATCTCACCCACCGAGCTCCCGCTTCGCCTCCTTCCCCCCCCCCCCCCCCCCCCCCCCCCCCCCCCCCCGCCCCCCCCCCCCCCCCTCCCCCCCCCCCCCCCGCGTCAACCGATTCCGCAAGCTCCCCCTCCCGCCATGTCCTCGATGCAGAAGAAGAGCCTCATCGCGACAGCCGCCATTTTCTGCTGCCGCTTCACCGGCCTCATCCGAGAAATCACCTACCAGAGCCTCTTCGGCGCCACCGGCGCCATGGACGCCTTCCTCGCCGCCTTCCGCCTGCCCAACATGCTGCGCGACATGTTTGCTGAGGGCGCACTCTCCCAGAGCTTCACCAGCGCCATGAGCAAGGTGGAGAAAGTCGACGGACCCAAGGCCGCTTGGGAGCTCGCCAACAAAGTCTTCAGCCAGCTCATCGCGCTCATGGTCATCCTCGTCGCCGGCGGCGTCCTCATCGCCGGCTACTGCATGCAGCAAATCTATCCCGAGCGCGTGCTGGTGCACTACAGCTGCAGCGAGGGCTCGGCAGCCCCCGTGCCCGGCGCCCTCGTCGAGTTCCTCGGCACGACCCGCAGCGACGACGGGCTCGCCGTCGCCTCCTTCAGCGGCAAGGCCCCGCTCGACGGCCTCACCGATGAATCCTGTCTCAAGGAAGGCGCCCTGCGCCCCCTGAGCCCCGGCGACACCCTCTACCTCTACACCGGCAGCGCCGGCTCCCCTGCCGTCGCCCCGGCCGGCAGCATCCCCGACGGCCTCACCACCCTCAAGGTGGAGCCGCGAGGCTTCATGGAGCTCGCCACCGACCTCTGCCGCATCATGTGGCCCTTCATCCTCTTCGCCTCCGTGAGCGCCCTCTGCATGGGTGCCCTCAACGTCTTCGGCATCTTCGGCCTGCCGAACCTCGCCAGCGCCGCCTTCAACCTCACCATCATCTTCATCGGCACCGGCCTCGGCTGGCTCATCGACCCGCAATTCGGCCCCAACGCCCTCTACGGCTTCGCCGTCGCCGTCGTCCTCGGCGGACTCATGCAGATCCTCGTGCAGCTGCCCAAGATGCGCCAAAAGGGATTCCGCCCGCGCTGGAATCTCGCCCTGAGTCTGAGGGGCTGGCGCATCAGCTTCACCGATCCCGTCGTCCGCAAGGTCTGGTACCTCATCATCCCCGGCGTCATCGCCGCCGGCATCACCCAGTCCAACGTCTTCATCAACACCGCCTTCGCCATGGACCTCGCCGGCGGATCCGTCACCGCCATCAGCGCCGCCTTCCACCTCTGGCAGCTCCCCGTCGCCCTCTTCGGCGTCGCCGTCGGCATGGTCGTGCTGCCCGCCGTCTCGCGCATGACCATCACCTCGGGCGAGAACAACGCCATCCCCGAGCACCTCGCCCGCTCCATGCGCTTCGTCGCCTTCTTCGCCGTCCCCTCCACCGTCTTCCTCGGCATCTGGGCCGAGCCCATCGTCAGCACCTTTTACCAGCGCGGGCGCTTCGACGCCGAGGCCGCCGTGCTCACCGGCAACGTGCTCGCCTGCTACTCCGTCGGCCTGCTCTGCTACGCCGGCATGAAAGTCCTCCAGCCCATCTTCCTCGCGCTCGAGAAGCCCTGGGCGCCGGCCGGCCTCGCCATCGTCGCCTTCTGCATCTCCGTCGGGCTTAACTACGTCTTCGTCTACGTCCTGCACTTCAGCGCTCCCTGGCTCGCCCTGACCACCTCCGTCGTCACCATCCTCAACTTCTTTTTCTACTTCTTCTACCTGCGCCACCTGCTCGGCAACATGGCCTGTGGCGTGCTGCTCCCCGGTTTGCTGCGCATCCTGCTCGCCGGCGCCGTGCTGGCTCTGGCCTGCTGGCAAATCCGCGAACTCCTCCTGACGGGCTTCACCTCCTGGAGCTTCATCCACCGCCTCGGTGCCATGGCCATCGGCGGCATTGTCGGGGCGCTCATCTACCTGGCCGCCGCCTTCCTCTTCCGCGTGCCCGAGCTCGATGCCTTCACCCGCAAATTCCTGCGCCGCCGCGCCTGAGGCCCGAGGGCTTTCCTCGTGAGATTCTGCTAGGGAATCCCCGTGCCCCCGTGCGGTTCAGAGCCCCTCCCGGAGAGTCGCCGCGAGGCCCTCGCGGTGAGCCCCCTCAGGTTCCCTTGCGCGTCCTCGCCCCTCCCGCTTCTCCTCAGCCTTTCCTCCTCTTTCGGCTCTTCCGGCAAGCCTGCTCTTTGCGCGCCGACGGTAGGAGGGTGCGTGTGCAGGAGCTGTACCGCAGCCCCGCCCATCCCGGTTGCCGTGTAGGGTGAGGCCGTCTTGGCCCGTGAGGGAACAGGGTTGCCCGGCGAGCCGTTTCTCGGGGCTTAGCTGCGCCGCCGAGAGAGACTCGGCTCGGCGGAGATCGGGCCCCGTCCGAAGCTCAAAAATCTGCCGCGGGCACCGCAAAAAACATTGACAAGAAGAGGCGCTCAGAGTAGAGTCGAACCCGCTATGAATTCACAATACGTACTGCCGACATATGCTCGCGCGCCCATGACAATGGCCAAAGGTGAGGGCTCATACCTGTTTGATACGGAAGGCCGACGCTATGTGGATTTCTGCGCCGGCATCGCCACCTGCTGCCTGGGGCACTGCAACCCCATCGTCGTCGATGCTCTCTGCCAGCAGGCGCACCGCCTGATGCACTGCTCCAACCTCTACACCATCGGCGAGCAGGAACGCCTCGCCAAGCTCATCGTCGAGAAAGTCATCGGCATCCCGGGCCGCATCTTTTTCTGCAACTCCGGCGCCGAGGCCAATGACGGCATCATCAAGGTTGCCCGCCGCTTCGGCCATCGCCGCCGCGCCGCCGACGGCAGCCCCCGCTACGAAGTCATCACCTTCCGCAAGGGCTTCCACGGTCGAACTCTCGGCTCCATGGCTGCCACGGGGCAGGAGAAGATTCAGATCGAATTTGACCCGATGCTCGTCGGCTTCCGCTACGTCGACTTCAACAACATTGAGGAGCTGCGCGCCGCCATCCGCCCCGAGACCTGCGGCATCATGCTCGAGGCCATTCAGGGCGAAGGCGGCGTGAACCCTGTGCGCCCCGAGTTCCTGCGCGCCATCGCCGATCTCTGCAAGGAGCACGACCTGCTGCTCATGATTGACGAGGTGCAGTGCGGCTTCTACCGCTGCGGCACCCCCATGGGCTGGAAGGCCATCTGTCCCGACATTCGCCCCGACCTCGTCTCTTGCGCCAAGGGCATCGGCGGCGGCTTCCCGATGGGCTGCTTCTGGGTCAGCAATCGCGCCATCAACGACGAGGGCACCGAGCTTTCCTCCATCATGGGCCCGGGCTCCCACGGCTCCACCTTCGGCGGCACGCCCCTCGCCTGCGCCACCTCCTACGCCGTCGTCAGCGAGCTCGTCTCCGGCAACTACGGCGAGCGCGTCACGCGCATGGGTGAGCTCATCAAGAGCACCGTCGAGGGCTGGAATCTCCCCGTCGTCGAATGCGTGCGCGGCCTCGGCCTGCTGCGCGGTGTCGCCCTGCGTCGCGGCAGCTTTACCGTGCCCGAGGGCAGCACCCCCGCAGCCTATGTCAACAGCCTCTGCATGCAGGCAGGCCTGCTCTGCTGCCCGGCCGGGGCGGATACGCTCCGCCTCATCCCCGCCCTCAACATCCCCGAGGATGTGCTGCGCGAGGGCCTGGACATCCTCCACGGTGTCCTCAGCAAGCTCGCCTGAGCTCCGCTCGACAACAGACTTTGAAACAAAACCCGGCGGCCGCATAGCGACCGCCGGGTTTTATCGTTGAGCCCCCCTCGTTAAAGAGGGGGATAAAAGGACGAAGGGGGAAATGCGTGTCAAACAGCCGCAGGACCTCAGCCCCCCTGCGGCGAAGTCCCCTGAGGCTCGTTGTTTCCGTTCCCTTGCAGCGCTGCGGACGTCGTGGGAGCAGGGGTGGGCACCGGGGCGTTTGTCGGAGTCGCGCCGACAGCGGAGGAGGCCGGCCGGATGGGATTGTTTTCAGCCCCTCCCGCCGTCGTATTTTGTGCGGCGGAGGTGCCTTGCGGTGCTGCGGAACCGACATCCCCCGAAGACACAGGGGCTGTTGCCGCAGCACCCGCTGCGGGCGATGCCGGTGCCGCTGCCGTTGGTGCAGGCGTCGACAGGGCAGGGGAGACGAGGGGCTCGCCGGTTGAGGGGGAGACCGCGCCCGCGGCACCGTCCGTCGGCAGATAGCGCCCCGTCTCCCACCAGTAGCGCAGCGTTAGCCCCGCATAAAAGGCCCCGCCGAGCACCAGCAGGACGTAGACGGTAATGAGCAGCCGCACGAGCCCCGAGCGCGGCGCCGCCGCCTCCGCTACCGGCCGCAGCCCTCGCGCGCGGCGCCGCGCGCCGGCCGGAACACGCAGACGCGGAGCCGTGGGAGCGTCATCCGTCCGCAGGGAAGGCCCTTGGGGAACGGCTGGCAGTTTGCTCTCGGAAGCGCTTCCGGTACCCTCGGGGGCGGCATCAGCATGCCGTGAGGAGTTGTCCCCCGAGGCGGCGTCCCTCCTGATGTCAGCTCCCTTGTCGCGTCCGCTCGTCCCGAGCCCCCTGTCCCGAGTCTCGGCCTCAGCCGCGGTCCCGTCCGCGCGCGGAGAGGGCTCCGTAGAGGAGCTCTTGTCAGCATCCGGAGACGTCCTTGCCGCTTCTCGAGCCTGCTCCTCCTCCCGGCGCTCATCCTCAGCCAGCGCTGCCAGATCGATCTTCGGCGCGGCCGAGATCTCCGGATCAAAGACGAGCGTCGCCTCGCCCAGCGAGTAGACCGCGCTGCGGCGCATCACGCTCTCCGTGATGGGTTCGCCGTCGCAGAGCGTCCCGTTGGTCGAGTGGTTGTCGGTAATCACATAGACCTGCCCCTCGCGGCGGATCGTGCAGTGGCGCCCGGAGAGGCCGACGACATCGGGCATGGACACGACACAGTTTTCGTCGCGGCCGATGGAGATGATGCTGCCGGGCTCTGCCGGCAGGCGATATTTCTGCCGCGTGCCGTCCTTGCGCGTGATGAAGATGACTGCCATGTGAGTTGTATCAGTATGCCAGAGAGCCCCGCAAAATCAAGCTCATAATGCGGCCAGTCCCTCGCGGATGCCCGCATCGAGAGCGCGGAAGGCGAGGCGGATCTCCTCCTCGGAGATGCACAGCGGCGGCATGAAGACAATCGTGTCATGCGTGCAGGGGCGCGTCAGCAGACCGTGCGGTCGCATGGCGACGCAAGCCTTTTCACCGGCGCGTTCGTCCTGAAGGTAGGGCGTGCCGTCCGGCCGGGCGATGTCGATGCCGAGGATCATCCCGCAGCGGCGGTGGGCGCAGACGTAGGGGTTGCTGCGCTCCAATTCTGCCGCCAGCTCACCGATGAGGGCCATCTTGGGCGGCAGCTTCTCCAGCACCTTCTCCTCCTCAAAGACATCGAGGCTCGCCATGGCCGCCGCACAGCCCAGAGGATGCGCCGTGAAGCTGTGGCCGTAATAAAAGGACTTGTTCTCGCTGTAGGGCCCGATGAACTTGTTGTAGACCGCTTCTGTCGTCAGGCAGGCCGCCAGCGGCGTGTAGCCGCTCGTCAGGCCCTTGGCGCAGCAGAGGAAGTCGGGAATAACCTCCTCGTGCATGCAGGCAAAGAGCTTGCCTGTGCGTCCGAATCCCGTCATCACCTCGTCGCAGATGAGGTAGATGCCCTGCTCATCGCAGAAGCGGCGCAGCTCGCGCAGCATCCCCTTGGGCCAGGGCGTCATGCGGTTCACACCCTGAATGATCGGCTCGATGACGATGGCCGCCACCGTTCGCAGAAAATCGGCGGGCAGCGCGCGCAGATCATCCATGCTCCCCACATGCGTCACCTCCATGCCGAAGCCGCGGAACTTGCTGAAGAAGGTCCCGACGCCGCCGAGCGAGGCCGCGCCCATCGTGTCGCCGTGGTAGCAGTTGCTGAAGGCGACGAAGTGCCGGCGCTGCTCTTCGCCGGGCGTCTGCACATGGCTCTGGAAGGCCATCTTGAGAGCCGTCTCCAGCGCCGTCGAGCCGTCGTCGGAGAAAAAGACGCGCGTGAGCGTGCCCTCGGGGAAAAAGGAGCAGAGGCGCGTCGCCAGATCGCTCGCCAGCCCGTGCGCGAAGCCGAGGTAGCTGCTGTGGCAGATCGTCTCGGTCTGGCGCTGAATCGCGCTGACGATGCGCGGGTGGCAGTGCCCGTGGATATTTACCCATATGGAGCTGTTGCCGTCGATGTAGCGGCGGCCGAGCGAGTCCGTCAGCCAGACACCGCGCCCCGATTGAATCATGAGAATCTCCGACTCCTGCCCCCAGAGAGCCTGCGGTGTGAAGGGGTGCCAGCAGTGTTCCAGATCGCGTTGAATCCAGCGTTGAGTTTGTTGCGTTGCATCCATGAGAATGGTCGTTGTGGTTGAAAGAGATGTCAGGGGGGGCGCCGGGCGCAGGAGTCAGCGGCGGGCGGCTTCGCGAGGCTTCGTGAGGCTTCGACGGCCGGGGCGCGTCAGCGAGCCGAGCGCCGCGCTTCATCGCCCCGAGGGGTGTAAACTCGGCGGGACGGGAGCGGCCCCCGAGCGGGAAGCTCGTGCGGGAACCTCGAACGGGAACGATGAGAAGGCCATGTTGCCGGAGAATGTTCGCAAGTCGTGTGAGAGCCTGAGCGAGTCGAGGGAGAGCGATGCGGAAGCCGCGAAGGGGAGCCATGGGGAAGCCCCGGGCGTGAGGTCTCCGTGAGTCCGTGGAGCTCTCCGGAGGCCCTTCGTTCCCTCCGCAGACGGTATCAGTCCTCCTCATCCTCCTCGGCGACCACGCGGGTCGTGAAGCGCATGAGCTCCGCCTTGAAGGAGAGCGGCACATCGCCCGTAGGGCCGTTGCGGTTTTTGGCGAGAATGAGCATGGCGTCGTCGCCCATCTCCTCGCGCTCCTCATCCGTTTCGGCGTAGTAGCGCTTGCGGTAGAGCAGGCCGATCATATCCGCATCCTGTTCGATGGCGCCGGACTCTCGCAGGTCACTCATCTGCGGCGTGCCCTTGTTTTTGCCCGTGCGGTTCTCCGGGCCGCGGTTGAGCTGCGCCAGCACGATGACGGGAATGCCCAGCTCCTTGGCCAAGCCCTTGAGACCGCCCGAGATTTCGGCGATCTCACGTTCGCGGCTGCTCTGCGCCTGCTTGGTGTGTGAGCGCATCAGCTGAAGGTAGTCGATGCCGATCGCCGCAAGCCCCGGGTTCTCGCGCTGCACGCGCCGAGCCTTGGCTCGCAGCTCAGAGATGGAGATGGCCGCCGTGTCGTCGATAATCAGCTGGCTGCCCTGAAGCTCCTTGATGGCGTCGCGCAGCCTCTTCATATCCTTGGGCGGAATCTGCCCCTTGTTGAGCTGCAGCATCGATTTGCTCACCCCGCTGCGCGCGTAGAGCAGACGCTCGACGAGCTGCACGCTGGGCATTTCGCAGGAAAAACACAGCACCGGCTTCTGCTCATCGAGCACGAGATGCTCAATGATGTTGAGCAGGAAGGAAGTCTTGCCCATCGACGGGCGCGCCGCAATGACGAAGAGCTCACCGGCTTTCAGGCCGTTGATCATGTGATCGAGCTTCTCGAAGCCCGAGCGAAGCCCGAGGATATCCCCCTTCGAGATCATCATGCGCTCCAGATTGTCCACCGCGCGCCGAATGTCCTCCTTGAGACTCCACTCCGCACCCTTGATCGCCGTCTGGCGAATGTGCAGCACATCCTGCTCCGTCTGATCAAGCAGGTCGTCAATCTCGCCCTCCTGTCGGTACGCAGCGTCCGTCGCCTTGTTGGCCGTCAGAATGATGGAGCGGCGGATGTATTTCTCCTTGAGAATCTCGAGATGCTGCTCATAGAGCGCCGTCGTCGTCGCGTACGAAAACACCTCCATCAGGCCCGTCGCACCGCCGACAGCCTCCAGCAGACCGTGGTCCTCGAGCTCCTGCGCCACCGAAGTTGCGTCAACCGTCTGCCCCTTGTCGTAGCGTCCGCGGAAATTTTCCCAGATGATGCGGTGAGCGGGGATGTAAAAGTAATCGCTGTTGACGCCGTCGGAAATGCACCGCGAGATGATGTTCGTCGGGTCGATCGACATCATGGACAGCAGACTCTTCTCCACGGCCGGGGCCTGCGGCATCACGGGACTCTCCGGCCGGGGCGTCGCCGCAGCGCGAAGGTCAGCAGAACTCGTTTGATCAGCACTCATGGTTTATCAGGGGCCGCCCGATCATCCCCCACGCCGAGCCGGAGCTTCGAGCCGAGGCCGACGGGCCTCACCTCCCCGCGGCGCAGCGGACGGAGAACTACCGAACGCCGCGCGAACGGGACCTGAGGCAGGCGGCCGCGCTTCGGTCTGCCGAGTCGTGACAGCACCGATGGCACCGGGGGCGCCGAGCGCGTCCGGGGAGTCGAGCGATGCGCCGAGCCGGACGGCCGACCATGGCGGACCGAGCGGTTCGGACAGGGCGGAGTCTCGTCCGGCGCCGTTCGAGATCTCATCCGGGGCCTCCGTGCGGCGGCTGTGGAGGGCCGCTGTAGGGACGCTGCGAGGGAGGGGGAAAGGTGCAGGCGGAACCGCGGTCATTGTACTCTTCCCGCGCAGGCTTGGCAAGACAAATGGACGCGCTTGCGCCGCTTGTCGACCGAGCTCCGGCTTGCTGTCGAAGCCCTGCGGCTCTCCAAGCGCAGTCTTGGAGCACTGAGTACAAGTCTCTTTGCCTCCGTGACCCTCCGTTCATAATGGCGTGCGCCAGCCCCCAATCTGCGCCCCTGGGGCATCATCTGCCCACCCCCGGCCGGCACCTGCGGTGCCCCCGTCTCTGCGTGACAGCGTTCTGAGAGAGCTGTAATGTCATGTGCATGAAGCCACTCCACGCCTCGGCCGATGGCTCCGCACTCCGGCAGATGCCTTCGGGCCGACTCGGCTTGCTGAGCCGCATTGTGCTGAGCCGCATTGCCGGCGAGCCCGACTTCTCATGACTCGAGACGGGCCACGAGAGCCGGGCTCACAATGGCCTTGCGAAGTCACCGGCCGAAGCGGAGAGGGGCTTCACTCTATCAAACATCATCACAGAATATGCCATACCATCAAACATGCTGCGGGGCCATTCCCCGCACCTCATTAACGCCCTCGGAGCAGCCGCCTCTCATGGGGACTTCGTCAGGCCGTGAGTCGCACACGCCCCAGCGAGACGCCGTCACGCGGGCGCCGGGACTTCGCGCTTCGGGCTTGCTGGGTTTCCCCGGCCGTCACCGCGCCAGCGCAGAGTCTCCCTGCGGCGAGGCTCTGCCGATCCGTGCCGATATGATGATTCACTCGGGCTCCGCCGTTGCCCGGCGAGCACTCAACACCGCCGGAAAGGAGGTCGACGATGTGTCAGCGGCGTGAGGGCGAAGCTTGGGTCGTCTGGGTGCTGCGGCAGATGGTCGAGCGCCCCGTGGCTATCGTCACGGTGGCGTCTTGGGTCGCCGCAGCCGTGCTTTACGCCGACGTGCGCAACTTCATGAGGGAGCAGACACAGGCCTACGTCGAGACGGCCACAGCCCTGCGCGAGCTCTCCCTGCGCATCAGCCAACTCGAGAATCACCCCTTTCACCAACCCGTGTACCTGAGACAGGAGGATCGCACAACCAAGTAAACCATGAATACCGTTCAAGCCATTCAGCAGAAAGTCGGCGTCGAGGCCGACGGCGTGATCGGCCCGGTGACGATCGAGGCCATCGCCCGAGCCTTGGGAATCATCGAGGCTCCCGCGGCAGAGGAGGGACCCATCCCCCCGCAGTCGCGCGTGCGCCTCGGCAAGAGCCTCTACGGCAGTCCCGGCTGTGAGGAGAATCTCGTGAACGTGACGCCGCCCTACCCGCTGCTCTATGAGGGGAAGCCCGTCAAGAGCATCCGCGTGCACCGCTGCATTGCCGCGCGCGTGGAGCGCGCGCTGCGCGCCGTGCTCGAGCATTACGGTCAGGAGGCCATCAGCCGCCTCGGGCTGGATCTCTACGGCGGCAGCTACAACTACCGCAGCTGCACCGGCGGCAGCTCCCTGTCGATGCACGCCTGGGGCGTTGCGCTCGATTTTGATCCCGAGCACAACAGCTACAACATGAAGCGGCCCCGCGCCCGCTTCAGCGGTGCCGAATACGAGGACTGGTGGCGCATCTGGGAAGAGCAGGGCGCCATCTCTCTCGGCCGCCAGCGCGATGTGGACTGGATGCACCTCCAGTTCGCGACGCTGGACTGAGCATCGCTCTGCCGCCAGTCGCTTGCCGCCTATCGTCTGAAGCCCCCTGACTGCCGCCTGTGCACGGCCGCCTACACGGTCGCCGCTGACGGTGAATGCGCCGAGGCTCGCGGAGGTCCGCGTGTTCCGCCCCCTCATGAAGGTGCCCTCGGGTGCGACCGCTCTCGGATTCGAGAGCTTTCGTCTCCGCCGGATATGAGATGCAGTTTCGTGGTCTTTGTGAGCCAAGGCGGTTTCGTGCCCTCTGCTCGCGAGCCCCCCCCCTTGGGCACGCCCATTCGCGGGGCCCGGTTCAGTGCTGCCGTTCACGAGGCCGGACTCACATGTCGGAAGGGGCAACAGAGCGGGCTGCGCGGCGGGCGGCGAACAGCAGGGCTGCGACGCGAGCCGCACGGGGGCGCGCCGGTTTCTCTCCCCAACGGGAGGAGCCGGCGCGCCTTTTGCATTGAAACGGGAGCATGGTGTTGCTCGAGCCCGGGTTCCGAATCCTGCGGGAAAAGGGGCAGACCTGCGGATGGCCGGGAGGGGCTGCGGCTTGTTCTCGGAGGTGTGTTTTCCCCTCCCTGTTGCACCGCAAGGTGGCTCGCGGAAAGCCGGGTGGGAAGCTCAGAGGGGTGCACGGCAGCGAGCTCGGAGGGGGAGCTCGGAGGAGAGCGCCCGGGAGAGAAGCCGGGAGGCGATTTCGGAGGCACCCGGAAGGTTACTCGGCGGTTGGGGTGCGACGTTGTTGACGAAGGCGCGCAGGGGAGAAGCTGCGCCTAGGCATATTGACAGAATAACAAGTTGCACCCTGACGCGGAGAGGACTTGCGCGAGCGCCGCGGCTCCGTTACAATAGGCGTGTGAGAGCGCGAGGAAAGCGAGCGAGAAGGCTTTGGCCGGTGCTGTTGTGCATCGTGCTCTCGCTGCTGCTGCACCTGCTGATTCTGGCCCTGCTGATGCTCGTGCCCGAAAGCCCGGATGGCTCGGCGCGGCATCACCGTCGCACGCCGCGCGCTCTGCACGTGCTGCGCCCCCCCGCCAAGAAGCAGCCGAAACCTCAGGAGGAGAAGCCGAAGCCGCCGCGGAACTTCGGCAAGACCAGCCCCGATGTGCCCGAGACCTTGCCCCGCGATCCCGACCGCATCGGCAACCGCAACACCGAGGGAGCCAGCGAACTGGTTCCGGACAGTTCGGAGAAGGCGCCCCACATGGAGGGTGAGGAGCGACCGGAGGAGGTGAATCCCCTCGATCAGGAGCGGCAGGACGGCGACCTCGCCAGCGAGCAGATCTCGCTGAGCGAAGACACAGGCCGCTCCAAGCCCAACCAGATCCCGCCCCATCCTGATCAGCCTCAGCAGCCGCAGGATCAACAGCGCACTCCCGAAGAGACGGACTCCACGCCGCGCCCGCCTTCCGACGACGGCGAGCCGCTTCGTGCTGAGTCTTCTGCTGAGCCTGTGCCGCAGCCGACGCAGCAGCCGGTGATCATCTCGGAGACGCCGAGCCGCGGGCTGGAGCAGGGCCGGGGGCGCGAAGCGGACGTGAAGGAGGAGCGCCCGGCCTCAAACCCGGATCTCCCGCAGCCGGCATTGCCCGCTCAGGAGACTCCCGACGGCAAACCCGTGCCTCAGCAGCCGCCGGCAGCGGAAGACGAGGCCGCGCAGCCCCGACCGGCTGCGCGGCCCGGTCTCTCGGATGCCGTGGCGCTGCTGCCGGATCCGACGCTTCCTCCGCCCGCGCAGCGCAGCCACCCGGTTTATGACCCCAGCTTGCCGAGCTCGGTTCAGCCGGGTTTCCGCACCTACGAGCGCCGCAGCCGCAGCAGCGGTACCTTCATCTGCGGTCGGCATCCGTCGCTGAGCGTGGAGGCCTCCCCTCGCGGCCGCTATGAGGCCGAAGTTTACCGGCGCATCGCGCGCTCCTGGTACTTTGAATGCGATGAGCACCGCAGCGCCCTTGTGCCCGGCACGCTCACCGTCAGTATCACCCTGACGAAGGAGGGGCGTATCCATAATCTGCAACTGCTCTCGCGCCGCGGAGCCAGCGTCGTGCAGCAGTCCCTCACCTTCAAAGCCATTCGGCAGGCGTCTCTGCCTCCCATCCCCGCGTCCGTGCAGAAAGAGCTCGGCGGCAGTCTGCTCGAGATGGGCATCATGTTCATCTATGACTGAGCTTAAACTTCGACCATCCAGACCCCTGCCGCCGGCTGCTCGCCGTTCAGCGCCTTACCGTTCAACCTCTCTCCATACCGACTCCTATCATACCGACTCTCACCACCACCCCATGCGACTTCAACGCTCCGTCACCTACAAGATTAACCCCTCGCACCTCTGATCTCGTCCCGCCTCTCGGATGAATGGCTGCCTGATGGCGTTCATCGCGCCGCCTCCGCTCTTCGGTGCCTCCTCCGAGACATGCCCCGTCAAAAGACTCCCTCCATCACGAAACCCAGCCCCACCAAACGCGCCGTTGCGATACCCGCCCGTCGCGATACGCTCTGAACTCTTTTTTGTCACACAACATTCCGACACGCCATGATTGAAACCGCCAAACAATTCCTCGATGCCTGTCACCCCTTCGGCTATCCCCTGCTGATCTGCTCGGTGACGCTCATTGCCGCCATCCTTTACCACCTCATCTTCACCGGTGAAGGGCGCGCGCTCAGAAGCCTGCAACAGAAGCTCGCCGTGGCCAAGATGCAGAACTCGTCTCAGGTGCTGTTGGAGTCCGCCCTGAGCTCCAAGGCCCCGCTCGCCCGCGAGGTCATCTACTGCATCGAGCACCGCTATGAGCCCGATATCGAGAAGCTCATCGAGGCGCGCCTGCGCCTCATCATGGATCGCCAGCGCGCCGGTATGTCGCTCATCAACATCGTCACCACGATTTCCCCCATGCTCGGCATCCTCGGCACGGCCTGGGGCCTCGTGGAGATCTTCGGCGTCTTCGGCACCACGGAGGCGCAGAGCGGCATCAGCCTCGGCATTTCCAAGGCGCTCTACACCACGATCTTCGGCTTGGCCATCGCCGTGCCCGGCATCGTGGCGCTCTCCTGCTTTGAGCGCTCGCTGGAGCGCCGTTCAGCTCGCGTTGCCGAGTTTTTCACCGATTTGCTGGCCCACCGCAACCGCCTGTGAGACGCCATGAATATCTACACCCGACGACATGCAGCTACGGGCGTTCCCATCGTCCCCATGCTCGACATCCTCACCATCCTGCTCATCTTCTTCATCGTCCACACGGAGTTCAAGAGGCAGAATCAGGTGCTGCCCATGACGCTGCCGCAGACGCAGCACCTCAGCGGCGAGCGCGGGGATTCGGATACCCTGCTGCTCGAGCTTGACGGCACCGGCCGCATCGCGCTCGGCGGGCAGATCGTTCCGCTGGAGCAGCTCCCGACAGCCGTCAGTCGCCTGCGCCGCTCGAACCCTGATCTCAAGATTCAGGTGTCGGCCGCTGAGGAGTCCTCCATGGGGAGCTTCATCACCATCATGGACGTGCTCACGGCCGCCGGCGTCGACGTGGAGCAGGTGCCTGTGCGCATCGACTACCAGCCCGCGTGACCCGTGACGACTTGCGTGGCCAGCGGCCGGCGGTCGGCGTGGTCGGAAGAGCGCGTGATTGTCCGTCGGCGTGATTGGTAGCCGAGGTGGGGGAGCGTTTCCCTTCGCCGCTCGGAGCCGCGAGGTGGTGAAGGCGACGAGGAGCAGGGGAACGCAGCGACGATCAGGTGCGCGGCGCCAAATGGAGGGAGAGTGGCGGGACCGCGCCGGAAGGGGCGGAGCGTCTCAAGGGAGACAGAGCAGGGGGGCTGAGCCGAGCAATGCCCCTGAGGCTGTAGCACAGATAGCCGGGCATTGTCGGGAAGCTGAGAGGTGAAGCGCCGAGCACTGCCGAGGGCAGGGGCGCCGAAAAGAGATTTTCCCGCGGCTCTTTTCCGAGGCCTCAGGTAGGGTTGGGGGGCAGTCCGCGTGCCCGGTAACACCGAACGATGGGGATGTCTGACAACATCAGCTGCGTGAGCTCGTACTCCGCCGCTGCATCAGCTCGCGACCCGGCGATCAGCCGCGCACCTTGAGGCCGAGGAGCATTTGAGCGTTGTTGCGGCTCTTGCGCATGAAAAAGAGGAGGCGCTCCATGGCTTCCTCAGGCTTGTGGTTCGCCAGCCCGCGGCGAATGAGGCGGATTTTCTCCAGCATCATCTCCGGCAGAATCAACTCTTCGCGGCGCGTGCCGCTCTTGAGGATGTCAACCGCCGGATAAATATAGAGCTCGGCAATGCGTCGGTTGAGCACGAGCTCCATGTTGCCCGTGCCCTTGAACTCCTGAAAGATGAGGCTGTCCATGCGGCTGTTCGTCTCAATGAGAGCCGTGGCGAGAATGGTCAGCGAGCCCGCGGTGCGAGTGTTGCGCGCGGCGGCGAAGAGTCGGCGGGGCATTTCGAGAGCGCGGGCGTCAATGCCGCCGCTCATCGTGCGGCCGCTGCCGCGATCCGCATTGTTGTAGGCGCGAGCCAGGCGCGTGATGGAATCCATCAGGATGAGGACGTGGCGCCCGGCCTCGACGAGGCGCTTGGCGCGCTCGATGCAGAGCTCCGCCATGCGGCAGTGCTCGCGCACGCCGCTGTCATTGCTGGAGGCGTAGATCTCCGCCCCGGGCAGGGCTCGCTTGAACTCCGTCACCTCCTCCGGGCGCTCGTCCACCAGCAGAATCATCAGGTGAAGATCCTCGCCGTAATTTTCAATGGCGCCCTCCGCAATGTGCATCAGCAGCGTCGTTTTGCCGGTGCGGGGCGGCGCGACGATGAGGCCGCGCTGGCCGCGCGCCACCGGGGCGATGAGATCGAGCGTGCGCGTCGTGTAGCGCGTGCTGGTGGTCTCGAAGGCGAGGCGGTGGGTCGGGTTGACGGCCCTGAGGTCTTCAAAGTGCGGGTTGTTCGCAGCCTCCTCCGGTGCTTGCCCGTTGACTTGATTGAGGGTGATGAGCTGGTGCCCGCGCTCATAGCGCTGCGCGACGCCGCTGAGCTGCACGAAGGGACGCAGGGCATATTTGCGGATGAGTTCGGCGGGGACGTAGATGGCATCCTCCGAAGGTGCCCAGTTGTTGTCCGGCACGCGGAGGAAGCCGAAGCCCTTGGGCGTGATCTCCAGCAGGCCCGTCACGGGCTGCGGCTCGCCGACGGGAACGTAGGATTTCTGGTTCGGCGCGGCGGCTTCTGTCTTTTTTTTCTGGCCGCGCCAGGGGGTGCGTCCCTTGGCGGCATTGGCGGATCGAGCGTCGTCCTGCTGCTGAGGTCGGGGCTTGAAGCCGTGCTCGCGGCGTCCGGCGGCAGCACCCTGCCGCCCGGCTGCCTGTGGCTGGTAGCCGCGGGTGCGGTTGCGCGGCGGGCGCTGGGCACTCGCCTGCTCAGAGGGTGAGAAATCCGATGCGCTCATGGCAAGGGAAGGGCAGGGAAATACAAAAACAATGAAAAAATGAGCAGAGGCGGGGCAGCTCAACGTGCCGCCCCGCCCCGGCCGGGAAATGGAGTGAAATCAGAGCTGTTCAAGCACAGACTCTGCGATCTCGAAGTTCGTGAACACGTTCATCGTGTCATCGTAGTCATCGAGCAGCTCATAGAGCTTCATGACCTTGTGCGCCGTATCGACGTCCTCAATCACGGTCGGGTTCTGCGCGACGGAAATCAGCTTCATCCCCGTCACGTTCTTGCCGGCGGCACTCAGCGCCTCGCTCACGCTCTGGAGATCCGTCGGGCCGCAGATGAAGTTCCACTCGCCCTCGTTTTCACCGGCAGCGAACTCGTCGGCCCCGCAGTCCATGGCCAGCTCCATGGCGGCATCCTCGTCGAGGCTGTCGTCGACGATGCTGACCTGACCCTTGCGGTCAAATTGATACGCAACCGAGCCCGGAGTGCCCATGTTGCCGCCGTTGCGCGAGAAAATGGTGCGCAGCTCCGAAGAGCAGCGGTTCGTGTTGTCGGTCGCCACCTCTACGATGATGGCCGTGCCCGCAGGGCCGTAGCCCTCGTAGGTCATCTCCTGAATCGTCGCGCCGGAAAGCTCGCCCGTGCCCTTCTTGATGGCGCGGTCGATGTTGTCCTTGGGCATCGAAGCCGCCTTGGCGCCCTCGATGGCCGCGCGCAGACGCGGGTTCGTGTCAACGTCACCGCCGCCGCTCTTGGCAGCAAGGGTGATTTCATGGGAGTAACGGGCAAAAATCTTGCCCTTCTTCGCGTCGGCGGCTGCCTTCGTGAATTTGATCTTGGACCATTTATTATGACCTGACATACTGTTCCGGTTGGGGGTTCTGAAAAAAAGTCGTGGCTGTCGGGCCGGGGGAAAAGTTGCGCTGCAGCCCATGGAAGTCGGCGTCTCCTTGCCGAGGAGGAGAAGCGATGGAGGAATGCCTTGTCCATCAGACCCGGGTGCCAGTGCACCCGGCGTCAAAGTCGAGCTGACAGGATTCGAACCTGCGACCTCTTCGTCCCGAACGAAGCGCGCTACCAGCCTGCGCTACAGCTCGATTGCCCTGAGGGCTGGGCAGAGTATACAGGAAGCGCGAGTGAATTGCAAGAGTAAAATGCACTTTTTTGCAGAAAAACTCACAGAAATGGGGCTGTCACCCTCGCAAAAATGATATATCCCCCGCAAAACCCATTGTTTGCGAGGGATATATCGAGAAATGCGCAGGTGAGGATGCTCTCCCTCGACCCGCGCGAGAAAGCGCTTCCGATGAGAGAAGGCTTCCTCCGCGAGCGTGCAGTTGGAGGATCAGGCGCCGTACTGCGCCTTGCGGCGGCTCTTGTTGGCCTCGTCGTTCTCGCGGTTCTCCTTCACCTTCTTGGTGATGCTCTTGGCGCGGCGAGAGATCTCCGCATCCGGGTCCTTGGAGTAGCGATCCAGCAGCTCCAGCACCCAGGCGTGGTCGTGCATGCCGGCCAGCGTGTTGAGAATGGCGATCTTCGTCTTGCGATCCTCCTCGATTTGCTTGAACTGTTTCTCGGCCTCCAAGCGCTCGGGAGAGCCCTCGGGAAGGGCGTTGACGCCCTCGATCTTGTTGATGAGCTCCTGCCCGCGCGAGGTGTCGGGGAAGGGGTTGCCGAAGCAGACCTGCAGCAGCTGCATGGCCTCCTGCGAGTTGCGCTCGCGATTCTGGGCAAAGACCGTGCCGATGGCATTGCTCACCAGACGCTCGTACTTCGGCTCACCGGCGGTCTCCTTCTTGAGTTCACCGATGTAGGCGAGCTGGGAATCGTCGCCCCAGAAGCCGAAGAAGACGAGGTCCTTGGCCCAGTTTTTCTTGTCCTTCATGCGCTCCTTGTAGTAGGCCAGAGCCTTCTGCGAGCAGCAGCGGGCGAGCGAGCGCTTGAGCTGATCGCGGTGCTCCTCCTTGAGCGCGTCAAAGACGCGGTCGCCGATCTCCGCCTTTCGGGCCGGGTCGTCGATCTTGGAGAGGATGGTGTCGAGCGAGTTGTTGAGCGTGCCGGCCAGGCTCGCATCCGTATCCTCATCGCCGAGCAGCTTGATGATTTCATCAATATCGGATTCGGTGAGGCGAAGCACCATCGCATTCCAGATGTGCGAGAGAACCTTGTTTTTGGTGCCCTTGTCCTTCCATGCCTTGTTCGAGGAGACCTTCGAGGCCAGCTTGCGGAATTTATCGTTGAGCTTGCTGTTGGCGTCGCCGGTCGTCGCCACCGAGATATCGCCGAGCAGCTTCTGGATGATGCGCTCCGAGATCACCGTGCACTGCTCGGAGAGCGTGTTGAAGACCATTTTTTCAATCTCGGGGTTGTTCGTCGCGGCATAGGCGAGCAGGGGGCAGAAGGCCAGAGCGCCGTCCACCGGAGCATTGCCGAGCAGCACCTTGCCCTTCGCATCCCGCATCGACGGGTTGACGATGAGATCGAGCATGAACTTCGCATCGTCGACCGAGCACTTCACGTCGAGCTTTTTGCCCTTGCTGAGCTGAGCGTCGCGCTCAATCCGCATCGAGCGCTTCTTGAGCCCCTCCGAGCGCTCGTGCTGTTCATTGGCGATGCGAGCGTTCTCGTTGGCGTTGATGACGTAGATGGTGCAGCCAACGGCGAGTGCGCCGAGAATGCCCAGGCAGACGTAGAAGATGGGGCGCTTGTGCAGCGGGGTGGCCGCAGCCTGCTGCTGAAGCATCGAGATGTAGGCGTCGCGGGCATTGAGCTCCTCCTCCGTCATCTCGGGAGCAGCGGCTTCCGCCTGCTTCTCCGGCGAAAGGGCCGCCGCCCCTTCATCGCTGAGCGGAGCAGCCTCGTCGGCCGCGCCGGGAGAGGGAACGGGCGGCACCTGAGCCGGATGCGGCACGTCGCCTGCCGCCGCTGCGGGGCGGGCGGCGTGGGACGGTGCCGATGCATGCAGAGCCGGCTTCGTTGCAGCCGAGGGCTTCAGACTCGGCGCGGACGGTTTGAGAGCAGAGGCCGCTGCCGGCTTGAGGGAAGGAGCGGCCCCCGTAGCCTTGAGCGTCGGGGCGGCCCCCGAGGGTTTGAGCGCGTGCGGCGCAGCGGGGGTGGCTGCCGGCGCCTGAGAGATAGCCGTGGTGGGGGCCGGGCGCGAGGCCGCAACGGGTTTCGGAGTCGTTGCCGTCGTCTTGGGCAGCGCCGCCGGCGCGGGCTTGCCCGTCGTGGGACGCAGCGCCGAGGTGGCCGACTTGACCGAATCGGTCGCCGCGGGCATGCCGGTCGGCTTCAGCGCGGGAGCTCCCGTCTTCGGCAGCCCTGCAGGGGCAGGCTTGGCCCCGGCGGGTTTGAGAGAGGGAATCCCGGACTTGGGCAGGCCCGCCGGCGCGGGTGCGTCCGCCGTGTGCGAGACACCCAGAGCCGAGGCGCTGAGCGCCGCCGCAGCCGTTCCGCCCTTGCGCGGGTTGTGCGGCGCCTTGGGGAGCCCGGCGGGTTTGAGCGCCGGACCGCCCGACGTTCGAACATGGGGAGTGGACGGGGTGGCTGCGTGATGCGCCGCAAGCGGCCCCTCGGGAATATGCACATCGAGGGCCTTGGCTCGAGCCTCAACCTGCTCGGCGCGAGCAGCCGCCTCCGCAGCCGCCGCAGCAGCCGCAGCAGCCGCCGCCTTCGCCTGGGCGATCTCCGCCTCGCGTCGCGCATGGAGCAACTCTTCGCGCACCTTGCGCGCCTCTTCCTCGGCAGCAGCCTTGCGCGCAGCCTCTTCCTCCGCCGCCTTGCGAGCGGCCTCCTCCTCCGCAGCCTTGCGGGCCGCCTCCTCTTCGGCAGCCTTGCGCGCGGCCTCGGCCTCGGCGGCCTGCTGCGCCTCATAGGCGGCCATCTGGCGCTTGTACTCCTCCATCTGGCGGTTATACTCCTCCATCTGGCGATTGTACTCGGCCACCTCCTCCGGTGAGGGCTCTGCGCTGCCGGCATTCGCCTGAGCAGCCGCAGCCTGAGGCGCGGTATCCTGCGCTGTGGTCGCGGGGGCGGCCTGAGGCGCGGGCGAGGGAGCTGCCGTCTTCGGTGCAGCGGCCTTCGGAGCCTCCTCGGGGGCCTTCTCGCCGCTCTCGGGCGCGGGAGTCTGACTTTCTTTGGGGTGAATCACGCTGCCATCGCCGCTCTTGAGGAGAACGCGGCGGGTGGGAACGGGGCCGGAGCTGAGAAGTGTACGGCGCGGAGCGGGGTTGGGAGAGCCTGTATTAAGTCGCGGTGCTGCCATAGGTGCGTTAATGGATCAGAGCTTACTCTACTCTTTTTGACGCGGGATTGCAATCACAGATTGCGTCCGCCGGGAAATTGAGCTGAGATTTTGCCCCTTTCCGCCCTCGACGCAGAGCCCGGTCGGGGCTCGCCGCGACACCCTCCGGCGCACCGCAACCGGGGGCATGGGCGGGGTTGCCCGTCCGGTTCGCGGGCGAGGCACAAGAGCAGGGACCGCCCTGCTCAATGCCGGCGCTGTGCGGCCTCGCTCTCGCCCTCCTCGCGCGGCACGGGGGCAAGCATCATCTTCAGGAAAGCCAGACTGAGCCCGATTTGCAGCAGAAGACCGATGCCGAAGCAGATGAGGCTCAGCTTCATGCCCGAGACGTCCATCCCCGCCAGCAGCTCCACCGGGCCGTAGAGCGCCAGCCAGGTGTAGAGCGCCGCATCAGCCAGCGCCAGCAGAGCGCAGACCTTCACCCCGATCGCACTTTCTCGCAGCGCGCGGGAGAGCGAGAGCGCCAGCGTCAGCCCCGCCGCGATACCCGCGCAGAGCCGGATGCCCGCACCTCCCTCACTCAACGGCGCCACCTCCGTATCAGCCGAGGGGAGCAGGATGAAGAACGTGCAGAAAACGGCGGCGAGCAGCACCGTCAGCCCGATCGTCCGCGGATTGCGCGTGAGCATCAGCGGGATGAGAGCAATGAGAATGCCCGCGCCGATGGCGTTGCGATGCTGAGCGAAGGCCGGGGCACTGTCCAGCGGGGCGTAGCCCGTCATCATGTTGCCGAAGCCGATCACGTAGACACAGATCGCCAAACTCACCGCCAGCAGCAGCGCCAGGCGGGAGCGCACAGCCGGAGACTGCGGCACCAGCAGCGCCAGCGCCAGAGAGCCCGCCAGCGCCATCGCCAGAAAGGGGAGCGCCTGCCCCCACCACCAGATGAGCCCGCAGCTCAGCGCCAGCGCCGCGCACAGAAAGACCGCGAGGAGCCGCATCTCCGTGCCCGGGTGCCGCAGCAGCAGAATCCGCACCGCCAGCACGATGATCAGACCGACGCCCGCGTGCGCCATAAAGAGCACGCGCCCGTCCGCCGAGCCCAGCAAATCCGTCTGCTGCATCCAGGGAAAGACGAAAGCCGCCAGCGCCGTGCAGCAGCAGGCAATCATCGGCCAGGCGCACCAGGCACTCCCGCGCGAGATCGGCAGCAGCGTGCGCTGCGGCGCCCAACCGGCACCGCAGGCCGGCAGCAGAGCCGCCCAGAAGAGCGCCCCGATGCCCAGCGCCGCCGCCAGCGACGCCGCGCCGAAGAGCCCCAGCACGAGGGGAATCTGAAGCTGCCAGATGGGTACGAGCCCCATCAGCTCGGCATTTGAGAGAATCGAAGTGTCCATCAGCTTCGTCAGCAGCGCATTGACGAGAATCAGAATAAAGACCAACAGCAGCAGAAAGAGGCGGCGTTTCATGGTTCGGGAATGTGATTGTTGAAGCGGAATCAGGCGGGTGTCGAGGCAGAGGAGAGGCCTTGTGTCGAGCAAGAATGCGGCGATACGGTGCTGTGACGCAGGGAAAGCTCAGTCAGTTCGAAAACAATCAGAGGGCGGCGGCGGACGGCTCGGCGGGGGCGCTCTTGCCGTGAATCAGACTCAGGCAGTGGAGAAAGACCGCGTTGAGCTCCGCGGGGCGCAGGCGTTGACCGAAGGCCGGCATCGCACCGCCCTTGCCCTCGCGCAGCGATTGCAGCAACTCCTCCTCCTTGCGCTGCCCGAGCGTCCGCAGATCCGCAACGCCGGGCATCTCCTCGACCGAGGCCACATAACTCTTGCCGCTGCCATCGAGCCCGTGGCAGACCGCACAGTGGCGTTCAAAGAGAACAGCCCCGCTCTCGGCCGGAGCCTCCTCGCCGAAACTCACGGCCCCCGGCGGCGGCGCCAGCGGCGCGGCCGGGCGCTCATTCATATCGGACACCGCAGGCGGCAGCAGACCGAACATATCCAAATCAACCTGCCAGATCAGATAGCCGAGACCGCCCAGAGCCGCGAGCGCGCTGATGATATTAAAAATCAAGAGATCCTTATTCATAGCGTTTGAGTAAAAAGTGAAGGTGAAGAATCGTCGCCAGCCCCGCGCCGAGCAGCGAGGCCACAAAAATCCCCGGAATGTGGAATAGCGGCCCCGTCGGCACCCCGTCGAGTGCCCCCGCCAGATCCGCCCACTGCGTCAGCCCCCCCCAGAGCAGCACCAGCAGAGCCCCGGCCGCCCCGCCCAGCAGCGCCACCGTGCCCTGAGAGCCGCCGATCAGGCCCGCCAAGCCGCCCTTCGACCCACTGACGGCACGCCCCGACTCGGCCGTTGAACGCCTTGCCGCCGGTGCACCCGGCACCGAGCCGAACCCCCCCGAGCCCCCGGCGGGACCCCCGCCGCCAGCGGTCAAGGCCGGGAGCGCGGCGCCGTCGTCCAACTCATCGAGCGGGTCAACCCTCTCCTCGGGCATGCGGCGGCTGATACTCAGATACAGCGCGAGAAAGAGCCCGACACTGCCCGCCAGCATCGCCGCATCCGTCGCGCTCGGGCTGTAGGAGCCGCCCGTCAGCGCGACCGAGCGCCCGACAATGATCTGAACGCGCTCCAGCCACATGCCGCCCAGCACCCCCAGCGCCGCCAGCGCGCAGAACGCGCGACGCCTCCGCAGACTCGGCAGCCAGAGCAGCGCCGGCAGCCCGACATTGAGCAGCAGCATCGCCCCGTAGCGCCCGTCGAAAAGCCCCGGGTGCCCCGCCAGCTCCAGCGCATAAAAAAGCCCCATCGCCATCGCCATCGACAGCGTGAGCAGCGCCAGCCTCTCGAGAACCCCGTCGGCCACCCGGCGCGCCAGCGCAATCAGCATCACCATCGCCATGCCGCTCAGCAGCGCCCCGCAGACAAAGTAAGGCGGCAGCAGCGCCGCATTCCACCGCAGCGTCACCGCAAAATCGCTGCCCACAATCGAGTGCACACTCACCACCAGCGGCGTGAGAATACCCGCCAGCAGCAGACAAGCCCGCGCCCAGACGCGGCGCTGCCCCACCGAGCACAGCCGCTCGCCGAGCATCCCCGTGCGCCAGTAGAGAAACGAAAGCAGCAGATACGAGCTCACCGCCAGCGCATCCCAGACCAGCGGCGAACTGAGATCCGGCCACACCCCGCTGGCAACGGGTAGCGGCGAGAGCAGCCAAATCATCCAAATGCGGCCCACGTGCACCAGCGGAAACACCGCCGCCGTCACCACCGCGCAGAGCGTCATCAGCTCCGCATGCCGAGCCACAGGCAAGCGCCAGCGCTGCCGCGTGAGCAGCAGAATCGCCGAAATCAGCGTCCCCGCGTGGCCGAGCCCGATCCAGAAAACGAACTGCACAATATCCCAGCCCCAGGGCACCGCATTATTCACCCCCAGCACCCCCGGCCCCTCCGTCGCAATGCGCCATGCCCCGCCCCCCAGCCCCCCGACAGCCAGCAGAGCACAGAGCAGAATGAACAGCGTGCGGAGCAGCTCAGCGCTCCCGCGGCTCTGTCCCTTGCACATCATGGAGCGCATTGTAGCAGACCGCCGGGCGGCGCGCAAGGCCATAGCGCGACAGCAGCGGCGGCACCTTTTTCTGATTATTATTCAGCAGCAGAGAGCGCGAGAGACTCTGAGCCGATATGAGACGCCCCCGGAACCACCGCCCCCCCGTTGCCCCCGCCAGCCCCGCCTTTTCACCGCTCAGCCTCCTGCTGCCGCTCGCCCTGTTGCCCGCCACCCTGCTGCCCCTCAGCCTGAGCAGCTGCGACAAGCGCGAAAACCGCAGCGCCGCCGCCCTGCCGCGCTACACCGTCTCCGTCGCCCAGCCCGTGCGCGGCGACGTCCCCGTCTACCGCGAATGGGTCGGGCGACTCCAAGCACAAGTCTCAGCCTCCCTCCTGCCGCAGATCGAGGGCTACGTCTCGGAGCGCCTCTTCACCAACGGCCAGAGCGTCCGCAAAGGCGACATCCTCTACCGCATCGACCCCCGGCGCTACGAGCAATCCCTCGAGCAGGCCCGCCAGCAGCGCAGCCAAGCCCAAGCCGACGCCGTCGCCGCCGAGCAGGACGTCGACTACTACACCCCCCTCGTCGCCAACGGAGCCATCTCGCGCCAGCAATACACCACCGCCCTGCAAAACGCCAAAGCCGCCCGCGCCGCCCTGCAAGCCGCTGACGCCGTCGTCGCCCTCGCCGAAACCAACGTCGCCTACTGCACCCTCGAAGCCCCCGTCGACGGCATCATGGGCTTTGCCGCCGCCGACGTCGGCAGCTACGTCTCCCCCGGCGGAAAAGCCCTCGTCACCATCAGCCAGCTCGACCCCCTGCGCGTCTACTTCAGCGTCAGCGAGCAAGAATGGCTCAGCCAGGGCGGCCCCGGCGGCCCGCTCAGCCCCGGGCAGAAAGTCGAGATCCTGCTGCCCTCAGGCGAAGCCTGCAAACAACCGGCCACCCTCGTCGGGGCAGACAACAACGTTGACACCGCAACCGGCACCGTGATGCTCGACGCCGCCCTGCCCAACAGCGACGGACTCCTGCGCCCCGGCATGTACGTCAAAGTCCGCGTCCTCGTCAATGAAGTGCGCGACGCCCTCCTCGTCCCCGTCGGCGCCATCGTCAGCATCCAAGGCAAACCCATGCTCGTGCAAGTCGATGAGCAGAACCGCGCCTCCCTCATCGCCGTGCAAACCGGGCCTGAAATCAACGGACTCGTCTCCGTCACCGGCCCCGTGAGCACCGCCTCGCGCATCGTCGTCTCCGGCACCCAGCAAGGCATGATGGCCGCCGAAGGCCGCGCTCAGCTTGACACCGTCAGCACCGCCATCCCGCCCGCCAACGCGACCGGAAACGCATCGGGCAGCCCCGCGAGTGACCAAGCCGACGACCAAGCAGGCAACTGAGCAGCCCCCCCCCGTCGAGAAGCCAAGCACCCGGACGCTAGCCCGGCGCCGAGCGCGGGAACGCAGCGCGCGGCAGGCCAACAATAAAAGGCGACGGCCGCATCATCGACCGCCGCCGCGTCAAGAGGTTGAGACCCTCCCGCGGAGACTCAATCCTGAGCGCCTCGGGAGCGCGGGCTCCCCCCCGGAGTGTGCCCGTCGTACCCGAGGAGGGAAGCAGATCGGCGTGGGGGAGACTCCGCGGTGGCACGAGGGCTCAGAGCGTAATGCCGAGCTGCTCCGGCAGAGCAATGCGGGGGCGCTCCGTGAGAATCTCACCGCCGTGCGACCCCACTGCCACCGTGTGCTCGAAATGCGCCGCCCACGAACCGTCCGCCGTCACCGTCGTCCAATTATCCTCCAGCACCTTCACGCGGAAGGTACCCATCGTAATCATCGGCTCAATCGCCAGCACCATGCCGCGCTTGAGCCGCGGCAGCGGATAATTCGGGCGGTAATTCGGAATCTGAGGCTCCTCGTGCAGATGACGCCCCACACCGTGGCCCACGAAATCGCGCACAATCCCGAAGCCGTAGGGCTTCACAAAATCCTCAATCGCCCCGCAGACCTCCGAGAGCGGATTGCCCTGCTTCGCCTGCTCAATGCCGCGGAACAGCGCCTCCTCCGTCACCGCCAGCAGGCGGCGCACATCCTCGCTCACCCGGCCGACCGGCACCGTCATCGCGTTGTCCCCGTACCAGCCATTGACAATCGCCCCCGCATCGAGACTCACAATATCGCCCTCGTGAATCACGCGCGAATCACCGATGCCGTGCACCACCACCTCATTCACCGAAATGCAGAGGTGCCCCGGGTAGCCCGCGTAGCCGAGAAAGGCATTGCCGCAGCCCTCGCGAGCAAAGAGCTCAGCCGCGTAGCGGTCAATATCCCCGGTCGTGATACCGGGCTTGATAATCGTGGCAAGATCCATGAGAATGCGGGCCGACACCTCGCCGGCCTTGCGCATCTTGCTCAACTCATTCGGATTGCGGACAGGAATACGATTTGACATACGGAGGAAAAAACGTGCTGGGGCTCAGTATAGCACGTTCGAGCCGAAAAGCAACCCCCGCAGCACCCGCTGCCGCAGCTTCCCTCCCCAAAGACCCCGCAGCCGCGCTGTAACACAGTTGTAACACATCGACAAGCTTTTCTGCTGGCAGGGGCGGCCTCCCTGTGCTAGACTCTGAATCAGAAAGGAACACCCCACACTGCCATGTCCCTCCATATCCAAATGTCGGAAGAAGCAGAAGCCGAGCTTCGCAAGAGCGCGATGCGCAACCGCATCTCGTCGCTCTCGGCCAGCATCCTGCTCATCGTCCTCGGCGGTCTCATCCTCTTCCTGACCGCGGTCTACATCGCCAAGGAAGTGCCCGCCGAGTTCGTCGCCTACGTCCCCACGGCGGAAAACGCCCCGCCCACGGATCGCCCCGTGCAGCAGGACCTCACCTCCAAGGCCGCCTCCCCCTCCTCCAGCGTCGCGCCGAGCGTAATCGTGGCCGTGGGTGCGGCCAGCCCCATCGCCATGGCCCCCGTCGAGCTCGACATGGCCTCGCCGGATGACTTCGGCGTCGGCTCCGACATCGCCATGGGCTTCGGCTCGGGCGGCATCGGCGACGGCCTCGGCGACGGCGGCTCTGGCCTCGGCGAAGGCAAAGCCGGCGGCTCGGCCCTCACCGGCACCTTCTACGACCTCAAGCAGACCCCCCGCGGCGCCTCCACCGGCATCCGTCCCCCCGCCTCCGTCGGCGGTCAAGTGCCTGAAGCCGATCTGGCCAAGGTGCATGAAGCCCTGCGCGACTTCACCCGCAGCTGGAACGCCTCCTCGCTCAACAAATACTACAAATCCGAGACCAAACTCTACGCCTCGAACTTCTACCTGCCGCGCTGCAAGGCCGAATACGCCCCCGCCGCCTTCCAGTGCAAGGACAAAGTCAAGCCCGCCGCCTGGATCGCCGTCTACCGCGGCAAAGTGCGCGCGCCCAAGACCGGCAAATTCCGCTTCGTCGGCACGGGTGACGACTTCATCGCCGTGCGCTTCAACAACAAGCAGGTGCTCGAAGCCGGCTGGTGCATCCCCTCCACCTTTGACCGCAACGAAGGCAACAAAACCGGCACGCGAGGCGGCGCCCAAACACCGCACGGGCGCATCTACCACCAGCGCATCAAAGAAGGCAAAGACCCTGATCACCGCGACTACGTCATCGCCCACTACGACGGAATCCCCGACTGGAACTCGCAGCTCGGCGGTCTGACGGCCGGCACGCCCGTCGACGTCAAAGAGGGAGAAGTCTACTCCATCGAGATCCTCGTGGCCGAGTGCCCGGGCGGCGCCTTCGGCTTCGTCCTGCTGCTTGACGAGTACAACGAAGAAACCAAGAGCTGGAACTTCCCCGGCAAAAAACTCGACATCTTCCGCACCAACTTCTCCGAACCGGATAAAAAAGAGCTTGAGGAACTGCTCCGCAAAGAAAACTGCCTCATGGGCGGCAGCATGCAGTGCCCGCCCTACAACCCTGACTCCCTCATCTGGGTAGCCGTGCCCTGAGCCCCGGCTCCGACACACAACCCGACGAAACCACACTCTCTCCGCGCAGGAGCCGCCCCACACACGGGGCGGCTCCTTTGTTTGCGGCGGCTGCGGACTCGGGCGTCAACGCTCCCGCCCGCGCCTCCCGCACCCCCGCGAACGGCAGAGACCCTCCGTCAACACCGCACCGCGCCGCGCAGAACCCGAAGCCGGCGGGGGCAGGAGAGCAGCTCCGAGAAAGCAGCGGGCTCGCTGCAAAGCCGAGCCTGCCTCCCCGCGCCCTTTCCCCGCGCCCTTTCCCTGTGCGCACCTCCCGCGCACCTCCTGCGCGCGGCTCGAGAACCGGGCCGGCGCAGCCGCCTCGCCCGGCCCGGCCACCCGTGAGATGAGTCATCATCCGCCCGAGAGACGGCGCATCCCGCGAGCATGCAAAGCGCAGCCCCGCGTCGCGCGAAAGAAAAAAAGCCCGCCGATGCATGAGCACCGGCGGGCTGAACCTTGAAAAGCCGTATCGCGCCTTACTTCGTGACGGGCGTCGCCTCAAGCACCAGCACCTCGAAGGGAGCCAGCTTGATCGTCACCGGCTTGCCCGCCTCGATCGTCTCGGCCGGCAGCTTGTCACCCTTCGGCGAGCTGAGCTTGTACACAGCGGGAGCACCCACGGGCAGCTCAAAGACCGCCGCCGCATCGAAGCTGAAGCACTGCTCCTTCGCGCTCGGGTTGCGCAGCGTCATGATACCCTTCTTCGGCGACCAGGAAGCGAAGCCGTAGACCTCAAGATCGGCGGGATTGCCGCCCACCCAGTGAGAGTCCACCATCGTCTCCGCATTCTCACGAGCCCACTTAGCGGCAGCCGCGAGCGTGTCCCACTCCTGCTGCGTGAGCATCGACGGCGTGATGTAGAGCTCCTGCATCTGCGTGCCGAGGCCGAAACCGCTCCAGATTTCCTTGGCGAGATCATCGCCGGACGTCGTCTTGAGACCGCGGGCGCCCTTGTTGTAGATCACGCCGTGCGTCATCAGCGAATTGATCGGGAAGAGCGGCGAGCCCTCCACATTGTACTTGTAGATCATCGCATCGCGGAAGGTAATCCACTGGTTGCGCTCGCTGCCCTCACCACAGAAATCGTGATCCCAGTTGCCGCGCCAGATGGAGTCCGCAATGCCGAACCAGAACGGAGACGCCCACGTGCCCGTCGTCAGATTGATGTAGATATCGGGCTTCTCATCGCGCAGCGTATCAATCAGCGCAATAATCGCCTCGAAATCCGAGCCGAACTTCGAACCCTCGATCGGCGTGGACTCGCCCGACGTGCCGTCGAACTTGAAGTGATTGACTCCGTTCTCACGGATCATGTGCTGGCACATCTCCAAGAAGCGCTTGTAGTACTTCGGCCCGGAGAGGGCAAAGCCGCTCTCATTGGTCTCATACTGATTGCCCGAAGCCGCGATACGCTTTGTCTTCGGGTCGCCGTACCCGCCCCAGGGCGAGAACCACACACCGGGAGCCGCATTGTACTTCGCCGCGAGATCCTTCACCTTGCGGAACTCATTGGGAAGCCCGCTGTGGAACTCCCACATCGTGTTGGTATCATCCCAACCATCATCCATCAGGAAGGAATCCATCTGCACCCCGCGCTTCTTCACCAGCTCCTCGCCGAAGAGACGCACCGTCTCCATGGCCGCCTTCTCGTCATAGGGCGTGAAGTAGCCGATGTCATACCAAGTGTTGTAGTTGAGGAAGGGAGCATAGGCGCGGGCGCGCTCCATGTTGATGTAAGCGAGCTGGAAGGTGCGTCGCAGCTGCGAAGGCTGGCAGAAGCCCAGCACCGCCGAGAACTCCGTCGTCACGCGGCAGGGCAGATCCGTCTTGCGCTCCAGAGAGCAGGCAAAGCCCTTCTCCGTCACCTCGCCGAGGCTCATCGGATGCTCCACACCGGCGAAAAGGCGATTGCCGGCCGCCACGATCGGCGCACCCTTCACCTTGCCCTCCACGCGAGCCTCGGGAGCCGCCACATTCAGCAGCGTCACCTTGCGCACCGGCATCGCAAACTGCTGCGGGCGCACATCGAGACCGACGCGCACATAGGGCTGGCCGGCGCGCAGCTCCAGCCACCACGTCAGGTTGTGGCCGTCGCTCGTCACCACGAAGGGCACCTTCACGCGCTGACCGGGCACGCGATCCACCAAGCGGCGGGCACCGGGCACCGCCTCAATCTTCTCAACGCTCGGCTCGCCGCACATGAGCGTCTGAGCCGAAATCGTGTGGAAAGTCTCCTTGAACTCCTTCTTGGAGCAGGCCTCATCCGTATCCTCATCGCAGACGAGAAGGGCGAAAATATCATTGCCCAGATCGTAGGTGCGGCCGTTGATCTTATCGCGGAGGGTAACTCCGGCAAGGCGGCGACCCGCCTTCTGGACTTCGACGCTAATGAATTCGTTTTCAATCATAATGCAGTTCTGATGTTGAGTGACCGCCGGGGAGGCGGCAGGAAGCATGGCAGTATCCGCCAGGCCGATCCCACCCGCCAGAAGACCCAGCGACAGCAGTCCGGTCATGATGTGATAAGACATGACGGCACTCTATCACACAGCGGCCGCCCCCCGCAAGGAAAAAGCGCGTCCTACAGCCCGGAGGGGTCTCGAGCTGTTTTGTTGAAACCGTTATTTACCCCAGTGGCGTCACGATAT
>URLZ01000005.1 GCA_900548895.1 uncultured Akkermansia sp.
CCCCTCGAATGGGGGGCGGGCCGCTTTGCGTACCGGGGGAAGGGCGGAAAGGTGGATGCGGAAAACGGGGAAGCGACCGACTTGCCGAGTGCTCTGCTGTCTCGGGACGGTGCGGCGGGGGACGAAAAACGCCCGCGCCGCGGGCGGCGTGGGCGTGTGAAGTGGTGCGGACAGGGGCGTACGCGGCTCGCGGGGGCTCAGCCTTGAGCCTCGGCGGGAGCGGCCTCGGAGCTCGGCTCCTCGTCAGTCACCGGGGCCTCATCGTTGGGTGCATCGTCGCTCGGCGCATCATCGCTCGGGGCATCGGGATCGACGAGCACCTTGCCGAAGATCTCCTGCTGAATCTCGGCGGAGGTGCGCCCCGCAAAGTTGAGCCGCTGCTGCTCCGTCGCCGTCGCAAACCAGGCGCGGGCAATCTCGCGCATCGACGAGTGCGTCTTGATGAAGGATGAGCAGGACCACGCTGCCGCGCGCACCGTCAGGTTGAGTTCATTCGGTGCTTCGTCCGCGCAGGCGGTGCGCAGCACGAACTCTGCGTACTTTTTGTCTCCGCTCGCCGAGAAAGCTCCCCAGCAGGCGTCCAGCAGTTCAGGTGAGGCAAATTCGTTTTTCGTGAAGTCCTCCATCTCGCCGCGGGAGAAGGCAAGGCTCAGCTCAAAGACGCGCTGCCAGTCCTCCGACAGCGTGGAGATGGTCTTCATCCAGCCCTCCACGCGGGCCGGGTTCGCCTTGAAGACTTCGCCGAAAAAGGTAACCGTGGCGGGAATCATGCCCCGCTGAACCACCGGGAAATACCTGTCCCAGCGAGCGAGGTAGGCGCTGAGTTTCTCCGGGTCCGGGCGCTCCGCGTAGTGCATGATGAACTCGTTGAGGCGCTCCATCTCCTCCGGCGTCACGGGAGCTTCGGGGGGAGCTTCCGCGGCTTGGGCGGTTGGAGTGGCTTGAGGGGCCGGTGCCGGCTGGGGGCTGGCCTGAGCTGCCGGCGGTGTCGCCGCTTGCTCTTCCGTCGCCGTTGCCGAGAGGGCTGCGGCAGCACTCATCAGCAGGAAGCCTGCCGCGCGAATCGTGGTGGCGGGTCGTGTCTTCATGTGTCGTGTTGGGGTGGGTGAAGGGGTGTTTTTTTTCGGGGGGAGGTGGGGAGAGTTTGAGAGGGTGGGTTGCGCGGGGCGGTGAAACGGACACTACAGGTAGAGCTCGTTAAGCTTGCGCGCCGAGCAGAGCGGCTCCAGCTTCTGCGTGAGGAAGGCGATCAGGGCCGGATCCGGTCGTCGCGCGCCCTGCGGGCAGGCCTGCACGCAGCGCATGCAGCAGATGCAGGCGTCGGCGTTCGTCTCCTGCGTCTCGAAGTCGATGGCCCGCGCCGGGCAACTCGCGGCGCAGAGGCCGCAGTGGTTGCAGCTGTCGTCGGGCAGGGGGATGAGCTTCATCGGGCCGAGGGGCTTGTAGGGGCGCGTGCCGGGGAGCTCCGGTGTGTCGCGGGCTCCGGCGAGGAGTTTCTCGCCCAGACGCTGGCCGTAGGCGGCCAGCTCGCGGGCGTCCTGCGCGTCGGGGCGCCCGGCGCCGAAGCGTCGCACGATGGAGTGCTCGGTCGCGGCGGCGACGGCGGCGATGACGTTCAGCCCCTGCTGCGCGGCGAGGTCGGCCATCTCCAGCAGCGTGTCGTCGTAGGCACGGTTGCCGTAAGTGCAGAGCAGCACGCAGGGGGCGCCGCCGCCCTGCAGGTGCGCGAGGCGCTGCGCCGCCAGCGCGGGAACGCGCCCGCCGTAGGAGGGGAGGGCGATGAGAACGCCCTCGGCGTCGCCGAGGGGCAGCGGGTCAAAGCTGCCGTCGGGGTTCGTGAGGTCGATGTCGCGCCGACTGATGCCCTGCGCGGCCCAAGGGGCGCAGAGGTCATCGGCGGCGCGCTGCGTGCCGCCCGTCGGGCTGAAGATGAGGCGCAGGATGTTCATGTGTGCTGAGTCTTGATGAGGGGATTCGGCGGGGGGGCGCCGCAGTTCGGCGGGGAGTGCTGCGGTTCGTCGCGAAGGGAGCCGGGTTTCGCGCAGGAGGGTGCGCGGCGTGCGGGGCCGTCAGCCCTTCTCGCCGGAGAAGAGCCGCTGTCTCTCGTCCCAGCGTTTGAGCAGGCGCTCGCGCTGCGCGGGGGGCAGTTCGCGGTTCGCGTCGAGGCTCTTGATGAAGAATTCGCGGGCGCGCGCGGCGTTTTTCGCCGTGCCGCAGCCGTTCAGGCAGCACTCGGAGAGGTACAGGTAGTCGCGAGCATCCGCCGAGCCCTTGGCGGCCTTCTCTTCCAGCAGGCGAAAGCCGCGCGCGACCGATTCCTCAGCCTCCTTGCTCGATACGGAGCCCCCGCGGGGGCCGTCGATGAAAGTCTGCATGTCAATCATCGCGTAGGCGCAGCCGCCCTTGGCCGCCAGCCGCATCCAGTGGAGTGAGAGCGGCATCGATTCATCGTAGGTGATCTCGCCGCCCAGAGCGAGGTCGCTGAGCAGGCACGCAATCTCCCAAGCGCTCCGGGCGTCGCCCTGCTGCGCCTGTTTGAGGACCTCGAGCGCCGACCGCTTGTCCGAGAAATTCTCGGCACTCACGCGGTTGATCGCCGCCGCCGTAGCCTCGGCCGGTTCTCGAGCGTCAACGGAATGGAGCAGCAGCGCGCCGATCATCAGAAACAGTAAGGTTTTCATGGGATAGAGGGGTGAAAAGATGGTTCGCGAAAGCTCGGCGGCGCCCTTCGCCGCACGCCTCATCCTTTCCTATCAATAAAACTTCTCACTGTCAAGTATCTTTTGGCGGGGAGGACGCGATTTCCGCAGCGAAGCCGCCCCGATGCCCCCGCGCGCGGGGCGATGTCGGCGCCTCGGTCGCTGCGCAGTTTGCGGAGGTCGAGGCGTCAGGGCTGGAGCGTGGGTAGAGGCAAACACGGCTGCGGAGGCGGTGGTGCGGTGTATTTCCGTCTTGACGCCGGCGGGGGAGGGCTGCTAGAGTGCGGAGTATGAGATGCTCCACCTTGCTCTTGACGGGGGCTGCGCTGGCCCTGTTCGGCCAGGCCGCCGCTGCTCCGCTGCCCGACTCGTTCTCCGAGCGCGCGAGAGAGCTGCTGTCCGGCGGCGCAGAGATCAACCGCCCCGATGAGGTCGGGGAGGAGAGCCGGAAGCTCAATGTGATTTACTTCGTCGGCAGCGATGCCGAGCCTCTGGAGGACTACCAGCGCCGCATCAGCGAGCTGCTGCTCTACCTCCGGCAGTTTTACGGCCGGGAGATGGCGCGCAACGGCTTCGGCAATCGCTCGATGGCGCTGCCGATGAAGGAGAACGGTGAGGTGGATATCACGCTGATTCGCGGGAGTCGCCCGGCGGCGGAATACGTCTGCTCGGGGGAGGTGGCGATGGACTGCCTGAAGGAGGTGGAGTCGTATTTCAGCGAGCACCCCGAGCGCAAGTTCAGCCGCCACACCTTCATCATCATGCCGACGCGCTACGATGAGCAGTTCAACGATGCGAACCCCGGCGGCGTTCCCTTCTTCGGGATGGGCTGCAACTGCTTCGTGCTGGACTACAGGGGCTTTGATCTGCGCTACCTCGGGCAGGATACGCCGGAGGGCCGCCTGCTGACCAAGATGTTCGGCGGGCTGGCGCACGAGCTGGGGCACGCGATGAATCTGCCGCACAACAACGGCCCCGTCAGCGAGCTGAGGGCGCTGGGCACGCCGCTGATGGGCAGCGGCAACTACACCTTCGGCTCTGAGCCGACCTACATGACGAAGGCCTCCTGCACGATCATGGACACCTGCGAGATCGTGCCCCGCCTCCACCGCCCCGCGACGCTCTACGCGAAGCCGGAGGGGGCGCCGGCGCTCCCGGAGCCGCGCCTGGTGTACGACGGCTCGGCGCTGCAACTGGAGCTGCGCTTGCCCGAGACCTGCGCGGAGGTATCGGCGGCGAATGTGTACGTGCAGGACAGTCCCTTTGCGGTGAATCAGGACTACGATTCGGTCGCCTTCGCGGCGCAGCGCAAGAGGGAGGGCCTGCCGGCGGGCGGGGTGGTCTGCTGCACGATTCCGATGGCGGAGCTGGCGAATCTGAAGGAGGATCGGCGCGAAGATCAGCGCTCTGCTGCTCTTCCCGAACGGCTATTTTTATCGCTGGTCGGCGCAGTTCAACATGTCGGCCCTCAAGGTCGGGCAGGCAGCGGAGCTCAGCGAGCAGAAGCTGACGGAATGCGAGCGCTGAGCGCTGCCGTGCTCGCCTGTGCCGCGTGCAGCGGCGCAGGCCGGGCGCAGCCTCGCGGGCGGCACGGCTGTTTTCGGGGCTTTGAACTTGACGCGCGGCGCCCCGGCTGCTAGAGTGCACCCTATGAGACGCTTTTCTCTTACCGTACTGGGGGCCGGGCTGGCCGCGCTCGGCTCGGCGGCTGCCGCTCCGCTGCCCGACTCGTTTTCCGACCGCGCCCGCGAGCTGCTGGCGGATCGCGTGGAGCTCAATCGCCCGGAGGATGTGGGCGAGGTGAGGCACAAGCTCAATGTGATTTACTTCATCGGCAGCGATGCGGAGCCGGTGCCGGATTATGAGCGCCGCATCAGCGAGCTGCTGCTCTATCTCCAGCAGTTTTACGGCAAGGCGATGGCGCGCAACGGCTTCGGCAACCGCTCCGTCGCCCTCCCCCTGAAGGAGAACGGCGAGGTGGATATCACGCTGATTCGCGGCAAGCAGAAGGCGGCCGAATATCCCTACTCGGGCGAGGCGGCGCTGCGCTGCCTCAAGGAGATTGACGCCTACTTCCGCGAGCATCCCGAGCGCCGCCGCAGCCGGCACAACTTTGTCATCATGCCGACGCAGCACGATGCGGAGTACAGCGATGACAACCCGGGCGGCGTGCCCTTCTTCGGCTACGGTCGCCACTGCTTCGCGCTGGATTACAAGGAGTTCGATCTGCGCCACCTCGGCCTCGACACGCGCTACGGCCACCTGCTCACGAAGTGGTTCGGCGGCTTCGCTCACGAGCTCGGCCACGGGCTCAACATGCCGCACAACAACGGGCCCGCCAGCGAGCTGAAGCGCCTCGGCACGCCGCTGATGGGCAGCGGCAACTACACCTTCGGCTACAAGCCGACCTACATGACGAAGGCGTCCTGCGCGATTCTCGATGTGTGCGAGGTGTTCCCCGGTGCGAATCAACCGGCGGAGTATTATACCCCGCCGGCTCAGCCGCTGACGGGTGTGGAGGTGAAGAGCTCCTTCGAGGGCGCGGCGCTGAAGCTGGAGTTTCACCTGCCGGCGGCCGGCGCCGCGGTCAAGGCGGTCAATGTCTACGTGCAGGATCCCCCGAGTGCCGTGAATCAGGACTACGATGCCGTCGCCTTTACCGCGCAGCGCGCCGCCGCTTCGGCTGAGGGCAGCGGGAAGGATGAGGGTGTCACTTGGACCTGCACGGTGCCGATGGGAGAGCTGTCGGGGCTCGGGAAAAATGAGCGCGATGTGAGCGCGATCTTCCTCTACCCGAACGGGTATCGCTACCGCTGGACGGCGAACTTCAAGGTGTCGGATCTCCGCAACGGGGAGCCGCTGCCGCTGCAAAATCAGCACTTCAGCGCGAGCTCGTACTGAGTCCGCCGACTGCGTGAGTCCGCCGACCGCGCCTCGCGCGGCGCGAGTTTTACCGGGAGCCGGGGGCACGTTCCCCGGCTCTTTGGCGTTTCGTCAATCAGGCGAAGCGGAGGCGAGCTCTGCGGGGCAGGTCCATCGGGATCCGCTAAGGCGGGGCAATCGGGAACCGCCTCGGGCGGAGCGCTGCGGGGAGTTGAGCCCGGAGGCCGGGCTCAGCGGGGAGGGCTCAGCGGGGCGTGCCCGAGGGGGATGGGCTTCAGCAAGGCCGGGCTCAGAGCGGGGAGGCTCAGAAGGGAGCTCCCGGGGCGGGCTGCTGCTGGGTGATGCAGTGGATGGCGCCGCCTTCGATGACGAGGCGCCGCGCGTCGATGCCGAGGACGCGCCGCCCGGGGAAACATTCGCGCAGAATGCCGAGGGCTCGGTCGTCTTCCTTCTCCTGCTCGAAGACGGGGACGATGACGCTGCCGTTGCAGATGAGGAAGTTTGCGTAGCTGGCGGGCAGCTGCTCGAGCCGCCAGTCCTGAGCGATGAGGGGCTTCGGCATGGGCAGGGGGATGATCTCGACGCGGTGCCCGGACGGCGTGCGCAGATCCTGCAGGCGCTCGTTGTTCTCCGCGAGGTTGCGGTAGTGCGGGGAGTGCGGGTCGGGCTCGACGATGGAGACGGCGGCGTCGGGCGCGACGAAGCGCACCATGTCGTCGATGTGGCCGTCGGTGTCATCGCCCTCGATGCCGGCGCCGAGCCAGAAGACGCTCGTGACGCCGAGCAGGCGCAGCAGCTCGGCCTCGATGTCCTGCCGGCTGAGGCCGGGATTGCGGTTCTCGTTGAGGAGGACAGCCTCCGTGGTGATGAGCAGGCCCTCGCCGTTGCCCTCGATGGCGCCGCCCTCCAGAATGATGTCGCTGCTCAGGCGCGGCAGGTGCAGGGATTCGGCGATGCGCTCGGGGATGCGGTTGTCGGCGTCCCAAGGGGAGAATTTGCCGCCCCAGGCGTTGAAGGTCCAGTCGGCGATTTGCAGGCCGCCGTCGCGGCGCTGGGTGAAGATGGGGCCGTGGTCTCGGCACCAGACGTCGTTGGTGGGGTGGTCGAAGAGGCGGTGCCGGCTGATGCCGCGCGCGCGCAGGCGGCGGTCGATGTCGGGGTGCAGCTCGGCGGCGGCGTTGATGCAGACGTCGGCTTCGTCGGCGATGGCGGCGGCGAGCTCAGTGTAGCGATCCAGCAGCTCATCGAGTCCGCCTTGCCAGAGGTCGCGGCGGTGCGGCCAGGAGAGCCAGACGGCGGTCTGCGGCTCCCACTCGGCGGGCCAGCGGAGGTCGCGGCCCTGAAGGGGGGTGATTGTGCTCATGCGGTGGGGAGAGGGGGGTGGAGGAGGGGGACGTTATCCGGGTGCTGTCTCAGGCGTCGTCGCCGTCGTCATCGGGGGCGCTGCCGCGGCGGGAGCTCTTGCCGCGGCCTTTTTTGCCGCTCGCGCGCTTCGTGCCGCTGCCCCGGCGGCGGCCGGAGCTGCTCTTGCGGGGGCTCGGCTCCTCGTCGAACAGGTCGTCTTCGTCGATGGTTTCGACGCCGGTGAAAAGGAAGGGGGATTCGAGCAGAGCGTCGAGGGGAATGAGCTTGTCGAACTCCTCCTGGCGATCCTCGGCCTGTTTGCCGAAGACGCCGGCCTCGATGAGGTTGTAGACGATGCAGCCGAAGTCGTGGCTGGTGCGCAGGTTCCAGCTGTCGAGAAGGTAGCGCGCCAGCGGGCCGTACTCCTCGAGAGCGTGGGCGCAGGCGCCGAGGTAGAGCTCTTCGGCGGTGAGGTGCGGGGATTGGTCGCTCTTGTTGAGTTGCTCGGCTGCGTAGTCGATGGCGCTGCGCATGAAGTCGTAGGCGTCGGGCGCGTATTCCGGGTGCTTGCGGACGATGGAGTCGACGGCTTCTTCAAAGCTCGGTTGCATGGCGCTATGCTATCACGCTTTGGCGGGGGGCGCAACAGTATTTGACGCGGCTGACAGCCTTGGCTCGGGCCGTGACGAGGGAGAAGTTGCGACGTGCACCGCGCCGCGAGCGCGGGATGCTCCCCAGCATGCGGGGCTCCTCGCTCTTCCCGTGCAGCCCGTGCGGGGCAGGGCAGGCGCAGGGAAGGGTTGGAGGCGCGGGCTTGTATGCGGGCGAAGCCGCGGCGGGAGGTCGTTGCCGCGGGTGCGCGGAAGGGGCGTGGATCCGGGAAACGCGGGGCGGGCGCGCGGCGACTTCAGAGCTCGGGCCGGTGGTTGAGGGCGTCGTGCTGCCCGAGCTGCCAGCTCTGCGCGATGGCGCGGCCGGTGTAGAGCAGGGCGCGCTCGACGGCGTCGCGGAGGGGCGCTCCGGCGGCCAGTCCGGCGGCGACGGCGGCGGAGAGGGTGCAGCCGGTGCCGTGGGTGGTGACGGCTTCGCAGCGCGGGTGCTCCCAGTGGTGCAGGCTGCCGTCGGGCTCCGCGAGGATGTCGCAGCACTGCCGTCCGGGCAGGTGGCCGCCCTTGGCGAGGATGGCGCAGCGGTAGCGCCGGGCGAGGGCGAGGGCGGCGTCGGCGAGCTCATCGGGACTCTGCGGCTCGGGGGTGCCGAGCAGGCGGCTGAGCTCGTCGAGGTTCGGGGTGAGGAGGGTGGCCTGCGGGATGAGCTCTTGCTCGTAGCTGCTGATGGCTTCCCTCAGCATGAGCGGCTCGCCGGCGGTGGCGATCATGACGGGGTCGATGACGAGCGGGGCGCTCTGCTGCCGCAGCTCCGCCGCGACGGCGGCGACGATGGCCGGCGAGTAGAGCATGCCGGTCTTGATGGCGCGCACGGGGTACTCCCGGAGGCAGAGGCGCACCTGCCCGGCGACGAAGTCCGGCTCCAGCGGGCAGAGTCCTTCGACTTTGCCGGGTACCTCGCTGACAACACAGGTGACGGCGGTGAGGGGGTAGCAGCCCAGCGCGAGCCCGGCTTTGAGGTCGGCTTGCAGTCCGGCGCCGGCCGAGCAGTCGGAGCCGGCGATACTGAGCATGACGGGAAGGCTGTGGCGCGGGGCGCCCGGGGCGGGGGTGTTGGGGCCGGAGGACATGGCGGGTGGTCAGGGTGGGGACGTTTGGGCGTGGGGAAGATCCGGCCGCCGGGAGATCGGGCAGCGGAGAGTCCGGTGAGGGTGGTCGGAGGCGGCGGAGCGGGGGAGCAAAAAGGGGGAGCCGGGAGGGGCGGCGCTGTCGGTGCGCGAGGGGGATGAGGAAAGGCGGTGAGAGCGAGGCGATGGGGACGAGGCGATGAGGCGGCGCTTGCTGCGGAACTCCCCCGGCCACACGCGCCTGCCGCGGAGAGAGCGGGACAGCGTGTCGTGTGAGGCGTCGCGAGGCTCTTCCCGGGGGTTCGCCCCGGCCGCCCGCGCCCGCCCGAGGCTCCGCGGGGGCGGCGCTTCGGGCGGGAGGCGGTTTTCGGGGGATCAGTCCTCGGAGGCGAGGGCCTGCTCCAGCGCCTTGGCGGCGCGCAGCATGAGGGCTTCGCCGTGGTGCGGCGCCAGCAGCTGGATGCCCGTCGGCAGGGCGCCGGGCTGCGGGCAGGGCAGGGAGATGGCCGGCAGACCCGCGAGGTTGGCGGGCACGGTGTAGACGTCGGCGAGGTAGGTTTGCAGCGGCGTCTGGCCGCCGTCGTCGAGCTTGGGCGCGGGCGTGGGGGCGGTGGGGCCGAGGATGAGGTCGACGCGCTCGAAGGCCTGCTCGAAGTCGCGAGCGACGAGGCGGCGTACCTTGGCGGCGCGGTTGTAGTAGGCGTCGTAATAGCCGCTGGAGAGCACGTAGGTGCCGAGGATGACGCGGCGCTTGACCTCGGGGCCGAAGCCGGCGGCGCGCGTCTTGCTGTAGAGATCGTCGAGGCCGGCGGCATCGGGGCTGCGGTAGCCGTAGCGGATGCCGTCGAAGCGCGAGAGGTTCGAGGAGGCCTCAGCGCAGGCGATGATGTAGTAGGTGGCGATGGCGGCCTCGGTGTGCGGCAGGGAGATTTCGACGATCTCGGCGCCGAGCTTGCTCAGGGTGTTGAGGCTCTGCTCGACGGCGGCGCGCACGGCGGGGTCGTTGCCCTCGCTGCGGTACTCGGCGGGGATGCCGATGCGCAGTCCTTCGACGCCGGCGTCAAGGGTGCTGCACAGGTCGGGCGGGTCGCAGCGGTTGCTGGTGGAGTCGTGCGGATCGTGCCCGCAGAGAGCCTCGAGCAGCAGGGCCGCATCGTCGACGTTCTGAGCGAGCGGGCCGATCTGGTCGAGCGATGAGGCGAAGGCGACGAGGCCGTAGCGCGAGATGCGCCCGTAGGTGGGCTTGACGCCGACGATGCCGCAGTGCGAGGCGGGCTGGCGGATGGAGCCGCCGGTGTCCGAACCGAGGGCGGCGATGGCGAGGCCTCCGGCGACGGCGGCGGCGGAGCCGCTCGAGGAGCCGCCCGGCACGCGGTCGGTGCTCACGGGGTTGTGCGTGGCGCCGTAGGCGGAGTTTTTGCCGGCGGAGCCCATGGCGAACTCATCCATGTTCGTGCGGCCGAAGGGGATGGCGCCGGCGTCGCGCAGGCGCGTGACGGCGGTGGCGTCGTAGGGCGAGATGAAGTTGCCGAGGATGCGCGAGGCGCAGCGCGCGGGCTCGCCGCAGACGCAGATGTTGTCTTTGATGGCGATGGGGATGCCGCCCAGGGGCTTGCTGAGGTCGGCCTTGGCGGCCTCGGCGAGGGCGCGCTCCTTGTCGTAGGAGATGTAGGCGTTGAGTTCTCCGTTGCGCGCGTCAATGCGTCGGGCAATTTCTTCAACGAGCTCGGTGGGGCTGATGGCTCCCGTGGTGAGCAGCTGGCGCCAGTGGCTGATGGATCCGAGAAGCTGTGACATCGGGTGTAAGGGGAAAAAGGGAAAGGGGGGATGAAGGAGGGAATAGGCGGAAGAGGGAAAGGCCGCGGGCTGGTGCGGGGTGTCGAGAAAATCGCGGCGCCGCCTGCGCGCCGTCGGGTGGCGACGCGCGCGAGCGCCGGGCGCATCAGTGGGCGGATTCGACGACCTTGGGCACGCGGAACTGGCCGTCCTCCTGCTCGGGGGCATTCGCCAGCGCGGCCTCGCGGCTCAGACTCTCGCCGGCGGCATCGGTGCGCAGGGCATCGAAGGTCGGCAGCGGGTGAAACATGGGCTCGACGCCGTCGATATCCCACTGCGCCAGCTGATCCACGTAGCGGAGCACCTGGGTGAGATCGTCCGTGAACCGCGCGGTCTCCTCGTCCGTGAGTTCAATTTTGGCGAGGCCGGCAATATAGGCGACATCAATGTTCGCTTCAGGCATAGTGTCAGGGGGTCAGGATTGCATGAGGATGTGGACGCCCAGGCGGTAGAGGCCGTAGAGAACGGCCGCGAGGGCGATGAGCATGAAGAGGTTTTCCGAGAAGGCGCCGCGGGGAACGGGGCCGGCGCTTCTGGCGCCGATGCGGCTGTGCAGGCGGCGGCGCTCCACGACGTCCTCCGAGGGCGCGAGGGTGTTCTCGTCGCGCCTCGACCGGGCGGCCGGTCGCCCGGCGGGGCGGGGTGCGGGGGCCGGGGTATTGAACTGATCAAGCCGACGGGTGAAGTCTTCGCGGAACTGCCGGTAGCTGCCGGACGTGTGTTTGTTGTTCATGTGCTGGTGATGGAGTGGTGAGCAGCTCGCAGCGGCGCTTGCTCGAGAGAGAAGAGGAGGCGGAAAGGAGGAGAGACGAGAAGAGGGGAGAGGCTGAACGGTGAGGAGGTCGGTGAGGTTTGCGGGAGAACGGAGCGGACGGTGCGGACGGTGCGGATGATGAGGATGATGAGGATGATGAGGCCTTGCGGGGCTCAGCGCCGCGGCGGGGCGGCGGGCTTGCGCGGGGCCGTGCCGGAGGAGGACCTCAACGGCACGCGGCGGGAAGGCCGATCGCGCACCGGTGAAGGATTACGGGAGACAGAGAGCGATGATGAGCCAAGTGATGAGCAGCAGCACGAAGAGCGGCAGGTGGAAGGCGAGACCCTTCGCGAACATATCGCGCAGCGCCTTCCAGCTCAGAGATCGGTCGTCGTCCTCGCCCGGGCGGTGCCGCAGCACGTCGGTGTGGTGAAAGTGCGAGCGCATCGCATAGGCCTCTTCGAAGTCATTCTCCGCGCGGTCGAGCTTGACGATGGCCTCGCGCAGGCGCTCCTTGAGCCCCTCCGTGCTCCAGCTCTGCGGCTGCATCGACGAGAGAATCTGCAGATGGCGCTTGAAGCAGTTGCTGATCTCTTCCAGATCGCGGCGCTCCTTCTCCAGAGACTCCAGCTCGCGATCAATGCGGCGCACGGCATTGTGCAGCTTCATCCCCAGTTGATTGAGACCCTCATTGAAGTGCACCTTTTGCTCGTTGCTCTGCTCGAGCTCGCGGCGCTGGGCCTCCCACTGCATGCGCTGCGCTTCGTAAAATTCCGCCTGTTGGCGCGCTTGCTCCGCTTGGCGCCGCACGTTCTCTGGAGAATGCATCTCGCCATCGGCCACTTGAGGATTGAGCTCCATCTGCCTGTAGCTCGGGTCGTTCCTCATTGTGTCTGTACGCAGAATGGCCATGATGCTTCGTTGAAGTTAAGTTCTCTTCACCTTTTTGTCAAGCAGATTCAGGGCCGGATGACGAAAAATTCGGTGCGCCTTCGGCTCTCGGAGCGATGCGCTGCCGCCGGCCGCCGCTGCGTGCCCTCAGGCCTTTCCGTGCGGAGGGCTCCGACCCGTGACCGCGCGCTCCCTCCTGCGTCGCGGGCGCGCTTCGGAATTGAGGTTGCCCGGCGCGCGCAATAAGCCGGGAAGGGCGTGGCGAGCAACAGATCCGCCGGTGGTCGCGGGTCTGTGCGGCGTCGGCACGCGGGGATGCGGGGATGTCGACAAGGAGCAACAATGAAACAGGCGGATGTGATCGCTCACATCCGCCTGTCTATGCTCGATGGGGGACTCGAACCCCCACGGATCGCTCCACTAGATCCTTAGTCTAGCGCGTCTACCAATTCCGCCAACCGAGCGTTGGTTGCAACTGGGTGCGCCGCAAGTATACAGGACGCCGTTCGTGAATGCAAGCCTTTTTTGCATTTTTTTCATTTTTTTGTGCTTCGGCCCCCGCTGAGGGCCCCGGGAGGCGACATCTGAGGGCCGTGAGGGGGCGGGTCTGTTCGCTTGGGAGCGAGCCGTGCTTGCCTCGGTGTCAGCCTTTGAGGTTGACATTCGCGCTCGTCGAGGCTACCATGCAGCCGTTTCCCCCTCTGTCTCTCATGAAGTACGCATACCCCTCTTTGCTGGCTCTCTGCGCTGCGGCGCTTTTGACCTCCTGCGGTGATGATCACGACGAGTCCTCCGAGACGCCGGGAGGGCAGCAGGAGTCCGCCGCCGCCGCCGGGCAGAGTGAAACTGCGGGAGCGACGCTCTCCGCGGCTGCGACGCCCTCCGCCGAAGCGAGCGGCGGGGCTGCCGTCCAGGCGGATGACAAGGCTGAGGGCTCAGATTTCGCTGCCGCCGGAGAATCCGGCACGACGGCGGACGGAAGCATCGGTGCGACGATGGCTGCCGCCGGCGCCGCTGTCGCTGTTGCTGCCGATGACGATGCTGATCCCGATGCCCTGCTGGCGCAGGCGGATGAGCTGCTGCGCAGCAACCGGGCCGAGCAGCAGGCTCAGGCTCTGCCGCTGCTGCGCCGCGCGGCTGAGGCCGGGCAGACGGAGGCAGCCTTCCGCCTGGGTTTCTGCTACGCCAACGGCATCGGCACGCAGCCTCAGGCGGATGAAGCCCGGAAGTGGCTCAGCATGGCGGCTGAGAAAAACCACCCGTCGGCCTTGGCTCACCTCGGGCTCCTCTGCGACAAGCTCAGCAAGGACGAGACCGTCGCTGCGGAGGCTCTGGGCTATTATCGTCGGGCAGCCGAGCTGGGGCAGGTGGAGGCGCAGGTGATTCTCGCCTACAAGTTGGCGGCGCAGCCCGAGTCTCAGGCCGAGGCGCTGGAGTGGCTCCGCAAGGCGGCCGCGCAGAAAAATGACCGCGCGCTCTGCGCTCTCGGCGTCTTTACGCTGGAGGGGCGCGGAGGACTGAAGGCCGACCCGGTCGAGGCCTACCGCCTCTTTGAACAGGCCGCCGAGCTGGGCAGCGCGGACGGGCTCTGCAATCAGGCCTACTGTTTGGAGCGCGGACTCGGCGTGAAGGCTGACCCCGAGAAGGCGGTGGAGCTCTACACCAAGCTTCTGGAGAAGGCGCCTCTGCCGCAGGCTCTGTACAATCTGGCGCTCTGCCGAATGGACGGCCGCGGCACGGAGAAGGATTCCCACGCCGGGGTGCAGCTGCTGGTGCAAGCCTACAACGCGGGGCACGTCGAGGCCGCCTGCGAGCTGGCCCGCTGCTGCGCGGCGGGAATCGGCCTTCAGAAAAATGAGGAGCAAGCAGTTCAGATCTTGCATGAGGCCGCCCGTCGCGGATCGGCCGAGGCCCAGTACACCTTGGCCTGCTGCTACCGCGAGGGGAAGGGCGTGAAGAAGGACGAGACGATCGCAGAGACCTACCTCAAGGCCGCTGCGGCCAACGGCCACCCGAAGGCGGTTGAGGGGCTCAAGGCTCAGTAAACGCCGCTTTCCCGCAAGCGTTGATACTCTCTCGGAACGCATCATCTCTCGCGGGGAGGACGTCGCCTCCCGACGGCGCGGGGCCGCGTCCGCCTGCGCGGATGCCTCACGAGTGCGGGCAGGCTGAGATCCGGGACCTTGGCGCTCAAGAGACTGGCCTGCCAGCTCCTCCCGAGGGATTGCTGCCGCGAGAGTTCCCCGCGGCTTTGCAAGAGCGTTCTGCGTCCTTCTCCATGAGGAGGAGTGACCTCTGCTCGCCGCGCATTCGAGCACCGCTGCGCGCATTTGCTCTCATATGGGGGGCGGAAGCAGAGGGGATTCCCGGCACATTGTAAACGCTCTGGGTTCCCACCGGGCATCCGCTCGTGACCTGAGCGTGAGGAGAAGCGTCTCGCCGCTATCGCCTCGGCGGGAGCGCGGCAGCCGGCTATGCGAATGCGAGTCTGCGGATGCGGGGCGCGCCGATACCCGTCCTTGATACCCGCTCCTCGAGACTTCCGAAGGGCGCGGAAGTCCTAAAGCAAGAGAGCCGAGGGATAACCCTCGGCTCTCTCTCTCAGTCGGGCAAGCGGGATTCGAACCCACGACCCCTTGCACCCCATGCAAGTGCGCTACCAGACTGCGCTACTGCCCGTTTCTGTCACCTAAGGCCTCTCAGCCTGTCGGCAGGGGCATTATACAGGGCGTTTTTGTAGTTGTCAACACCTTTTTTCCGTGCTAGACTACTTTTGTCATGAAAAAGGTCAAAACAGCCGTTGTCGGAGCCAGTGGATACACTGGGCAAGAGTTACTTCGCATTCTGCTGCGCCACTCCGGCGTCGAGCTGGTGTGCGCGACGTCCCGCCAGTACGCCGGGCAGGAGCTTTGCGATGTCTTCCCGCGCTTCCGCCATGTTCCTGGGGCGGATCTCAAGTTTACGGATTCGGATGTCGACGCCATTGCCGCCACGGGAGCCGAGGCGGCCTTTCTCGCCCTGCCCCACGGCGTGGCGGCGGCCTATGCCCGCGGTCTGGTGGAGGCCGGGCTGCGCGTGATCGATCTCTCGGCGGACTTCCGCCTGAACGACCCCGCCGTGTATGAGGAGTTTTACAAGAAGCCGCACCCGGACGTGGCGCTGATGCAGGAGGCCGTCTATGGCATGCCGGAGCGCCACCGTGCCGAGATCGCCGGCGCGCGCATCGTCGGCTCTCCCGGCTGCTACCCGACGAGCATCATCCTGCCGCTGGCCCCCCTGCTGCGCGAGCACCTCGTGCTGCCCGACGACATCGTGGTCAACAGCGGCAGCGGTGTCTCCGGCGCTGGGCGCCGCGCCGAAGTCGCCTACAACTTCTGCGAGTGCAACGAGAACATGCACGCCTATGCGCTGCCCCGCCACCGCCACCTCTCCGAGATTGAGCAGGAGCTCTCGCTGGAGGCCGGCAGCAAGGTGGTGCTGACCTTCACGCCGCACCTCATGCCCGTCAACACGGGGATTCTGACGACGACCGTGGCGAAGCTGGCCCCGGGTGTGACGGCCGAGGCCGTCGGCGCCTGTCTGCAAAAGGCCTATGAGGGCGCTCCCTTCGTGCGCCTGCTCGGCGAGAACAAGCCGGCGGAAACGAAGTACGTGACGCGCACGAACTTCGTGGACATCGGCTGGGCCGTCGATACGCGCACGCATCGCCTCGTGCTGATGAGCGCCGAGGACAACGTTGTCAAGGGTGCCGGCGGCCAGGCCGTGCACGCCTTCAACGTGATGTTCGGCTTCGATGAGACGGAGGGTCTCTGGCTCATCTGATCGCAGCCTCTCATGCTCGCGGCCGGCGGAACGCTCCGCCGGCCGCCTGCCCTTGCCGTCCGGATGGGCGGTTTCTCTGATGATGACCCACTCCCCCACCCCCTGAGAGAAAATGGTTCTGCCGGTTCTGCTCGTTGTCGATGATGAGAAGGCAACCCGCGACGTGCTCAGTGAGGCGCTGGGGGATGACTACGAGGTCTACGCCGCCGCCAACGGCAAGGCCGCCCGCGCCGTGCTCGACAGCGAGCCGGTCGACCTGATGTTGACGGATCTGCGGCTCGGCGGCGAGAGCGGCATGGACCTCATCGACTACGCCCAGTCGCTGCCGACGCCGCCGACCTGCATCATGATGACGGCCTACGGCAGCGAGGACACGGCCGCCGAAGCGCGCCGCCACGGCGCCTACTACTTCGTCACCAAGCCGCTCAACCTCGATGAGGTGGAGCTGCTGCTCAAGCGCGCGGCGCACACGCGCCACCTCGAGGTGCAGAACCGCGAGCTCGAGACGCAACTGCACCCGGCGCAGGGGCTGGATGCCATGCTCGGCGACAGCCCGCAGATGCAGGTCATCTTCAACAGCATCCGCCGCGTGGCCCCGACCACGGCCACCGTGCTCATCGAGGGCGAAAGCGGCACGGGCAAGGAGCTCGTCGCGCGCGCCATCCACCGCCTCTCGGGGCGCGCGCAGCAGAAGTTCGTCGCCGTGAACTGCGCGGCCCTCTCTCCTCAACTGATGGAGAGTGAGCTCTTCGGGCATGAAAAAGGCTCCTTCACCGGGGCGTCGCAGCGGCGCATCGGGCGCTTTGAAGAGGCGAGCGGCGGCACGATCTTTCTCGATGAAATCGGCGAGATTGACATCCCGACTCAGGTGAAGCTGCTGCGCGTGCTCAGCGAGCGCAGCATCGAGCGCGTGGGCAGCAACAAGCCGATCGCCGTCGACGTGCGCGTCATCGCCGCGACGAACCGCGACCTCGAGCAGATGGTGCGCGAGGGCACCTTCCGCCTGGACCTCTACCAGCGACTCAACGTCATCGCCCTGCACCTGCCGCCCCTGCGCGAGCGCTCCGGCGACATCGTCCTGATGGCCAACGCCTTCGTCCGCGAGCTCAGCGCCGAAAACAAGCGCGGCGAGATGAGCCTGAGCCGCCCGGCCCTCGACCTGCTGCGGCAGTATGGCTGGCCGGGCAACGTGCGCCAGCTGCGCACGGCCATCGAGCACGGCGTCGTCATGGCCACCGGCAAGGTCATCGAGCCGGAGGACCTGCCCGAATATCTCAGCGCCGCGCCCGCGATCGCTGCCCCTGCCGCCCCCGTGGTCTCCGTCCCGGCACCGTCCCCTGTACCGCCCGCATCGCCGGCGGGGGCGCTGCCCTCGCCCGCTGAGCCGGCGGCCTCGGCCGCGTCGTCCCCCAACGGGCAGGCCTCTGCGTCCGGCACGGCGGAAAGCGGGACGGCGTCACACTTTAGACTTGAATTCCTCCCCTGTTTGAATTTACAATGGGTGGAGCGCGAGGCCATCCGCCTCGCGCTGGAGCGCACACACGGCAATCGCACGGAGGCCGCGCGCCTGCTGGGCATCAACAGGCGAACGCTGCAGCGCAAAATGGCCGAGGCGCCCGACACATTCAGCTCGTATTTGTAAATCTCCATGTCCTCATCGCCGCACCCCTCACAAGCAGCCGACCGCAAGGAAAGCCGGGCGCTCATCGGCATCCGCGTGATTCTCATCGTTGCTACGCTGCTCCTCTGCGGCATTCAGCTCTTTGTCACCTTCCGCGGACTGGGGCATGCCTCAGTGATGGATCAGGCGCAAATTGCCCGCAATCTGGCACAGGGCAACGGCATGACGACCTCCTGCCTGTTTCCCCTTGATCTGGTCAAGGCCGATGCCCAAGCCGAGAGGGAAATTCGCTTCAGCGACAACCCCGAGGCGACTCCTCAGGTGGACATTCAACACTTTCCGAGCCTGCATCACGCGCCTCTCAACATCTGCGCCATGGCCGTGGCCCTCCGCCTCACCGGCTACCACGACTACTACGCTCGGCGGCAGGAGCTGGCGGAAAGCGGCCGCCTCGGCCACCTCATCTACCCCGGAGATCGCGTCATTGCCGCCACGAGCACGATCTTCTTCATCGTGGCCATGGTGCTCGGCTACACGCTCATCATGCGCCTGTTTGACGAAGTCGTGGCCGCCTCGGCCGCGGCGCTGATGCTCTGCAACGAGGCCATCCTCGGCTACGCCACCAGCGGCTTGCCTCAGCCGCTGATGGCCTGTTTCCTGCTGCTCGCTCTCCACTTCCTGCTCAGCGCCATCCGTCACCGGGAGGACGAGATCCCCGCTCCCGGCAGTCGACGCCGGCGCCTGATGGGGAACGATGCGCGCATCGCGGCGAGCTTTATCTGCCTCGGCCTCATGGCCCTGACCGGCTGGGGCGCCGCGTGGTGCGCCGTCGGCCTTGCTCTCTTCTGCCTCGCCTACTTCCGTCGCGGTATCGCCTATGCCGTCGGCGGTCTCGCCATCGTCGGCCTGATGTGTGCGGTCATCGCCTACGGGCAGTGTCAGCTCTACGGCGGCATGCTCCAGTATTACTTCTTCTGCGCCGCCGACTGCCTCGGTGCCGACGGCGTGGCCGCAGCCCTGCGCTCGGGTCTGGACTCCGCCTCCCCCATCAACGGCACCGATTTCATTGTGCGCTGGTTCGGCTACGCCTTTGGCCAGTTCGGCTCCGTCGTGTCCGTCATGGGCGGCATCTTCGTCTGCGCTCTCTTCTTCCTCGCCCTCTTCCACCGCTACAAGCGCGCCGAGATGGAGGGCTTCAAGTGGGCCATCGTGCTCATGTGGTTCTTCTGCTCCCTCGGCATGGCTCTGACTGGCGGCGCAACCACCTTCACGGCGACGCAGCTCTCCGTGCTCTTCCTGCCGATCTTCCTCGCCTACGGCCTCTCGCTCATCTACAACTTCGTCATCCGATCCGGCATCACTGACGACATCAATCGCGCACGCAGCTTCGCCTTCTTCCTGCTCTTCATCATCTGCTCGGTTCCCTTCCTCTTTGAGCTCTATCACAGCGCATCCCGAGCGCTGCGCCTCGGCGAGATCGGCTTGGCCCAGTATCCCCCCTACTGTCCGCCCGCTCTCTATGGGCGGATGAATGCGAACACCCCCGGCTTTGTGGAGCTGACGGCGCCCGATGACGTCATCGTGACGGATCAGCCTTGGGGTGCGGCCTGGTACGGGCACCGCAAGTCCATCTGGCTGCCCCAGTCCGTCGAGGCCTATGACAACCTCTCGCGCATCGTCTCCAATGCCGGGCTGCGCGTGGGCGGCATCCTCATCACGCCCTGTTCGACAGTGACGCCGCGCAACGGCATGCAGGGCATCCTGCGCGAGAGCGGCGAGTTTGCCCCGCTGGCGATGGAGGGCTCCGTGCTGCTGGCGGATCCGAACCACCGCATCCGTCTCACCGATCTGTTCATCAACAACAAGGGGCGGGATGAAAAGGGCGATGCCGTCGGCAACCTCGTTTCCTCGCGCGGCACCTTCTCGGGGCTGCATCTGCTGCTCGGCGCCAACTACATCCTCTACACGCGGCCTCAGTAACCGGCATGCGGTTCCGCTCAACCCTCTCTTCTCCCTGCACTCTCTCCGAACGTCACTTCTCTCTCCATCCCTCCTTCACCATGAGCCCTCGAGCCCCCAAGAATCCGCCGATGAACTTCGAGCAGGCCATCGCCCGGCTTGAAGAGATTGTCGCCAGCCTCGACGCCCCCCAGACCGGGCTGGAAGAAACCATCACTCTCGTGGCCGAGGGGCAGCAGCTGATTCGCAACTGCCGCAAACTGCTCGCCGACGCTGAGCTGAAAATCAAGCTCATCGATGAACAGCCCGCCGCGTCCGCGGATCCCCCTGCACAGGCCGAGATCCTGCCGGGTGAAGAGCCCGCAGCCACCCGCAAGCCCCTTGACTCTGCTCCGTCCCGCCGCCGCCTCGAGGAGCACAACAGTGATGATGACGATCATGGATTCCGCCTCTTCTGATCTGCCCCCGCTGCTCGCGACGATTCACTCGCCGGCGGATCTCAAGGCACTCCCCGAGGCGCAACTGCCGAAGCTGGCCGACGAAATCCGCGACTTCCTCATCCGCGTCCTCTCCGAAACCGGCGGTCACCTCGGGCCGAATCTCGGCGTCGTCGAGCTCACGATCGCCCTGCACCGCGTCTTCTCCACCCCGCGTGACAAAATCCTCTTCGACGTCTCCCATCAGGGATACGTGCACAAGCTGCTGACGGGGCGCGCCGATCGCTTCCGCACCCTGCGCCAGTACGGCGGCCTCTCCGGCTTCTGCAAGCGCGAGGAGTCTGAGCATGACGCCTACGGAGCCGGGCACGCCGGCACAGCCCTCTCCGCCGGGTTGGGCATCGCCGCGGCTCGCGATTTGGCCGGGGACGACTACGACGTCATCTCCGTCGTCGGCGACGGCTCCTTCGGCTGCGGCACGACGCTCGAAGGCCTCAACAACATCTCGACGACGACGCGCAAGTTCATCCTGATCCTTAACGACAACGAGTGGAGTATCGACAAAAACGTCGGTGCCCTCTCGCGCTACTTCAGCAAACTTCAGGAGACGGAAACCTACGAATGGCTGCGCAGCCGCGCCCGACAGGTCATCGAGACCATCGGCGGCAGCCGCGCCCGCGAGCAGGCGTCGCGCCTCGTGCACGCCGTGCAGGGACTGATTTCTCCGCTGAGCTTCTTTCAAGAGCTCGGGCTCACCTACTACGGGCCGATCGACGGGCACGACATCCGGCGTCTGGAGGCGGCGCTGCGCACCGTGCGCGCCCGCCGCGGCCCGGCCATCCTCCACGTGATTACCGAGAAGGGGCACGGCTACCTGCCGGCCACCTCCAATCCCCCCAAGTTTCACGGCGTGGGCAAATACAACATCGCCAATGGCGCGACGGCGCCTGGCGGGCTGACCTATTCCCAAGCCTTCGCCGAGTCGCTCGTGCGACTGGCCGAGGATGACCCGCGCATCACGGCCATCACGGCGGCCATGCCCAGCGGCACGGGGCTGAGCGCCTTCCGCAATCGCTTCCCGCGCCGCTTCTACGACGTCGGCATCGCCGAGGAGCATGCCCTGCTCTTTGCCTGCGGGCAGGCCACGCAGGGGCTGCGTCCCTTTGCCGCCATCTACTCCACCTTCATGCAGCGCGCCGTCGATATGATTCAGCATGACGCCGCCCTCCAGCACCTGCCGGTGCGCCTCTGCATGGATCGCGCCGGACTTTCTCCCGACGACGGCCCGACGCACCACGGCCTCTTCGACATCGCCATGCTGCGCTGCATCCCCGGACTCATCATGATGCAGCCGAAGGACGAAGCCGAGCTGGCGCGCATGCTGCGCACGATGCAGGACATCGACGACGGACCCTCCGCCATCCGCTACCCGCGCGGCAAGGGCGAGGGCGTGCCCGTGCCCGAGCACCCGGAGCCGCTGGAGACGGGCAAGGCTGAGATGCTGCACCGCGGTGCGGACGGCGGCGTCTGCCTCGTCGCGCTCGGCAACATGAACAGCGTGGCCGCGCAGCTCCTTCCCCTGCTGGAGGAGCAGGGCATCGCCGCGACGCACGTCAACGCCCGCTTCATCCGCCCGCTCGACGAAGCCCTCCTGCTGGAGGAAGCCGGGCGTCAGCGCCTGATCGTGACGCTCGAGGATCACGTCATCACCGGCGGCTTCGGCTCGGCCGTGCTGGAGCTGCTCAGCGAGCGCGGCTGCGCAACACCCCTGCTGCGCATCGGCTGGCCCGATCGCTTCATCGAGCACGGGAGCCTCGAGCGACTGAGAGAGAAATACGGCCTGACGGCAGCCGCGGCGGCAGAGCGCATCGCCGAGCGCCTGCGCAGCCTCGACTGAGTCAGGATCGCCACTCCCATGGAGACCGACTGCGGCAGCATCCTGCGGCTCAGCCCGCTGGGGGAACACGGCCTCATCGTCACCTGGAGCACAGCCGGGCACGGCCTGTTGCGCACAGCGGCACGCGATGCGCGCAAGCCCGGCAGCGAGATGGCCGGGCGCATCGACCTCTTTCACGAATGCGAGCTGCTCTTTGCCCCGGCGACGCGCGGCGACCTCCATGCGCTCAGGCAAGTCTCGCTGCTCAATCCGCGGCTCGAACTGCGCCGCAGCCTGTCCAAGCTGCGGCTGGCCTCCTACATGGCGCGCCTGATGGACGCCACGCTCGAGGGCGAAGACCGCGACCCGGAGTGGCACCGCCTCATCAGCGGAGCTCTGGATTACCTCTGCCGCGTCGACGCCAGCGCCGCCATCCTGCGGCACTTTGAAAAGCGCCTCGCCGGCCTGCACGGCCTCTGCGGCCCCACGCTCACCCCCTACCAAGCCCTGCTGCGCCACTTCCGCCACCTGCCGGCGGGAAGGGACGAACTGCTGCGCGACCTGAATGCGACCTGACAGATAGAGAGAAAGACTGTTCAAACCCTACAAAATTGAGTATCATGAGCGCCATGGAAGAATTCATCAACAGCGTGAGTACGATCTGGCACCATCCGATCACCGTCACTGTCGTGACGCTGCTCGTCTACCTCATCATCGGCATCGTCCTCACCCTCGTCATCAGCAAGCTCCTCAAGACCATCACGGCGAGAAAGCGCATGCCGGCGCGCGTCAGCGTCATCCTGAACAAAGCCCTCACCTTCGTCCTCTGGGTCATCGTCATCACGCAGGCGCTGCACAGCGTAGGCGTCAACATCATCAGCCTGCTGGGTGCGGCCGGTGTCGCCGGCGTGGCCATCGGCTTTGCGTCGCAGACCGCCCTGAGCAACATGATCAGCGGCGTCTTCCTGCTCTCCGAGCGCACCGTCCGCGTCGGCGACTACATTCGCGTCAACGGGCAGGAGGGCACCGTGCTTGAAATCAATTTCCTCTCCATCACCCTTCGCCAGGCGGATAACGCGTTGATCCGCATCCCCTGCGAACTGCTGATCAAAGAGCCCCTCGTCAACGTGACCAGCCGCCCGCTGCGGCGCTGTGACCTCGACATCGGCGTCGACTACGCCAGCGACCTCGATCATGTCCGCAAGGTCATCCTCGACGTGTTCCGAGAGCAACCCCTCATCGCCGACACCCCCGCGCCCGCCATCCTCTTCAGCGGCTTCGGCGACAGCTCCCTGAATCTGCACATCGGGGCCTGGTGCAAGACGGAAAACTATCACCAGGCTCGCTTCGATCTCGCGCAGGCCCTTCTGGTCGCCTTCCGCCGCGAGGGTATCAATATTCCCTTCCCCGTGCGCACCATCCTCACGCCCGACGGCAGCGAGAGCAGCGCCCCCGCGAACTCCGGTGATCCGAGTCCCGCTGCGTCCCCTACCGAGGCCGTGGCTGCCGCCGAGCCGGCTGCTGCCGAGTCGGAGCCCCGGCGCGAAGGGACTCTCGCGGTCTGACTCCCGCGGTTTTGAGGACCCAATCTTCACCCTCGGCCCGTGTGACGTTGTTAGCGGCTTGAAGCTGTCCGGGGCAGGGTAGTCCGCAGGGGCTGAAGGGGTGCTCATGCGCGCAGAGCCGCGCGCTCTACCGGCACTCGATCGGCCCGTCCTCCTCAGCGCGGAGCTCGGTCGTGGTTCGATCGCGTTGCCGGAGCCGGGGCGGAAAGCGGGCGGATCCGCGGCTCCACTCAGTTGCGTGCTCGCCCGGGTGACCACCAGCGGAGGCGAAATCGGAGACGGAGGCAAACTCACCGCGGGAGGGAAGCCCATGAGCGCAGCGTGACCTTGTCCGAGGCCCCATGCCGCACGCCCGCGCGCACGCGCTTTTGGCCCGCCTTGTGACTCACCACAGCACCTGGTGACAATGCAAAGGCAGGCTCCCCTCTCGGGGAGCCTGCCTTTGGTTTTCAGAAGCTCGGCGGCTCGGTGTCATGAGCCGCGCGCTCGGGTCACTCAGGCCTCAGCGGACTGAGCCTGCTCGGTGGCGGGCTGCTCCTTGGGCTCTTCGATGGTGACCTTGGCGTTGCGGCTGAGCAGGTCGAGCACCTTCGACGTGATGATCGAAAGGCGGATGCCCGTCATGCGGTTCTCGCGCTGCAGCTTGCGAATGAAGGTCTTGAGGTTTTTCTCGCGGGCCTGCTGGGCCATGTTGGCGATGGCGTCGAGCATCTCGGCGTCGGAGGCCACCACGTGCTCGCGGCGGGCGATCTCCTGCAGAGCGAAGTAGACGCGCAGGTTGCGCTTCGTCTCCTCCTTGCTGCTCTCACGCAGGGCATCCATGTCCTTGGCGGCATTGTAGTCGCCGGACTGAATCGCGGCGTAGAGCTTGCGCTGCACCGTGTTCTCGTTCTCGCGCTCGATGAGCTCGGTCGGCAGCTCAAAGCTGAGCTGATCCGCGAGCTTCTCGGAAATCTGATCGGCCTTGGACTCATTGTTGCTGCGCTCCTTGGAGGCCTTGAGATTCTCGCGAACCAGCTCGCGGATCTCCTCCATCGTCTTGCCGGGCAGGGCGCCGGCGAAGAGCTCGGGCGTCACCTCGGGCACGCGCTTCTCGCGCACCTCCTTGACCGTGCAGGAGAAGAGCAGGGATTTGCCGGCCAGCTCGGACATCGGGAAATCCTCGTCGAGCGTCACCGTCACATCCTTGCTCTCGCCGGCGGAGAGACCCGTCAGGCCCTCAGCCAGCCCCGGCAGGAAGCGATCGCCGTCCAGAGACAGCCAGTGGCCCTCGCGGCCCTCCATGAAGCCGATGGGCTTGCCGCAGTACTCCGCCGTCGGCTTGCCCTCGATGCTCGTCTTGAAATCGATCACGGCGATATCGCCCTTCTGGCCGGCGCGGTCAACCACCTCATGCGTCGCCGAAGCCTCGGCAAACTTCTGAAGCTGCTCGTCAACCTCAGCCTCCGAGACCTCATCCGAGGGAACCGTCACCTCAACACCCATGTACTCGGGCAGCTCGAAGTCGGGCACAATCGTCAGCTCAGCGCTCAGCGTGCGGGAGCCGTCCTGCTCCTCCGTCGTCTTGGGGGCGCCGAAGTCCAGAACCTTGAGCTCCGGGTTGTCGCTGAGAGCCTTGTCCTGAATCTCAGCGGCGATGCGCGAATCAAGCTCTTCGTTGATCATCTCGGCATAGCGCTTGGCCACAATGCTCTTGGGAGCCTTGCCGGGGCGGAAGCCGGGAATGCGGGCACTCTTCATGTAGGTGCTGATGATGTCATTCTTGATGGCAGACACCTCATCAGCGGAAACGGTGGCATTGAGCGTTGCCTGGCAATCGCTTGTCTTATTGATGGTGATATCCATGATATGTGGGATTGGGAAGTGGTGAAAAACGCCGCGGCATTCTACATCAGGTCCCCCTGAAATGCAAGCGTGGAGTGACACATGACAGTTTTTTAGCCCCGCCGCCGCAGCTCAGTGCAGCAGCGCATAGGCCTCGGGCGCGCAGCGCGCGCAGGCCTCCACCCAGTGCCCGGGCGAGGTCTCCACCAGCGGGGGGCGCTCCGTGAGCTCCGCCTCCGGCACGCCGACGCGCTGGCAGAAGCGGCAGCCGTGCACCCAGTCGCCCGGCGCGTACACGCTGCCGGGAATCGAGGGCAGCAGCGTCTTGGGCGGCAGATCGAGTCGCGGCGTGGCGGCCAGCAGTGCTCGCGTGTAGGCGTGGAGCGGGGCCACGAACAGCTCATCGACATCCGCAGCCTCAACCACCCGCCCGGCGTACATCACCATCACGCGGTCGCAGTTCTGCGCAATCACTCCGAGGTCGTGCGTAATCAGCAGCGTGCCCGCATTGAGCTCCTCGCGCATCTCGCGAATCAGCGAGAGAATCTGAAGCTGCACCGTCACATCGAGCGCTGTCGTCGGCTCATCGGCGATGATCAGATCGGGGCGGCAGGCCAGAGCCATGGCGATGACCACGCGCTGCCGCATCCCGCCCGAGAGAGAATGCGGGTACTCCGCAATGCGCTGCTCGGGGTCGGGCATGTGCACGAAATTGAGCAGGCGCAGCGCCTCCTTCCAGGCTGCGTCAGCCGACATGCCGCGGTGCAGCACCAGCGTCTCGGCAATCTGGTCGCCGATCGTCTGCACGGGGTTGAGCGCGTGCATCGGCTCCTGAAAGATGAAGCCCATGCGCCCGCCGCGCAGGCGCCGCAGCTCGCGCGCCGACATCCGCAGCACATCCTGCCCGGCAAAGAGCACCTCGCCGCCCTCAATGCGCCCCATCGGCCGCGGCAGCAGGCGCGCCAGACTCAGCGCCGTCACGCTCTTGCCGCATCCGCTCTCGCCCACAATGCCGAGGCACTCGCCGCGGCGCAGCGAAAAACTCACATCGTCCACCACCACGTGGCGGGCGCCGTCTCCCTCAAATGACGAGCTGAGGTGGCGCACCTCCAGCAGAATCTCGCGTTGCTTGTTCATGGCTCGGTCTCCTCGCTGCCCCGGGGCAGCGCAATATCATAAAACACCTCGGGGAAAGACTCTCCGGCAGCGCGGGCCCGCAGCGTCTCCTCGCGTCGCTGCTCATCAATCCAGTAGAGATGACTGTCGAGCGGATCGTAGTAGCGCGGAGGGCAGAAGCGGCAGTTCGGCTCATCGGGCCAGCACACCCAGCGCCATTGAGCGAAGCGCGCGAAACTGCTGTACCAGCCCGGCACCCAGCTGTAGGTGCCGGCAATCAGGCGCTGCACGCGGTGGTGCGCCGCAATCGCCTCGTGCTCCGTGCGCGCCTTGAAAGTGTCCAGAATAGCGCTGTCCAGCGCGGGCGAGCTCGTCGCCGTGATGTTTGCCGTGCCGCGCACCACCGAACCGTCGGGCCCGTAGGCGTAGGCGGAGAAAAAGAAGGGAGCCGGGTTGGGCAGCGGGGGCGAGAAATTCCAGGAGAAGAGCGAAGCCTGCACCTGCTTGTTCATGACCTTCGTGTAGAAGACCGTGTCATCGAGCGTCTCAAACTTCAGCTCCAGCCCGCAGCGCGCTGCCTCCTCCCGCAGCAGACTCATGCAGGTGGAGAAGAGAGGATCCACGCGCGAGCTGATGACCAGCTGCAGGCGCTCGCCCTGATCGTTGTACAGAATGCCGTCCGCACCCTCGTGCACATAACCAGCCTTCGCAAAGCAGGCGCGCGCCTCTTCGGGAGAGTAGGGCAGCGCCTCAATCGACTCATCCGTGTAGGGGCCGAAGCCCGCAAAAAACGAACCCGAGCGGCTGTAATCGCCGCGAAACACCGTCTCGATCACCTCCTGAATATTCAGCGCATACTGCACCCCCTTGCGCAGCTCGCGCGAACGAAGGCGCGGGTGCGAGCCGTTCAGGTAGATGCCCAGACAGTTGCGCGGCCAGATGTTGTTGAAATGCACGCGTTGAATGTAGCCGCGGTGCACGGGCTCAATCTCCAGCCCCTCATACCAGACATCCGGCTCGCGCACCTGACAGACATCCAGCTCGCCGATGCGGAAGAGCTCGCGCAGCTTCGAGGGCTCCACGATGAAGGAGTAGACAATGTGATCCACATTGCAGCTGTAGCGCGTGTAGCGCCGCTCCGCCGCCCACCAGTCGCGCACGCGCTCCAGAACAATCTGGCGCCCCATCACCAGCCCCTCGGGCTCGACCCGGTAGCCCCCCGTCGTCGGCATCGGGCGCCACTGGTAGCGCGTCGGGTAATCCGGGCCGAACTCCGCGAAAAACGACGTGCAGCAGGCCGGCACCGCCGCGTAATAGGGCGCCAGAGGGCGCGCGGAAGCCAGCGTCACTGCCAGAACGTGATCGCCGTACACCGCAATGCGGGCAAAGCTCGAGAGGTAAAAGTCGCGGTAAAAGGGCTCCATGCTGAACTCCGACGTGCGCACGTAGAGCGACGTGATGAAATCGCGCGTCGTCAGCGGCGAGCCGTTGGAGAAGCGCGCCTCCTCATCGATGTGAAAATACACCGTGCGGCCATCGGGCGACACCGCCCAGCGATCCGCCGTCCCGGGAATCAGGTGCCCCGTCGCGGGATGCAGGCGCACCAGCGGAATATCGAGGTCATCGCAGATGTAGCGGCGCGTCGTGTTGTTGCTGTTGGGGCCGAAGGCGCGCAGCGTCGTCGGGAACGAGCGCTGAATCGCCAGACGCATCACCCCACCCTTGCGAGCCTTCGGGCTGCCGAGCTCCGGTTCCCCCGCGCCGTCCTGCCAGACGAGAGACTTCGGCAGCTGCTTCTCGGGATAAAAGACCAGATAATCGCCCATCTTGCGCCGCTGCTCCAGCTCGCGCAGCTCCTCGCGCAACTGCCGGGCCTGCACCGCCGCGTGCCGCCGCTTCGCCTCCGGCGCCGGGCAGAGCAGCGGCTCAAGCTTCATCATCGCCAGCTGCATCCAGCGCTTTTCGGAAGCCCTGCGCAGAAAATCAGACGCTCGGGCATTCCAGCGCTGCACGAAGCCGCGAAAGCCCGGCGGCATCTGCCAAGTCAGAGCGTAATAGGGCACGCCGTCCTCCTCCGTAAAGCCGCGCTCCATCGAATCCTCCGGCGGCGCCTGCCACGTCACCCCCTCGGCGCGGGGCTCCCCGTCGCAGGACGCCAGCAGCAGGCAGAACGGCAGCAGACACAGCAGCAACCACAGCCGCCGCCATGGATGCAGCCACAGCCGCTGCCCCCACAGCCGCCGCTCCGCCGCACCCTCGTGCCCGCGAGGCGCCCCCCACCCGGGCACGCCGCTGCGGGCCGACAGCGCCGCTGCACCGCTCTGAACAGAGCAGCGCCGCCGGTGACAAACAGGCATCATCGCAGCAGCATTCATCATTCGTAATAAGTGTAGCGGCGGGGATCGTAGGCCTCGCGGATCGCCTCCCCGATGAAGGTTACCAGCAGCAGCGCCAGCACCAGCGCCCCGAAGGCGCAGGAGACCAGCCAGGGGGAGGACAGGCGCGCGAGACCCTCATTGAGCAGGCGCCCCCAGCTCGCATAGGTGTCCGGCACCCCGAAGCCGAGGTAATCCAGCGAAGCCAGCGACAGAATCACCCCCGCCACGCTGAAGGGCACCAGCGTCACGATAATACTCGTCAGATTCGGCAGGATGTGGCGGTGCAGAATGTGCAGAGGGCCCGCCCCCATCACGCGCGCCGCCGCCACGTACTCGCGCGTCTTCTCGCGCAGCGTCGCTGCACGGATCAGGTAGGACATGTGCATCCATCCCAGCAGCGAGAGCAGCGAGAGCATGAGGAAAGTGCCCCGCCAAGCCAGCGGCACCAGATCCGAGACCACCATCACCACGAAGAGGAAGGGAAGCTGGCAGAGCAGCTCAATCACGCGCTGCGAGAGCAAATCAAACTTGCCGCCGATATAGCCCATGAGCATCCCCATCGTCAACCCGATCGCATAGGTCACCGGCAGATAAAAGAGCGCCGCCTTGATGTTGACCTGAAGACCGCCGTAGAGATACGCCAGCATATCGGCCCCCTGCGAAGTCGTCCCGAGCAGGTGCCCGCCCGTCAGCGGCGGAGCCGGGTGATAATACACCCGCACGGGCGCTCGGCGCTCCGCCTCGCGCAGAAACTCGCGGCGCGAGCCCTCGCCCACGTAGCGCTCATCCAGCAGACGGCCCTGCTCATAGTGGGCGCTGTACACCTCGCGGCGATCCGCGCTCCAGCCCTGAGCCAGCCCGTCGGGCAGGCCGCGGCGGTAGCGCATCCGCAGGCAGGGCTGGCCGTGCTCATCGAGGCGGCAGACCTGGCCGTCCACCGGCTTGCCCTCCGCATCGCAGAGGCGGCCGCCGTGCATCTCCAGCTCCTCCACCGGGAAGGGAACGGCATCCATCGTCGGGTCATACGGCACCGGCGGCATGATCACGCAGGAGGGCATCCCGTGCTCGCCCTCGTGCTCCGCCAGCTTGCGGTACGGCGCCTCGGCATGCGCCTCCTCCCCCTTCAGCCCGAAGACCTCGCCGGGAATCACCGCTCGCGTGAAGGCCGGAAAATACCAGTGCCCCTCGTAGCTGACGAACAGAGCCCTCTTGCCCACCACGCACTGATCGAGCCCCGCGAGCACAAGCAGCCCCAGCAGCACCAGCAGAGACCAGTAGCCGCGGCGGAAACTGCGGAAGCGCGCCAGGCGGCGGCGATACTCCGGCGGCAGGCGCAGACTGTGCTGCGAGCGCAGCAGCAGATAGATCCCCGCCCCGGCCGGCAGCAGCATCGCCAGCCAGCCGAACCAGTGAATCACCCCCTCCTCGGGAGAAGCCAGCCAGGCCAGCTGCGGGCAGCTCTGCGCCGACACACCCAGAAAGGGCAGCTCGCGGCTCACCGTAAAGGGCCAGGACAGCGTCGGCAGCAGCCAGCCGCACAGCTCCGCCAAGCAGCCCAGCAGTGCGGCGAGCAGCAGGAGCAGGGCGATGAGATTTTTCTTCGTCAGCAGTTTGGCTGTGGCGGGGGACATGAAGCGCGGGAAAATCGTTCTCGGAGGGGGAAGAGACGGAGCCGGTCAGGCCGTGATCGGTGCGGGGAAGGGGGTGCGGATGAATCGGAGGTGATGAGGCGGAGGTGAAGGCAGGGCGGAGGGCGCGAGCGTCAGGCGAGGCGTGGGGAGGGAGCCGTGTAGCCGAATCAATCGTAGCGAATGCGCGGGTCGAGGCAGGCCACGAGAATATCGGAGAGCAGATTGCCGACGATGATCAGCAGCGAGCTGAGCAGCAGCGTCCCCATGATCAGCGAATAATCCTTGTCCATGAGCGCCTGATAGCTCAGCAGCCCGAAGCCCGGGATATCGAACACCCGCTCGATGAGCACCGAGCCGCCCACCATCGTGCAGAGCACCGTGCCGAGCGTCGAGGCAATGGGGATGAAGGCATTGCGGAAGGCGTGGCGCACCACCGCACGGCGAAAGGACACCCCCTTGGAGACCGCCGTGCGCACATAGTCCGCCGAGATCTGCTCCATGAGACTGTTTTTCATCATCATCGTCGTCATGGCGAAGGCCGAGACCACGTAGCAAAGCAGCGGCAGCACCGTGTGAGAGGCCAGATCGCTGACCTGCTCCGCCAGCCCCATGCGGGCAAAATCCGGGCTCGTCAGACCGTAGAGCGGGAACCACTCCAGGCGCGCCCCGAGATACACCAGCATCAGAGCCCCCAGAGCGAAGCCCGGCACCGCATAGCCCACGAAAATCAGCACGCTCGTCAGCGCGTCGATCACCCGCTTGTGCGTCAGCGCCTTGAGCATCCCCAGCGGCACGCTCACCGCATAGGTGATGAGCGCGGCGAGCACCCCGAGGTACACCGACACCGGCAGGCGCCGCGCCATCATGCTCACCACCGACTCATTGTATTTGTACGAGCGCCCCAGATTGCCCTGCAAGAGCCCGTCAAAGGATTCGCGGTAGGCCACGGCGCGCCAGTGGCGGCACTCCGGGCTCTGCGCGCGCGACGCGATGAGCGCCTCATCCTCCTCACGGCCGTTGCGGCGCGCCCACTGGCGCGCGCGATCCTCGGGCGACTCCGCGACGAAAACCCAGCCCTCCTCCTGCAACCAGGCATCCTCCGGCAGCACCAGCTCCGAACCTCGGCGCGACACCCGCACCTGCGTCGCCTCCCCCGAGCTGCGCCGCAGCGTCAGCGCCGCCGAGCTTCCCTCGGCATCGGGCAGCTCGGCGCGCGCCACGGCAATGTGCCGCGGCAGCAGCCCCAGCCATTGAAGGTAAGCCCGCCACATCGGCTCGCGGAGATTGAACAAATCCTCCAAGCGCTCCATGTCCTCCTCGGAAAGAGAAGAGGCCTGCGGCGTTGCCCCCGCCTTCTCGCCCGCGAGCGCCCCCATCGCCTGCTCCTGCAGCATGCGCTCCACCGGTCCGCCCGGCACCATGCGCGAGAGGCAGAAAACGACAAAGGTGATTCCCAGCAGCGTGACGGGAATCAGCATCAGACGTCTGAGCAGATAGCGGCGCATTCTTCCGACGCTATTCTACCCCCTTCCGGAGGCCATAGCAAGCACGAGTTGCAGCCGAGCCGCATTCCGCAGCCCCATTCTGCCGCAACATCCCGGCCGCCCTCCCCTCCGTTCCCGCGGAGCCCCTCCCTCGGGCCTCCTTGACTTCCCCCATCAGAACGGGGCGCATCGGTCGGCCATGCGCGGGGCCGAAAGGCGGGGAGGTCGGCGCGGAGGGCAAAAAAACCGGGCGGTTCGTTGAGAACCGCCCGGCAGCAAAAACGATCAGTGACGCAGCGAGAGGCGCACCAGCAGATCCTGATAGAGGGCAGGATCCGTCCGCTTGGCATAATCGAGCAGCTTGCGGCGCTTGGCGACCATCATGAGCAGACCGCGGCGCGAAGCATGATCATGCTTGTTGTCGGCGAGGTGCTGCGTGAGGTGCGCGATGCGCTTGGTAAGCGACGCGACCTGGAAGCCCGTGGAGCCGGTGTCTTTCTCGTTAATCTTGAAGTCGTTGACGTTGATTTCGCTCATTGTTTTGTATCTTGTTTGATGGTTGATTTTCGTGGCTGCGGCAAATCGACCTACAAGGTGAGGGCATGATATCACGAATCCGCCGCGATGCAAGACTAAATTCAGTCGCGAGAAACAAAAAAACGGGAGAGCCGGAGTCTCGGCCGCAGCGGCGCGGACGCGGGAGGAGAACACATTTTATCCTTGCCAGCTGCAAGCACCATGGTAGAATAACGCAGAGAGACCCATGGAAGTCATCACCCAAATCTTCGGCTGGCTGAACACCGCTGCCCGCGCCCTGAACCTCGTTCCGAGTCTGGATTCCGCCGCCGGCATCTTCTGCATCCTCGTCTGGATCAGCACCCTGCTCGCCCTCGGACTCTTCGTGCTCTCCTTCTTTGCCGACCTCGGCGGCGGCGATGCCGACGTCAGCGGCGACCTCGACGGCGACACCGGGCACTTCTCCGTGCGCACCATCATCGGCTTCATGCTCGGCTTCAGCTGGGGCGGCTTCGTCTGCATTCAGTCCGGCATGAGCACGGCCGGTTCCGTCGGCGTCGGCGTCCTCGTCGGCCTCTTCATGTTCCTGCTCATCGCCCAGCTGATGCGCTTCATCTACGGGCTGCGCTCCGACGGATCGCTCGACTACAAAACCCTCGTCGGCATGAAGGGCACCGTCTACGTCACCATCCCGCCGCACGGCGAGCCCGGCGGGCAGGTGCAGGTGGCCCACCCCAGCCAGCTCGTCACCATGCAGGCCATCCAGTACGGCGACCACCCCCTGCCCGCGCAGACGCGCATCATCGTCACCGAGGCCAACACCCTCCAGCTCGTCGTGCGCTCACTTGACGAACCCGCCCCCGGCCCGGAGGCTCAGAGCGGCGATGCCGCCCCCTCGCCCGACCGATGAGGTGCCGGCCCCCCCCTGCGACCGCCAGCTCGCAGGGAGCGAGCCTCACCCGCTCTCCTCCCCTTTCTCCGCCTCTTCCGCATCAACAGCCCCTCTCTCACGGCCTCACCACATACGCTCTCTCTCCTCAACATCTCCAAACACAACACCCCAACCCGATACCTCAACCCGATACCTCAACCAGATCCCCACGCCCAGTCCCATATCCGCACTCAAGACCTTTCCAGACCCCTGATAGCTCTCCCCATCCCCCCCAAAGAAACTCTCCCCTAAAAAAACTCCCCTCTATGTACTCCACACCCATCCTCGCTGCCGCCGGCGTTGCTCAGGAAAGCTCCAACGCCCCCATCATCGCCATCTGCGTGCTCGTCGTCTTCCTGCTGGGCACCGTCGCCTGGCTCTTCAGCCGCTACAAGATGTGCCCCTCGGATAAAATCCTCATCGTCTACGGTAAAGTCGGCGCGGGGCGCTCGGCCAAGTGTCTGCACGGCGGCGCCACCTTCGTGATGCCCATCATCCAGAACTACGCCTACATGGACCTCAACCCCCTCAACATTGACGTCCCCCTCAAAGGCGCCCTCTCCAGCCAGAACATCCGCGTCGACGTCCCCTCCTCCTTCATCGTCGGCATCAGCACGCAGCCCGAAATCATGCAGAACGCCGCCAGCCGCCTGCTGGGCCGCACGCGGCAGGACATCCGCGACCTCGCCTCCGAAATCATCATGGGCCAGATGCGCGTCGTCATCGCCGCGCTGACCATTGAGGAAATCAACGCCGATCGCGAAAAACTCATCCGCGGCATCACCGGCGGCGTCGACGTCGAGCTCCACAAAGTCGGCCTCTACCTCATCAACGCCAACATCACCGACATCCGCGACGCCTCGGGCTACATCGCCGCCCTCGGCCAGGAGGCTGCCGCCCGCGCCATCAACGACGCCATGATCAAGGTGGCGGACGAAACCCGCCGCGGTGAAATCGGCAAGGCCGAGGCCCTCCGCGAGCAGACCGTGCAGGTCGCCATGGCCAACGCCGCCGCCGTTGAAGGCAGCAACGAGGCCGAGATGAAGATCGCCGATTCGACCGCGAAGCTGAAAGTTCGTCAGGCCGAGGCGCACCGAGTCGCCGAAGTCGCCGAGCGCGAGCAGGCCGCCCGCGCCGAGCAGGCCGGTTACATCGCCAACCGCGATGCCGAATTGCAGCGCGCCGAACTCGAGCGCGCCACGCAGACCGCCAACGAAATCGTCGCCGCCGAAATCCTCAAGCGCAAGCAGGAGATCGCCGCAGAAGCCGCTGCCGCCGTCCTCGTCAAGGAGCAGCAGGGTAAAGCCGACGCCCTCATCATCGCCAAAGAGGCGGAGGGCCGCGCCGCCATCAAGCTCGCGCAGGGTGAGGCCGACGCCCTCCTGCTCAAAAAGAAGGCCGAAGGTGAGGGCCTTGAGCTCGTCGGCCGCGGTCAGGCTGCCGCCATTCAGGCCCAGCTGGAAGCCAAGGCCCGCGGCTTCCGCGAGATCGTTGCGGCAGCCGGCGACGCCCGCGCCGCCTCCGGCCTGCTCGTCACCGAACAGCTGCCGACCATCGTCGAGACCCAGGCGAGCGCCGTGCGCAACCTCAGCTTCGACAAAGTCGTCGTCATGGGCGGCGGTAACGGAGGCAAGGGCGGCAGCGTCGGCGGCTTCGTGCAGGACCTCGTCACCGGCACCCTTCCGCTGCACGAGCTGGCCTCCAGCGTCGGCGTGCAGCTTCCCGACTACCTCGGCAAGAGCGCTCCCGCGAGCGCCCCCGAGGCCCCCGCAGCGCCCCGAGCCGCTCAGGCGGCCACTGCTCCCGCAGCACCCGCCGGCGACGCCTCCTGAGCTCCCGTCGGCCTGCATCCGGCTTTGCATTCGCCCCGCGAAAAGCCGGCCTGCGAGCCTCCCGTTTCTTCATTCAGCCGCGCCTCTGCCTTCTGCGGAGGCGCGGCTTCTGCGTCTTCAGAGAGCTGGTTCAGGGGAGGGCTTCAAGACCTCCGGGGGCAATTTTCGGGGGAGATTGCCGGAGAGTACCTTCTGGGGGCTCTGCGAGGCTTGAGCAAGCGGAGAGCCGTGTCGTGGAAGCGCTCGGCAGCCCGCCGAGCGAGCGCCGGAGTCCTGCCCTCCGAAGCCCCGCCCTCTTCACCACAAGCGCAGGGCAGGGGAGAGGAGGGCGGAGGCCCCCGACGCGGCGCGGCGGAAAGCTCCCGCGGCGGCTCTATAACCTTGACATCGCGCCCGTCTTTGTTAAAATCACGCCATGTTCATTGGGGTCATCCTCTGCAACCTGATTGTCGTCCTGCTCGCCTTCTGCGGCGTCGTTAACGTCTACAACTGCCTCACCTCCATGGAGAAGGAAATGGGCGTCGACGTGTTCATGGAGAGCTTTGTGCCGGCCTGCATACCCCTGTTCATGGCAGCCTGCCTCTTCATGCTCGTTCAGATCGCCTGCCAGATTCAGCGTATGAACATCGAGCTGAAGATGCAGCGCGGAAGCGATGTACCGAGCGCTTCAGCCGCCGCCGCGCGAGCTCTGGCTCGGAAGCCGAACCGCGCCGCCCCCGACACCGAGGAGACTCGCGACTATTTCTCTCTGGAGGATGAGCGCAAGCCGAGCCGCGCCAACCGCTCCCCGCGCCCGGTCGACCGCGGCACCCGCCCCCTGAAGACTCCCCCGGCGCAGCCCTCCCTCGACGCATGGAGCGGGGCGTCCGAGCGTTTCGGTGCCTCCTCCTCCTCCGTTCTGCCCGCCCGCGCCGCCGCAGTTGTGGCGGCTTCTCCTGCGTCCGCTGCTCCGTCGGCCGAACCGTCTGCCTCGCCCGCTGCTGCGGCGACTGCCGGCTCCGCCTCGGTGGCTGGCGCGCCGACCTCCTCGCCGGAGGATTGGCCCGCTGCGCCGTCCCCGGAGGCGCGGCCCGCAGCTTCGTCGCCCGGGGCTCGCGTCGCTGCTTCATCGCCCGTGGACCGTCCTGCGGCGCAGACCTCGGCGCCGAGCAGGAGCGAGGACGCCACATCAGACGGGAAGGGCGGAACCTCTTCGTCCGGCAGCAGCGCCTCGCGCACCAAGCGCAGCAGTTCCCCCAGCTTCTTCAGCCTCGACTGAGGCGCATCCCCCTCTCTTTGAGTCTGCACCGGCTTTTTGCCTCCCCCGCCGTTCTGATTTCCCGGCTTTTTCCGAGCTGCCATGACCCTCCTGCAACAGGCGCAGCGCATCATCGCCGACATGCTCAGCGAGCTCTGCGGCCGCCGGGTCTCCCCCGACGAGCTCAGCCCCATCACCGCCGGCGCCTCGGGCCGCATCCTGCTGCGCGGTGCCGGCCGGCTCGGCATTTACTGGACCGGGGAGCGCGCCGACAACAACTCCTTTCTGCCCGCCGCCCACGGCCTTGCCCGCGCCGGCGTGCCCGTGCCGGCCGTGCTCGCCGAGCGGAGCCTCCCCGACGCCTGCGGCGCCTGCATCGTCACCGACCTCGGCACCTGCGAACTCGTGCGCCTGCGCGATGCCGATTGGCCCACGCGCCGCGACGCCTGGCTCGCTGCGTTTCGCACCCTTCACCGGCTCGACGCGCTGCGCCCCGACTGGCTCCTTCAGCCCCCCTTTGACACCGAGCTCTACCGCTGGGAGCAGAGCTACTTCGCCGAGCACCTCCTCGCCCGCCACCTCGGCGCCGACGCCCGCGCCTTCCTCGAGGCGGCCCCGCTGCGTCTCATGGCCGAGCGCCTCAGCGCGCTGCCCCGCGTCCCCGTGCACCGCGACTGCCAGTCTCCCAACATCATGATCCGCGACGGCGTCGCCTGGCTCGTCGACTTTCAGGGCATGCGCATGGGACGGCGCGAGTATGATCTCGCCTCCCTCCTCTTCGACGCCCACATGCCCATGCAGCCAGACGAGCGCCGCGAGCTGCTCCGCGCCTGGGAGGGCATCAGCGGGCAGCCCGTCGACATCGAAATCTTTGCCGCCTGCGCCCTGCAGCGCATCATGCAGGCGCTCGGCGCCTACGCCAACATCGGCTACAACCAGGGCAAGCCCGCCTACCTCCGCCTCATCCCGATCGGCCTGCGGCACCTGCGCGAGGCCGTAGCCCTCATCCCCCCCGCCTCACCCACGGCCTCCGTCATCCCATGTCTTCCCGCCGCAATCACCGCTGGCCCGGCCTGCTCCTGCTGATCCTCCTGCTGCTCATCGGCTTTGCCCCGGCGCGCTGCACCCGCGACGCCGACACCGGCCTCTATGAGCAGCTCGGCCGCCTCTGCGGCCTCGGCAGCGAGCCCACCCTGCAACTGCGCCTCGACTCGAGCGAGCCCGTCGAGATGCGCGCGGAGCAGCGCGCGCGCCACTACATCGTCAGCCCTGCCGTCGGCACCCTGCTGCTGGACGACGACACCGTCTTCGACACCTTCGCCGCCATCCCCCTCGGCCCGCGCGACCTCGCCGTCATCGCCGACAACCTCGCCGACCGCGGCGTGAAGGCCCTGGCCATCTCCTCCCCCCTCGTCTGGCCCAAGGAAACCGCTGACATCACCCGCGACATCCTCAGCAACGTCCTGCAGCGCTTCCCCGCCGCCACCCTCGGCCTGCGCGGGCGCACGGCCGCCCAAGCCGACTTCACCCCCATCGTGCTGCGCGACTACGCCATCCCGACGGAGAACATCAGCGGAGACCCCACCGGCCTGCCCGCCGCCAACCGCCCGCTGCCCAACGGTCTGGCGGAGACGCCCGACGGCATCAGCGTCGACTGGGCGCCGGACTGGCTGGAGGATGAGCCGCTCACCCAGCACCCCTCGGCCGTCGATGACCTCTCCTTCCCGCTCGTCATGCGCTGGAACGGCGAGACTATGCCCACGCTTCCCCTGCGCGTCGCCCTGCGCCGCCTCGGGCTCAAACCCGCCGACATCCGCCTCGAGCTCGGCAAGAGCATCCGCATCGGCGAGCGCGAGATCCCCATAGACGCCAACGGTCGCATCCGCCTCCGGCACGCCAGCGTCACCCCCATCCGGCTCACCGATGTCATCGGCAGCGGGAGCGACGGCAACACCGGTGACAGCAACACCGGCGGCAGCGGCGTGAGCAGCGAGGGCAACGAGGAAAGTGACAGCCGCGAAGCCGGCGCGTCCGGCAGCGAGGGTAGCGAGGGTAGCGGAGCCGACGCGGCAGACAGCGCGGCGGCTCCGGGGGCGGATTTCCCCACGGCCGTCATCATCGAGCGCCCCATGGACGGCGACAAGCGCAGCAGCCGGGTGGATCGCATGGGGCTCACCCTTTCGGAGCTCCTCGGCGAGATTCACACCGAGACGGAGCAGGTGCAGGTGCCGGCGCACACGGCTGTGCTGGATTACAGGGCCTTTTTGCTCGGCCGACCGCTGTGGCTGATTCCGGAGCTGGTGCTGCTCGGGCTGCTGGTCGCCCTGCTGCGGCGCCTGCCGCGCGTCATCCGCCTGCTGGTGATGCTCGCCCTGCTCGGCGGGCTACTGGCCAAGGCCTGCGGAGCACTGCTCAGTGGGCAGTGGTTTAGCCTCACGGCGCTGCTGCTCATGTGGCTGCTGGTGCTGCCCGTCGTCATGCACCGACGCAAGCGCCGCAACGGCAGCTTCCGCTCCTGAGGACACGCTCCTGCGAGCCTCGCCCGAGAGCCGCGCCCCGTGAGCGGACTTGGGCGCTCTGCGTTTGAGCTTGCGCGTGTCTGGTCGGCGCGTGGTCTGAACCGACGCGTGTTTGAGCCTGTGCCCTCCTGCCCCCGCACCCGTGCGCGTGCTTGCAGGCTCCGCTTCGTCTCCGTTGCCTGCGCGCTCCTCCTCGCCTCCGGGTGCAGCGTGCCGAATCGAGACGCTCGCATGGAGGATGTGATCAGGCCGGGAGGATCCCAGAGCCGCTTCGCCGCGCTGCGTGCGCCGTCTCGGAGAGTTTGTTGAAAATCGGGGGCTCCCCCAAACGCAATCAACCTGCCGCGGCCGGAGCCGGGCAGGTTGATGAACATCGGGCGGAAGCGGCTCAAGCCGCCTCAGCACGCGGACTCTCAGAGAGAGAAGGTATCGCGGCAGGGGCAGTCAGCCAGCACCCACTTCGCCTTGCCGGATTCGGCAATGTGCACGAGGGCGTGGTACGTGTCCTCCTCGTCGGCCTGCACCTTCTCGGCGATCTGGGCCGCCGTTGCGGGCTGCGTCGTCAGCGCCGCCTCAGCCGCCGCCAGAAGCTTCAGGAAGACGTTGGCTGCCAGCTTGCCGGCCTGAACGCCCGGCTGGTGGTAGGCGTTGATGTGAATCAGGCTCGCGTAGAAGCTCACCGCACGCTCAAAGAGCGCAATGAGCATGCCGAGCGTGTAGGCGTTCACCTCGGGAACGGAAATCGTGATGCTCCGGCGGCCGCTTTCCGCCAGCGCCTTGCGCGTGCCGCGCAGGAAGCCCTGAAGGTAGTCTCCCGCCGTGAAATCGCCCTCCACCTTCACGCTGTCCTTGGGCGAGCGGCGCACCTCGATGAAGGTCACGAAGAAGTTGTCGAGGCCGTCGCGCAGCTGCTGCACGTAGGCGTGCTGATCCGTCGAGCCCTTGTTGCCGTACACGGCAATGCCCTGATGCACCACCTTGCCGTCGAGATCAAGCTCCTTGCCCAGCGACTCCATGATGAGCTGCTGGAGGTACTTCGAGAAGAGCACGAGGCTGTCCTTGTAGGGCAGCACGACCATGTCCTTTTTGCCCTTGCCCTCGCCGGCGGCATACCAGGCCAGCGCAAGCTTCATCGACGCATTCTTCGCCGTGTCGTGCACGCGGGTGTGGGCATCCATGTCGGCAGCGCCCTTGAGCAGAGCGTCCACATCGACCCCCTGCAGCGAGGCCGGCACCAGACCCACCACGGAGGTTTCGGACGTGCGACCGCCGACCCAGTCCTCCATCGGGAAGCGCTTCACCCAGCCCTCGCTGACGGCCACCTGATCGAGCTTCGAGCCGACGCCCGTCACGGCCACCGCCTGCTTCGCAAAGCTGAAGCCGTGCTCCTCAAAGTAGGCCTGAGCGCAGACCATGCCGTTGCGCGTCTCCGGCGTGCCGCCGCTCTTCGAGATCACCACCGCAAGCGTCGTCGCCAGCGGAAGCTCATCGAGCACGCGGTACATGCCGTCGGGATCCGTGTTGTCTAGGAAGCGCATCGCCAGCACGTTGGCCGGCAGCGCATCGGCCACCAGCTCCGGACCCAGAGCCGAGCCGCCGATGCCGATGACGAGGCAGGTCGTGTATTTCTCGCCGTTGGGTGCCTTGATTTCGCCCGAGTGCACGCGGGCGGCAAAAGCCTTCAGATCAGCCAGCGGCCCGTCGATGGCGGCGCGCAGCTCGGGCGTGGGTGCCAGAGCGCTGTTGCGCAGCCAGTAGTGGCCGACCATGCGCTTCTCGTCGGGGTTGGCAATCGCCCCGCCCTCCAGCGCGTCGATGTCGCTGTAGGCGCGCTCAATCAGCGGCTTCATCTCCGTCAGGAAAGCCTCGGTGAGGGGCAGCTTGGAAAAGTCCAGCGAGATGCCCATTTCCGGGTAACGCAGAAGCTGTTGTGCATATTCTTTCATAACGCCGCGCATTATAACCCAGCCCCGCGGCACTGGCAAGAGAAAAGCCCCGGGCCTCCTGCGTCCGCGCGATCGCTATTCCCCGAACCTGTCCGCCGCGCGGCCCCGTAACGGCGCCGGGCCTCCTGCGTCCTCTCAGACTCTCCCCCCGCTTCTCCCTCTCCCGCGAGTTGTTTCTCCTGTTTCACCTCCCTCACTCCCTTCATCTCAGCTTCCTCCCTCTCCCTCAACTCTCGCGCCCTCACCCCTCTTCCTGTTCTCCTGCTCCCTGTTCTCCGGTTTCGTGTCCTCTAGTCCGGCGCCTCCGATCCCGTTCGTAGCTTTTCCCCAGCGTTTTCTCTGCTGTGACCTCGTGGGGAGAGCTTTCACTCGGAAAGCGCTCGATGGCTGAGTCCTCGTTCGTGATGCTGTGGCGCTGCATTGCCCGAGTTGCCTGAGTTGTCTGAGTTGTCTGAGTTGTCTGAGTTGTCTGAGTTGTCTGAGTTGTCTGAGCGGCGAAAAAGCTTGGGAGGCGCGGCTTAGGGCTTGCCAAAAGAGCTGTTCTCGTGTAATATTTCCGCCCGTTAATGATCACCGATACTGATACCCTCGCCGAGTGGCGGCACCGCGCCTCCCGCCAGCCCGCCGGTCGCACCGTCCTCGATCTGGAGGCCGACAGCCTTCACCGCCACCGCGAGAAGCTCTGCCTCATTCAGTACGCCGACGCCGAGGGCGTCGCTATCATTGACCCGCTGGCCATTGAGGATATGCGCCTCTTCACCGACTGGCTTCAGGAGTCGGACGTCTGGATGCACGGCGCCGATTACGACATGAGCCTCTTTCAGCACGCCTACGGCGTGTTGCCCCGCCTGATTCTCGATACGCAGATCGCCGCGCGCCTCGTGGGTTTCCGGCAGTTTGGCCTCGCCGCCCTCGTCGAGCACTATTACGGCATCACGCTCAGCAAGAAAAATCAGAAGGCCGACTGGGGCCGTCGCCCGATTCCGCCCGCGATGCAGGAGTACGCTCAGGGCGACGTCCGATACATGCTTGAAATGGCCGACAAGCTCTGCGCCGAGCTCGAGCGCTTGGGTCGCAGCGAGTGGTTCATGGAGAGCTGCCGCACGAACATGGAGCGCGGCCGCGAGCGCTTCGCCGCGGGCAATCAGGATCCGTGGCGCATCAAGGGCTGCGGCAAATTCAACCGACGCGGGCTTGCGGCGCTGCGCGCGCTCTGGACTTGGCGCGACCGCGAGGCCGCCCAGTGGGATCGCCCCTCCTTCATGGTCTGCTCGAACGACGATCTGCTGCGCTGGAGCCTCGCCCTGCAGGAGTTCCGCATCGTGAACCCGCCGCCGCACATGGCCGCTCACCGCACGGCGCGTCTGCGCAAGGCTATCGAGCAGTTTCAGACGCTGGATGAGGAGGATTACCCCGAGCGCCCGCACCGCGAGCGCCACGAGCAGGACGCCCACTTCGATGAGCGCCTGGAGCACTGGACGGAGAAGCGCAACCGCCTCGCCGCCGAGCTGAATCTCGACTCCTCGCTCATCGCCTCGCGCTCGCAGCTCGAGGCCATCGCCACGGACGAGAGCGCCGGCCTGCAGCAGCTCATGGACTGGCAGCGCCGCCTGCTCACCGCCTGAGTGAGGATTTCGGAGCTTCCGGCCTCTCAGCGCCTGAGCGCGGGACGGCTCATTGCCCCCCAGCTTCCCCAGCCGACTGAATCGCCCCGGAGCGACGCAGCAGACCGCAGCAGCCCGAGTTGACGCAGCAGCCCCTGTCCTCGCATCAAGCCGGGCTTCACGCCAGCTGACTCACTGAACGGTGGCGGGGCTTGAGGGCAGGGCTTGAGAGCGAAGTGAGGATTGAGTGAGGGCCGGGACTTGGCCCATCGCGGAAAGCTCGGCTCTCGGACGGGGTTCGCGAGGCTTCGGAGCCCGGCAAAGGGGAACTCGGATGAGCTCGGGCGAGCTCGGAGACTTGAAAGGGCTCGGTTCGGCTTCGTCGGAGGCTCGGCAGAGGCTCGACAGAGGCCGGCAGAGTTTCGTGCGCCGGGCTGAGGTCGGCTCGAGACTCGAGCAGGCGGAAGCGGACGCGAGCGGCGAGCCGCGGCGCGAGTGAAGCGGCCCATGCTCGTTCCTGACGGGGAAAAAACACCCACTGCGGACGGATTTTGCGCTTGAAAGCGGGCCCCGCAACGAGTAAGATACCAAGCGAAAGCGGGGACGTATCCCCTGTGACGGCACACTCTCATATGAAGACACTCATCACCAACGCACACATCATCTCTCCCGGCATCGACATCGCCGGCGGTTCCGTCCTTCTCGACGGCAAGCGCATTGCAGCCGTTGTGCAGCCCGGCGATCCCCTGCCCGAGGCTGACAAGATAATCGACGCCGGCGGCAACATGCTCATGCCCGGCTTCATCGACATCCACGCCCACGGCGCCGGCGGCTGTGACACCTGCGACTGCTCGCTGGAGAGCATCCGCACCATCGCCGACTGCAAGATGAAGGAGGGCGTCACAACTTGGCTGCCCACCACGCTGACCCTCGGCACCAAGACGCTCATGGACGTCTGCGAGGTCGTCAAGCAGTACTCCGCCTCCCCCAACGGCGCCAAGGCTCCCGGCATTCACCTTGAAGGGCCCTACATCAACCCCCGCCAGTGTGGTGCGCAGAATCCCGCCTTCGTGCGTCCGGCCGATTTCGACGAGGTGATGTCGCTCAACGCCATCTACCCGATTCTCTACATCTCGCTGGCGCCTGAGATGCCCGGCGCGCTGGATTTCATCGCCCGCGCGACCGCCGCCGGCATCACCTGCTCGGCCGGCCACTCCGCCGCCACGCACGCCGACTTCCTGAAGGCCAAGGCCGCCGGTCTGAAGCACCTCACGCACTTCTGCAACCAGATGAGCCCCCAGCATCACCGCGAGATCGGCCTCGTCGGCTCGGGCATGCTCGATCGCGACATCAAGATTGAGATCATCTGCGACACGATTCACCTTTGCAGCGACATGCTCAACCTCACCTTCACGGTCAAGGACAGCGGCCAGATGATTATGATTACCGACTCGCTGGCCTGCTCGTGGATGCCCGACGGCCCCGGCCAGCTCGGCGGCTTGCCCATCATGGTCAAGAACGGTGTGGCCCGCCTCGAATCCGGCAACCTCGCCGGCTCGACGCTGCGCTACGCCAAGGGCCTCAAAAACGTGCATGAGATCACAGGCCTGCCGCTCAGCCAGCTCGTCAAGGCGACGTCCTGGAATCAGGCGCAGTCCCTCGGTCTGCACGACCTCGGCAAGATCTGCCCGGGCTTCACGGCCGATCTCGTCGTGCTCGACGCGAACTTCGACACCGTCATGACGATCATCGACGGCGAGCTTCGCTACAGCGCCTGATGAGCTGCGGCGCGGGCAGGGCGCTTTGCTGCGCTTCTGCCTGCGCCGACGCCACGGCCGTGGCCTCATCTTGGCTGTGGTCGCGACGCTCCGCTTCATCCCTCCCCGCTCTTCCTCCTCCTCTCTGCACCTCTCACTCGCTGCGCATTTTCCCCCCCTGCGGCCCGCAGTAAGCCCGAATCCACCTTCCCCGACAGCCGGCGGAGGCCGGGGCTCCGGCCGCCTCTCCCACGACGCCATGCTCATTTCTCCCCTAGCGCGAAAGCTCTGCGAACGCCGCGGCATTGACCCCGCGCAGCTGCGCGGCAGCGGCCCCCGCGGGCGCATCATGGCCGCCGACGTCATCGCCCCGACCCATGCACCGCGCCACCGGGGCGAGACCGCCTACGGCGACCCCACCCTGCCGCCCACGCGCCCGCAGAAGGACGGATACTACATCTTTGACGCCACCGTCAACATGCAGGCGCTGGCCGCCATCAGCCTGCCGATTGCCGTGCAGAGCGAGAAACTGCTCGACCAGCGCTATTCTCTCTTTGACTACATCGTGCGCGCCGTCGTCAAGGCCTGTTGCAGCTGCCCCGCGTGGGAGGATGCCGGCGGCAACATCGACGTGCTGCTCTTTGAAGAGAGCGGCGAGCAGCTCACTGCCATTCGCGACGCGAAGCACAAGACCATCTTCCGCATCGCCCGCGAGGCGCCGAGCGAGCACGTCGTGCCCGCGAACTACGCACCGCACATCGTCGTCTGCGACGCGCACACCACGCGCGCTCAAGTGGCCGCTCACCTGCTGGGGGCCCCCAAGCGCCCGGGCTTCGCCCTGCTCGTGCGCGGGCAGTCGCCGAAGGTCGGCATCCGCGCCGGCTCCGAAGACCTGCGCTCGCTCGATCTGCCCTACACCTTTTACGTCTCCACCACCATCCCGGAGCTCGAGGCCAGCCGCATCGCCGCGCGCCTGCAAACCCTGCTCTACAGCCCCGTGAGCCTGCTGCTGCTCGCCTGAGCTCTCCGCCCCGACCGTTCTCCGCCATCACGCCTCGCCGATTCGTCACCTTTCCACCCGTTTGTCCGGCCGCCGCGCTGACTCCGACAGCACCATCACCCTCGCACACACAAGCCCCCCACCCCACACACCGTCATGAGCTTCTTTATCCGCAATGTTGAAATCGGCGGCGCTCGCCCCTTTTATCTGCTCGGCCCCTGCTCCCTGGAGAGCGAAGACTTCGCTTGGGAGATGGCGCGCAGCATCAAGGAGATCTGCACGCGCCTCGGCGTGCCCTTCGTCTTCAAGGCCTCGTATGACAAGGCCAACCGCACCAGCGTCAAGAGCTTCCGCGGCCTCGGGCTCGAGACCGGCTGCCGCATCCTCGCCGAGATCGGCAAGGAGCTCGACATCCCGGTGATGACGGACGTGCACACCGAGCAGCAGGCCACGCGCGCTGCGGAGTACGTCGACCTGCTTCAGGTGCCCGCCTTCCTCTGCCGCCAGAGCGACCTGCTGGAGGCCTGCGCCAAGTCCGGCCGCCCCGTCAACATCAAGAAGGGCCAGTTCCTCGCGCCCTGGGACTGCAAAAACATCTGCGAAAAGATGGACGCCTTCGGCTGCCGCGAGTACATGCTCTGCGAGCGCGGCACCACCTTCGGCTACAACAACCTCGTCGTGGACATGCGCGGCATGTACTGGATGAAGGACTTCGGCTGCCCCATCGTCTTTGACGCCACCCATTCCGTTCAGCGCCCGGGCGGCCTCGGCGGCGCCACCGGCGGCGACCGCGAGCTCGCCCCCGTGCTCGCCAACGCCGCCATGAGCATGGGCATCGACGGCGTGTTCATGGAGGTGCACAAAGACCCCGACCACGCCCTGAGCGACGGCCCGAATCAGATTCGCCTCAGCCAGCTCGAGGCCATCCTCACCAATCTGGAACTCGTCCATGAGGCGTGGACGCGCATGATCAAGTAATCCCCGCCTCCTCGAGAGCGCCCGGGCCCCGCCCGGAACCCCGCCCTGCGCGTGAACAAACTTCTGGCCACCCTCCTGCCGGCCCTGCTCGCCCCGCTGACCCTCGCCCCGCTGACCCTCGCCCCGCTGGCGGCAAGCCCGAGCAACCCGAATGAACCCGTCGCCTCCGACGAGTTCCCCGCCCTGCAATTCCTGCCCGTCGGGAGTATCGTGCGCGGCATTGTCATCCCGCGCTACTCCGAGCACCGCGCCGTCGCCAAGCTCTGCGCCGACGAAATGCTCGTGGCTACGCGCAGCACCGTGCAGCTCAAGCGCATCAGCGCCACCCTCTACGGGCCCGACAAACAGAACACGCGCCTCGACTCCGCGGAAGCTCGCTACAGCTTCAAGACCGACGAAGTTATCGCGGACGGCGACACCTCCGTCCGCGACCCGCGCTTCCGGGCGCAGGGAACCGCCGCCGTTTACTCCACCGGGAAGGGACGCGGCATTCTGCACGGGCCCGTGCACACCACCATCAGCACCCGGAATTTGAACTCCCGCAGCCGGAAGCCATGAAGCGCCGCCACCTCCTCACTCTCTGCCTCAGCCCCGCGCTGTCCGCCCTCGTGCCGACAGCGCTCGGAGCCGACGCGCCGGGCAGCGCGGCGCCGCCCGCCGGGCAGCCGGCTCAGGAGGCTGTAGCGCAGGAGGCCGCAGCGGCAACGTCGCCGACGACTCCGTCCACCGCATCCCTCGCTGCTCCCACCTCGCTCGACGAGAAGCGGCAGCTCATCCGCCGCTGGGAGGAGGACATCGACCGCCTGCGCGAGCGTCTGGCTGAGTTCCGCGCCGAGGCCATGCTCACCCCCACGGGCGGAGACGGCTCCATGCCTGAGCCCGTGCCCGGCGAGGCCATCATCGACTGCGACGGCGGTCTGCTCTTCGACGTCAACGCCGCGCAGCTCATCTACGTCAACAACGTCCGCCTCAGCGAGCAGCGCCTGCGCCTGCGCGCCGACCTCCAGCTCCTCGTGCAGCTGGAGCGCCGCCAGCTCGATGAAAAGCTGAACCGCGAAGGCGACACCTACCGACGGGGCAAAAAGCCCGGCGCCGATGCGTCCGGCGGCAACGCCATTGCCCCGGAGCAGGCTGCTGATACGGCGAACTCCCCCGACCGCGAGGTAGCGAAGGACGCCGGAAAAGGGGAGGCCGAGAGCCTGAGCGGGGCGGACCAGGGCGACAGCTCTTCAAAGGAGGGAGACGCCGCCCGCCGACGCGAGCGAGTCTGCACCGTCAGCACCACCAGCGCCTTGGCCGATACGGAGAAAAACCGCCTTCTGCTCAGCACCCGCGGCGGGCAGCAGCCCATCGTCATCACCGGCGAGAACCAGCAGCTCACCCTCCGCAGCAACGACCAACGGCACGCCAGCCTGCTGGCCGACGAGCACGGAGACGCCCTTGCCGTCTGCGGCAGCCTCCATCTGGAGGGGCTGGACCGCGACGGGCAGCCCTACACCCTCGACGCCGAGCAGGGCGAGGCCTGGTACAACGCCGCAGCGCGCAGCCTCACCGTTGCCGGCCCCTGCCACCTTCGTCACGCCCGCGGCGAGCTCCGCTGCCGTGACGGTCTGACGCTCTATTTTGACGGCGAAGGCAAGGCCGAGACCAAGGCGGGCGGCGGCTACATGAGCCAGTTTGCCTCCATGCAGCTCAGCGGCATCCGCCGCGCTGAGGCCCACGGCAACGTGCGCTTCGTGAGCAAGGCAACCGAGGACCAGCCCGCCTGCACGGCCGCCGCCGAGCATCTGGACTACGACGCCACCAACGGCGACTGCCGCCTCAGCGGCCCCGACAGCTCGCTGGAGTACGGCGGCTACGCCCTGAGCCGGGCGGAAACTATGCACCTGGCCCCCAACGGCGACATCACCCTCACCGGCCCCGAGTTGCTCGGCCGCTACGAGCGAAAGGGCAGTGATGATCGGCCCCTGACCGGGCAGTTCACCGCCGCGCAGGAGCTGCGCTTCACCGCGGCCGACGGTTGCATCCGCACCGAGCACGGGCTGAAGCTGCGCGACAGCGAGATCGACTTCGCGTGCAGCGGCCCCGTCACCCTCACCTTGGCGAAGCGAGAGAAGGGCAAGGCGGCGCCCGAGCGCGCCAAGACCGGCATGCTCAACCTCGCCATCGCCGACTATAGCGACATCGCCCACATTGATGCTCGCGGTGACGTCGTCGGGCACTTTGCCGACGCCGGCGAAGGAGCCGAGGCCGCCCCCGGTACGGCCCCTGCCGTAGCTGCCGGGACAACCGGAGCCGCGGGCTCCCGCAGCGCCGCAGATCGTTCGGAAACGGCCCGAGCCGAGAGCAGCGCGAAGAGCGGCAGCAGCCTGAGGGGCGACCACCTCGTCGCCGACCTCGTGAAGGGCAGCGCCCTTGTCGAAGCCCCGGAGTCTCGCGAAGCCTCCCTCAGCTACCGCGGCAACAGCGTCAGCGCCTCTTCCCCCGATGCCGGAGATGAGGCTCCCCGCCTCATCATTGCGGAAAACGGCGACCTGCTGGCCGTCGGCGGCCGCATCCGCGCGCACCTTCTCACCGATGAAGGCCCGGCTGACGCCGACTGCCGCGGGAAAATGGAGCTCATTCGCGCCGACCGCCTGATCACCACGGGCCCCGACGCCACCGTGAATGCCCCTGCCGGCCTCTTCTCCGCCAACGGCCCCCTCGTGCTCACCCTCGCCCCCGAGGAGAGCGCCGCCCAACCCGCTGATGGCGCCGGGAAACCGGCTGCCGGCACCGGTGCCGAGACCGAGAAGTCGGACAGCGGCGGCTTCGCCGCGCGCTATCCGCACCTCAACTACGCCTACAGCGGCTTGCAGCGCCTGCGCACCGAGCAGGGCGGCACCGCGCGCACGGCGCAGGCCTCCATGGAGTGCAACGGGCTCATCGACATCAGCCTGCTGCCCGAAAGCCGCCGCGCGAAAAACGCCGTCATGGGCCCCATCGACAAAGCCCTGCTCTGCGATCGCGTCTCCGTGCTTGCCAAAGACTCCTCCGGGCGCCTGCTGCGCGCGAGCGGCGACCGCATGGAAGCCGATGCCGCCACCGGTGAAAAAGTCATCACCGGCCGCCGCGTGACCCTCTCCGACGAGAACAACACCCACATCGCCAGCGGAGCCGGTGCCGCCGTCCGCATCGATCGCAATAACAACGCTCGCATCACCGGGCAGCACCAGAGCACCACCGCCACCAACATCCGCCGGCAGACCGAGCAGACGAAGACCGCACCGGTCGGCTCCGGCGCTCGCAAACCCGCCGCCGACACCCCCCACCGCTCTCACTGATATGGAAACACTCCTCGACGCCCGCGGCCTCTGCAAGACCTATCGGGAACGCAAAGTGGTCGACAACGTCAACCTCACCGTCAACACCGGAGAAATCGTCGGCCTGCTCGGGCCGAACGGCGCCGGCAAGACCACCTCCTTCTACATGGTCGCCGGGCTCGTGCGCCCCGATGAGGGCAGCGTCAACTTCGTCGGGCAGGACGTCACCGGCCTGCCCATGCACCTGCGCGCGCGTCTGGGCATGGGCTACCTGCCGCAGGAGGAGTCCATCTTCCGCAAACTCACCGTCTACGAGAACCTCATGGCCATCCTCGAGACGCGCTCCGACATGAGCCGCCGCGAGCAGCGCGAAAAAGCCGACGAACTCATGGAGCGCTTCGGCATCACCAAGCTGCGCAACAGCCAGGCCCTGCAGCTCTCAGGCGGTGAAAAGCGCCGCCTGACCATCGCACGCGCGCTGACCACCAGCCCCAAGCTGCTCATGCTCGACGAGCCCTTCGCCGGCGTCGACCCCATCGCCGTGCAGGACATCCAGCACATCGTCGCCTCCCTGCGCGAGACCGACGGACTCTCCATCCTCATCACGGACCACAACGTCCGCGAAACCCTCGGCATCGTCGACCGCGCCTACATCCTCTTTGAAGGACGCGTCATCAAACAGGGCAACGCCGAAGAAATCGCCAACGACCCCAAGACCCGCCGCATCTACCTCGGCGAGCACTTCAAGATGTGATCCTCGCGGTACGCTTCGCTGCGAGCTGCGGCACGGGACGCACGCGGCGCGAGAAGCGGGGGCTGCGTGATGCCCGCCTCTCAGAGGTGACGGCGCACGGACAGGTAGCAGGCGAGCGCCACGACAAAGAGCAGCAGGCAGAGCCCCGTGCTGCACACGCGATCCGCCAGCAGCGGGTCCACGGGTTGCAGCAGCAGATAAAGCACGCCGAGCAGCAGCAGGCCCGCCGCCAGCATCAGAATGAAGGGTTTGTTTGCTCTCCACATAACAAAGATAGCCGTCCGGCAGGGGCATTGTACGGGCTGAAAGGGGTAAAATCAAGCCCGTTTCTGTCATAATGCACCAAAAACAGGGATGAAGACGCAATTGGCAGCATTCCGGCTTGCCACGAGGAGGGCAGGGTGGTACAATGCCCGCGTATGAAGCAGACCTTGACCCTTCTCGCTCTGAGTGCAGGACTCTGTGTGACCCTCAACTCCTGCCAGAGCACCGATTCAGACGGCTTTTCCGGCGACTTCGAAACCGCAACCCCCATCAACGAGTACAGCTACGCCGCCGACGAAATCCCCATCTGGCTTCAGGAAATCGACGCAAAGGTCCCCGCTGGTGACACCACCACCACCGTGGCCAACCGCAACGACTATCCCATCCCCGAGCCCGGCGCCACCGCCAGCACGGGCAGCGGTAGCTATGGCCAGGTACAGCCTGACCACAGCGCCATTGCCGCCAACGACGTGGTCGTTGAGCCCGGCGCTACCACGGGGGTGAACACTCCCGCCGTGAGCTCGAAGCCCTCCGGCAGCTCGAGCGCCTCCAGCTCCTCCGGCAAGAGCAGCGGCCAGAAGAGCAGCTCCAAGCCGAAGAAGAAGAAGCCCGTCAAGACCTTTGACGAACCCACGATGCTGATCTACAAGGTGCGCCCCGGCGATAACCTCTCCGTCATCGCCAAGCGCTGCAACACCACCGTGGCTCAGATTCGCCGCGACTCCGGCATCAAGGGTGACCTCATTCACCCCGGGCAGACGATCAAGATTCGCTACACTCCGGACGGCTACAAGGCCACGCGGAGGTCGAGCAGCAGCAGCCGGAGCCGCACGCATACCGTGAAGTCCGGCGAGACCATCTCCGGCATCGCTGCCAAGTACGGCTTGGGCTACAAGCAGGTGCTCAAGGCTAACAAAATGAGCGAGTCGGACGCCAAGCGCCTGCGCCCGGGACAGAAGATCACGATCCCCGGCAAGAGCCGCTGATCGCTGAGTCCGAAATGAAGACCGCGAGCACCATGACCTTCAACCGCCAGAGTCGGCTGCTTCTCGCAGCCGGCCTCCTCCTCATCCTCCCGTCCTGCCACGTCTCGCAGAACGGCGTGGGCGTCACCATGGCGACGGATCAGGTCATGCCGGCCACCAACGACACCGTCTACGTTGAAGCCGGAAGCGGTGCTCCGCAGACCCCGCCCGTGCTGCCCGGCGCCGGGGATCCCAGCGTGCCGCCGAACAGCTACGCCCACCCGGGCTCCCTGTACGGCTCCACCCCGGCGTCGAGCGGCGGCAGCCATTACACCGTGCGCAGCGGCGACACCCTCTATGCCGTCGCGCGCCGCCACGGCATCACCCTCTCGCAACTGGCTGAAGCCAATGGGCTGAGCGTGACGGATCACCTGCGCATCGGCCAGACGCTCCTCATCCCTCAGGCCGGCGCCACCACCACGACACACAGCTACAGCGGCAGCAGCCGTAGCTACACCGTGCGCAGCGGCGATACCCTGAGCGCCATCGCCCACCGCTTCGGCGTCAGCCTCTCCGCCCTGCTGCGGGCCAACGGCCTGAGTAGCGCTCAGGCCGGGCACCTGCGCGTCGGGCAGAAACTCATCATCCCCTGAGCCGCGGCAGCGCGGCGCACGTGCCGTCCTCTCGCGGCCCAACTCGCTTGCCCGTCAGCGGGGCGCGGGCCGCGCAGCGGCGAGGTGCGTGCAGACCTCCCCTCACACTCCATGAGAGCACGTAACCTCCTTGCCCTGCTGGCGGCCCTGAGCCTCAGCAACTGTTCCTCTGACCCCTCGTCGCAGACGGCGAGCGACGGCACCACGGCGCCCGCCTCCGGCCGGTCCGGCAGCACCCCTGCGACACCCGCCGCGAACACGGCGGCAAAGCCCGCTGAGCAGCCCCCCGCCGTGCGCCCGCCCGAGCCTGAGCACATCAGCGGCAACATCCTTGACATCCCCGGCAAAAACGCCGCCGGCTACAAAAACCCCTACCCCGCCGGGAGCTACGCGCACTTCGTCGCCCAGAAAAAATACCCGAAGACCCTCGAGGTCTACTCCAACGACGAACTGCTCAAAACCCTCACGCGCGACAACTCCAAAATCATCATCTGCATCCCCCAGCAGCGCGCGCGCCTCTACATCGGCGACCGCGTCGCCCTCGACTGGCCCGTCTCCACCGGCACCAAGGGGCATGAGACGCCCACCGGCGTCTTCCGCGTGATGGAGAAGGACAAAGACCACAAATCCAACCGCTACGGCCGCTTCATCAACTCGCGCGGGCGCACCTCCAACTCGAACGCCGACCTCAGCAAGGGCCTTCCGGACGGCCACAGCTTCCGCCCGGCCAGCATGCCCAACTGGCTGCGCCTGACGCCTGACGGCGTCGGCATCCACGGCGGCCGCGTCGTCGCCGGGCGCCGCCTCTCGCACGGCTGCATCCGCACCCCCTACGCCGTTGCCGCCAAGCTCTATGAGCACGCCGTCGTCGGCATGCCAGTCTACGTCTCTCGCGCCATCGAGGACTACAGCCGCGGCGGCTACCTCAAGCCCATCGACATCAAATACAGGCCTGAGCCGGGCAGCGACTACACCGACATGCCCGTCAACCCCACCACCGTCAAGAGCCCGAGCTGAGCGATGAGCGCCCCCGCGCCAGACCAGAACAAGGTACAGGAGAATAAGGTCCACCAGGACAAGGGTCACGAGGACGAGGCCCTTGCGGACAGGTCCCCCGAGGAGGAGGGCCACGCCCAAGCCGCCGCCGAAGAGCCCGCCGAGCCTGTTGACGATATCCTCTGCGGTCTCATGCCTCAGCCTCCCTGCGTGCCCGAGCACAGCCATCACTACCGCTGCGCCAACTTCGGCCTCTACATCGGCTGCGCCCTCCTCGTCCTCGTCGGCGTCATCTATTACTTCGTCTCGCATCCGCCGACCGAGCAGCCCCTGAGGAGCCTCATCGCGCTGCTGGCCGGCCTCGCCGCCATCGGCTGGGCCCTCCACTATTGCAGCATCAGCTACTGCATCGACAGCGACGGCATCAGCGTTCGCCGGCTCTTCGGCCGCAGCATCAGCCTCCGCTGGAGCGAGCTGCGCCGCTGGGAAGTCGTCCGCATCATCGAGCCGGAGCAGTCCACCTGCCGCATCATCTTCAGCGGCGAAGACGGCCGGCCCTCCATCACCCTCAGCAGCGAGCTGCTCGAGCTTGAAGCCGTTGAAAACCTCGCCCGAGAGCTGCAAGGCTCGAACCCCGTGTAAGCGGCGCATAGGCCTCTGCCGCGGCGGGAAAATCGGGGCAGTCGCAAAAAAAGACTTTTCAGAGAGTCTCAGTCTGGTATAATCTCGCCCGTCCGAACGGCTGCCCCTTCCAACAGAAGAGTCGCCGAACCCCGACACAATCACCACTATGTCAGATTACGCCACACGAGTGCTGGATCAGGTTCGCGCCAAAAACGCCAATGAGCCTGAGTTCCTTCAGGCCGTGCAGGAGGTGATTTCCACCATCACCCCCGTGCTCGAAGCCCACAAGAAGTACGAAGACAACTGCATTCTCGAGCGCATCACCGAGCCCGAGCGCACGATCATCTTCCGAGTCCCGTGGACGGACGACCAGGGCAAGATTCACGTCAACCGCGGCTATCGCGTTGAGTTCAATAGCGCCATCGGACCGTACAAGGGCGGCCTGCGCTTCCACCCCTCCGTCAACCTCGGTATCCTCAAGTTCCTCGGCTTCGAGCAGATCTTCAAGAACTCGCTGACCACGCTCGCCATGGGCGGCGGCAAGGGCGGTTCTGACTTCGACCCCAAGGGCAAGAGCGATGCGGAAGTCATGCGCTTCTGCCAGAGCTTCATGACCGAGCTCTCCCGCCACATCGGCGCGGACACCGACGTGCCCGCCGGCGACATCGGCGTGGGCGGCCGTGAAATCGGCTACCTCTTCGGCCAGTACAAGCGCCTGCGCAACGAGTTCACGGGCGTGCTCACCGGCAAGGCCCTCAACTGGGGCGGCTCGCTGATTCGTCCCGAGGCCACCGGCTACGGCACCGTCTACTTTGCCCAGAACATGCTCGCCACCAAGGGTGACGACCTCGCCGGCAAGGTCTGCGTCGCCTCCGGCTCCGGCAACGTGGCTCAGTACCTCGTCGAGAAGCTCAACCAGCTCGGCGCCAAGTGCGTCACCATGTCCGACTCCAACGGCTACGTCTACGACCCCGAGGGCATCGATCAGGAGAAGCTCGCCTGGATCATGGAGCTCAAGAACGTGCGCCGCGGCCGCATCAAGGAGTACGCCGAGCACTTCAAGGGTGTGACCTACTTCGAGGGCCAGCGCCCCTGGAGCGTCCCCTGCGACTGCGCCTTCCCCTGCGCCACGCAGAACGAAATCAACGGCGAAGAGGCCGCCACGCTCATCCGCAACGGCTGCAAGCTCGTCGCTGAGGGTGCCAACATGCCCACCGACCTCGACGGCATCAACAACTATCTCGCCGCCAAGATCCTCTACGGCCCGGCCAAGGCTGCCAACGCCGGCGGCGTGGCCACCTCCGGCCTCGAGATGGCTCAGAACAGCCAGCGCCTCAGCTGGACGCGCGAGGAGGTTGACGCCAAGCTCTTCGGCATCATGAAGAACATTCACGAGAACGCCTACAGCCACGCTCGCGAATACTCCGCCGACAGCAAGGGCGAGTTCACCAACTACGTCGCCGGTGCCAACATCGCCGGCTTCGTCAAGGTGGCCGACGCCATGATCGACCAGGGCCTCGTCTGATGCCCCTGATCCCCTAGCGATCATCGCTTTCAGAGCCGCAGCCTCCCGCCGGGAAGCTGCGGCTCGCTCGTTGGCGGTGCTGTCGCCGCTTCGCGTCCGCCGTCACTGCTTCCGCTTGACGCTGTTTCCTGTGCTCCACCCGACGCGCCGTTTGTCATTTGACGGCTGCCATTGTCGCTTGTTTGTCTCCTCCCCGTCTGCCCTTGCCCGCGCGGCGATCCATCCACCCGACGGAAGCCTCCGCCCTGCTGCCCATAACCGCGCTTCATCGTCGCTCTTCATCCGCGGACGCCGTCAGCGTCTGCCGTTAAGGGAATCTCATGCGGACGCAGGCTGCCCCGTCGTCTGGGGATTGGGCAGGGTTCGGAGGATTGAGGAGGGGGAGGAAGGGGGCCGGAAGGAGCCGGGGCAACGCGATCCGCGGTGGGGAAAACGGGACCCGCATGAAAAGTTCGAGTCCCACCCGAGAAAAGAGCCCTAACGTAGCGCCGCCGCTGTTTGCTGACACGCGTTCAGACTTGCAAAAACAGCTGATTCTGCTACAATGGCGCACCCGCCTCGCGCTCTCCCCCTCCCGCCTCCATGAAACATCTTTTCGCCAGCCTCGCCGCCTTGCTCGCCCTCGGGCTATGCAGCTGCCAGCAACAGCAGCAGCAAGCTCAGGCGCAGTATACGCCCACCGTCGTCTATCACGAAGGCTACACCGCTCGCCTTCTCCCCAACGGCCAGGCCTCCATCCCCAAAAAGGCGCCTGAGCGCATCAAGCGCATCATCCGCGCCGCCAACAAAATCGTCCGCAAACCTTACCGCAGCGGCGGCGGCCACCGCAGTCACCACGACAGCGCCTATGACTGCTCCGGCGCCACCGCCTTCGCCCTGCGCGAGGCTGGGCTCATCGGCAACCGCTACCCGACCTCCGGCGACTTCATGCGCTGGGGCCGCGCCGGCTACGGCAAGTGGCTCACCGTCTACGTCAAGCGCGGGCATGTCTTCCTCACCGTCGCCGGACTGCGCTTCGACACCACGGGCAGCGGACGCGGCATCGGCCCGCGCTGGTACAACACCCCGCGCCCCTGCCGAGGCTTCTACGTGCGCCGCGCCCCGGGCCTGTGAGCCCGCTGCGGCGAGTCCGTCCCGGGAATCGCGCGCAGTCAGACGGATTGCGGCGCGTGATTGCAGTAAACTGAACGCGCTTCCCGCCGCTTCCTCGGTTCATCCAAATCTCAACTGACCTCAATCGACCTCACCCGAGCACGCAAAATCGCGCCCGCATCCCCCCGATCTCCCTCCGCCACCCTGTCCCCCCCCCCCCCGTCAACCACCGAAGATGAACGCAGAAAACGAACGCAACCACGGCCCGCAGCGCATTGACGCCATCATGGCGCGCTGGGGGCTTGAAAATCACGACCTCGTCAGCGTCTCGATTGAACAGCTCACCCACAAACAGGTGCAGAAAGCCCGCCAGGGACGCCAGCTCACCCTCAGCATGATGCAGAAAGTCGCGCGCGCCCTCAACGTCGCCCTGTGGAACCGCCTCAGCGACGAGCAGAAAGAGGTCTACTACGAGTACATCCACCGCGATCTCTTCAGCTACGCCAAGGGCTACGACCCCGAGTGGAAGGACCCGAACGACGCGCTCAAGCCGCAGCAGCACTCATGAGCCTCAGCGTCAGTGAGCTCGTTGCCCGCCTGCGGCGCAGCGTCGAGCAGGGCGTCGGCGAAGCCGAAGTCTGCGGCGAAATCGGCTCCTGCAAAACCGCCGCCAGCGGCCACATCTACTTCACCCTCAAGGACGCCTCGGCCCAGTTGCAATGCGTCCTCTATCGCTTTCAGGCCCTCAGCAGCCGCGTCCGCCTCAGGGAGGGTATGCAAGTCGAGCTGAGCGGTCGCGCCACCGTCTGGGAGGGCCGCGGCTCGCTGCAATTCATCGTCAGCCGGGTCAAAGAGGCCGGCCTCGGCAGCCTTCAACAGCAGTTTGAAGCCCTCAAGGCCCGCCTTCAGGCCGAGGGCCTCTTCGACCCCGAGCGCAAAAAAGCCCTGCCGCGCTTCCCGCAGAGCGTCGGCCTCATCACCTCGGCAGCCGGAGCCGTCATTCAGGACATGCGCCACCGCCTCTCCTCGCGCGCGCCTTGGATGCAGGCCTGGCTCTACCCCGTCGCCGTGCAGGGCAAGGGGGCGGAAGAGCAGATCGCCGAAGCCATCCGCCGCTGGAACGACCCCGCCGCCGGGCTGCCGCCCGTCGACTACCTCATCATCGCGCGCGGCGGCGGCTCTCTGGAAGACCTCTGGTGCTTCAATGAGGAGAGCCTCGCGCGCGCCATCGCCGCCAGCCGCCTGCCCGTCGTCTCCGCCGTCGGGCACGAGACGGACTTCACCATCGCCGACTTCGTGGCCGACCTGCGAGCCCCGACGCCCACTGCGGCTATTGAGCTCACCACGCCGGACGGCGCCGCACTCGACGACGCGCTGAGCAAGACCGAGTCCGCCCTGCGCCTGCGCCTGCGCCGCGCGCTGGAGACCGCCCGACTGCGCCTGCAAGCCGCCGCCCGCGGCAAACTGGAGCGCCCGCTGGAAGCCATCGGCCCCTTCAGCCAGCGGCTCGACCTGCTCGACGAGCAACTGCACCGCCTCGCCTCCCGCCAGCTGGAGCAGCGCAGCCACCGGCTCAGCCTGCTCGCCGTCGGCCTGAGCGCCGGGCGCACGACTGAGCGCCTGGGCCTCGCCGCCGCCCGCCTCTCCGCTCTGGAGCAGCAACTGCACGCCTCCGCCGAGACCCGCGTGCTGCGCGCTCGCGCCACCGTTGACGGCCTCGCCGCCCGCCTCACCATTGCAGACCCCGGCAACGCCCTGGCCCGCGGCTTCGCTCTCGTGCGGCGCAGCGACGGCAGCCTCGCGCGCGACAGCGAGGCTCTGAGCCCGGGCGACGCCCTCCGTATCACCCTCGCCCGGGGTGAGGTGGATGCCACCGTCACCGCCTCGCATCCCTGAGGGCTCATCTGTGGCGTTCGGCAGGGCGCCTCTTGGTGCTGCCCCGAGGTCGGGCGCCCTGCCGGCTCTCTGCCGCCTTTCGGCAATCGCCATGGAAACTCGGTACCACAGCGGGTCCGCGCCTGCGGAGCGGGGTGTCGGTTTCAAGACTGCGGAGCCGGGGCTCTGTCACGCTGCGAACGTCGCCCTCGGAACGGGCCTCTCGTGCTCGCAATAAGGGGTGCACAGGACGATTGATGACGGCGAAAAAACGCAAGCGGCAGCTCTTGCTCTCTTGACGAAGCCTCTCGCTTTGTATATGATAGAGAAGTCAACCAGCTTCCCGTCATGAAGAACTCGACTCGACTGATCACGATCCTCTTGCTCCTCGCCGCCGCCGGCCTTGCGCAGGCCGCTCCGTCCGGCGGAACGCAGCGCATCTACGACCGCCACGGCAACTACAGTGGGCGCGTCGAAACGGACGCCTCCGGCAACCAGCGCTATTACGACCGCCACGGGAATTATCAGGGCAGCAGCCGGAAGTCCGGCGTCGGCAACACAAACTATTACGATCGCCACGGCAATTACCGCGGCAGCAGCCGAAGCGGCGTCTCCGGCACCACAAACTATTACGACCGCCACGGCAATTATCAGGGGCGCAGCAGCAAGGGCGGTGCCGGCAACACGGATTATTACGATCGACACGGCAACCACACGGGCACCAGCCGGAGGACCGGCCCGGGCAACACCACCTATTACGACAAGCGCGGCCAGGTCCGCGGACGCAGCGCTGAGGGCCGCTGAGCCCTGTGCGGTGGCCGGCGGAGCGCAGGTCGGCTGCATTCCGGCCTGAGCGCGCCTTGCTTCAGCCGCCCTCAGCGCACCCGCCCTCAGCGCACCCGCCCTCAGCGGCCGGGCGCGGGGGCGGCGTGGCGCAGCGCCTCGCGCGTGCGCTCCAGCTCGCGGCTGATCTGCTCCTTCGTGGCGTGCTGGCTGCGCAGCAGGTGCGAGAGCATCGTGAGCGCCACCTCGTGCTCGCCGGAGAAGACCTCGACATCCTCCTTCAGCGAGCGACGCAGCGCCTCCGCCGAGCTGAGGTAGGTCGTGTGCGCGAGCACCTGAATCTTCGGGTTGAGGCTGCGGGCCATCGAGGCGATCTCCGCCGCAGGGGCCGCCGGGGTGGTGATGATGATGGAGACCGCCTGCTCGACCCCAGCGAGCTTGAGGATGTCGCGCCGCGAGGCGTCTCCGTGCATGGCGGGGATGCCCTGTTTGAGCAGGCGCTGCACGGTGTTGACGTTCATCTCGATGACGACGGCGTCGGCATCGTTGTCGCGCAGCGCCTTGGTGCAGAGCTCGCCGCAGGGGCCGTAGCCGACGACGATGACGCGGTGGCGATCCTCCTGCGGCTCGGGGATGTTGTCGAGCTCCTCGTGGCGCGAGTCGCCGATGCCTCGCTTCTCCATCGCGCGGATGAAGGCGGGAATGAAGCGGTAGAAGGTGGCGTTGAGGGTGATGGTGATGATGGCCGCGCCGGTGATGATGTTCGCGGCGGCCTCCGGCAGCACCCCGTATTCCTGCGAGGCCAGCGTGGCGAGAATGAAGGAGAATTCACCGATCTGCGAGAGCGCCGCCGCCACCTGCGTCGCCATGCGGAAGGGGCGCTTGAGCATGCGGATGGCGATGAAGGCGGCCACGGGCGCCAGCAGCGTCAGCAGCACTGTGCCCAGCGCCATCGGCCAGTGCTCCACCATGCCCTCCCAGTGAAAGCCCATGCCGACGGAGACGAAGAAGAGCACGGCAAAGGCGTCGCGCATGGGCAGAGCGTCGCTCGCCGCTCGGGCAGAGAACTTGCTCTGGCCGACGACCATGCCGGAGAGGAAGGCGCCGAACTCCATCGAGGCGTCGAAGACGTAGGCGGAGAGCGAGGCGATGCCGAGGGCAAAGACGAGCACGGCGAGGGTGAAGAGCTCGCCGGAGGCGAAGCGCGAGACGTAGGTGAGGATGCGCCCGATGACCTGCCGCCCGACGTAGGCGACGCAGAGCACGAGCAGCCCGAGCTTGACGACCATCCAGAGCAGGGACTCCAGCAGGGGCTTGTCGCCGAAGATGACGGGCATGAGCACGAGCAGGATGATGGTGAAGATGTCCTCAACGACGAGCATGCCGAGGGCGAGGTGGCCTGAGGGCGTTTGCAGGATGCGGTTGTCGGCCAGCACGCGGGTGAGCACGACGGTGCTCGAGACGCAGCAGCAGAGGCCGAACATGACGCAGCCCGTCATCGTGAAGCCCATGGCGCCGCCCAGCAGCATGCAGGTGAGCGCGCCCAGCAGGGTGCGCATGCCCATGCACATCAGGGCGCCGGGCACGGCGACTTTCTGCACGGCCACGAGGTCCTTGAAGTGAAATTGCAGACCCACGCCGAAGAGCAGCAGCACCACGCCGATGTGCGAGAAGTCTTCGACCAGACCCTGGTCGAGCGCGTCGCCCGAGCACTGGGCGGCGATGATGCCGGCGAGCAGGTAGCCGATGATGGGGGAGAGGCGGACGCGCTGGGCGAGGATGCCGAGGATGAGGGCGAGGGTGAGCGAGATAGCGAGGGTGTTGATCATGGTCTGTGCTGCGGGGGAGGGGGCGCTTGGGGGAAGTTCGGGTGGTGAAGGGGAAAGGGGCTGTGTGCTGTTGAGGTGGGGAGGTCTCTCTGCCCGGCCGGGCGGGCCTGAGATCAGGCGTCTGCCCCGTCGGGCCGATCCGGGCGACGGGTGCTGCGCCGGGGCTACGCGGAAGCTCCTGCGCCGGAGGAGCGCGGAAGCTGGCTGCGCCTGAGGAGCTCGGAAGCGGGCCGTAACGGCGCGCAGAGGAAGAGGCTGGCGGAGGAGCCGGCGCCGCGGAAGGGCCTTGCCGCTGCGGAGCCGCCGAGAGGCCCTCTCCGAAAGGCCGCCTCGGGACGCTCAGTTGATGACGCGGGCCCAGAGAACCTTGAGGTAGCGCCCCTCGGGGTAGGTGGAGAGGAAGGGGTGATCCCAGCCCGGGCCGGTCATTTCGAGAATCTGGAGGCGGCGCCCGAGGCGCTGCGCGGCTTTGATGACGACTTTTTCAAACTCAGCGGGGCTGACGAGGCCCGAGCAGGAGCAGGTGACGAAGAGACCGCCGCGGCGCACGCACTGCAGGCCGAGCATGTTCAGGTCGTGGTATTTGCGCAGGCCTTCCTCCTTCTCCTCGTTGCGGCCGAGGACGAACTTCGGCGGGTCGAGCAGCACGATGTCAAAGCTCTTGCCGTTGCGCACCATCTGGCGGGCATAGACGAAGGCGTCGGCATGCACGAAGTCAATGCGCAGCGGGCCATTCTCGGCATTGAGGTTCGCATTGCGCTTTGCCATGGCGATGGCTTTTTCATCGAGGTCGACAGCGGTGACCTCGGCTGCGCCGTGCAGGCGCGCCTGAATCGAGAAGCCGCCGGAGTAACAGCAGAGATCGAGCAGGCTCTTGCCGGCGGCGAGGCGGGCCAGCTTGAGGCGGTTGTCGCGCTGGTCGCAGAAAAAGCCCGTCTTGTGCCCCATCGCGAAGTCCACCTCGTAGCGCACGCCGTGCTCGGTGATGCGCACCTTGCCGACGGGGGCGCTCTCCGGGGCGCGGGAGGTGTCGATGCCCTCCATGCGCGCGACGGATTCGTCGACGGAGATGACGTGGCGGCGCGTGCCGCAAAGCGCGTGGAGCAGGGGGAGCCAGCGACCGAGGCGTTGCCAGACCCCCAGCGTGCTCACCTCGAGGCTCAGCACGTCCGCATAGCGGTCAACAATGAGGCCGCCCAAGCCGTCCGAATCCCCGTGAACCACGCGGTAAGCGTTGCTGAGCTCATCGAGACGGCAATCCTCACGGCGCCACGCGACGGCGCGGCGCAGGGCCTCTTCGAGATCCTCTTCGCTGAGCGGCTCGCTGCCGTGGCGCAGCATGCGCAGCGGCGTGCGGCTGTGCGGATTCCAGAAGCCGCTGCCGAAGAACTCGCCGTTTTTGTCGTAGACGTTGATGAGCCCGCCCGCCGCGGCATCGGGACTGGAGGCGCCGAGCATGCGCGGGAAGACGGCGGGGTTGTACGTGAAGTATTTGAGCTGCACCCAAGGGCGCACCCACTGTTCGCTGCCCGCGGGAGGTGTTGCTGCCGGAGTTGTCGCGGCATCGGGGAATCGCGTCGACTTCTCCTGTTGCTGAGGGCGTTTTGACGGGCGATGCTGAAAACGCCCCGGGGAGGAGAATCCTCCGTCCGGCTGCTCCCCTCGACTTTGCATCGAAGATCCGAGGCGGCGTTCCCCGCGTCCCTGTCCTCGCTGCGTCATCTCGCGCCGAGAGGGTTTCGGGTATTCGTTATCTGCGTGGCCGGGCTGCATTTTCACGCGAAAATTATACGCGCGCCGTCAGTCGATGTCAAGCAGTGATGGTTCATCTCGCGAGACGACGATAGGGCGTCTAAGTTGCTTGGCAACAGGTTAAGCGGAAGAGTGAGGCCCCCGGGGACGCTTTGTCGCGCGTACTCATCGAGCGTATTTTCCTCGGTGATGCGATTTTGCCCGAACTTGACGCAGCAGGTGCAATCTGATACAATGGGGGGCGTTGAAGTGATGCCTGAACAAAGACGACGTCTCAAGGTGCTGTTGGGCTGCTACGCTTGCGACCCTCACTACGGCTCGGAGCCCGGCATGGGATGGAACTTCGCGAGTCGCATTGCGAAGTTTCACGATGTGCATGTGCTGGTCGAGGAAGGGGAGTTCCGCGAGACGCTCACGCGTTTTGCTGCAAAGCACCCCGAGCAGGTGGAGCACATGACCTTTCACTTCATCCCGCGCGCGCATCATGAGACGCTGCGCAAGTTCTGGCCGCCGAGCTATTACTGGTTTTACCGCGCATGGCATCGCCGTGCCTATCGCTGCGCGCAGGAGCTGGATCGCCACGAAAACTTCGATTTGGTGCATCAGGTGACGATTTCGGGCTTTCGTGAGCCCGGCTATCTCTGGAAGCTTGGCAAGCCCTTCGTCTGGGGACCGCTTGGTGGGTTTACGGATACGCCTTGGTGCCTGTTGGGCAGCCTTGGAGCTTATGGCTCGGTGTATTTTGCGTTGCGCAACGTGGTGAACTTTTTTCAGAAGCGCTGGGGCCGTGCGGCACGCGCGGCGGCGGCTCACAGCCATACTATCCTGACGAGCACGACGAAGGCGGTGGAGGAGATTCGCGCCTTCTGGCACCGGGATGCCGTGCTGATGAATGAGGTGGGGCTCGAGACCGGGCACGTGCGCTTTGAGCCCTCCGTGCATGAGCCGGGGACGCCGCTTCGCCTCTGTTGGGCGGGCGAGCACATCCCCCGCAAGGCTCTTGATTTGCTGCTGCATGCACTGCCTCTCTGCCGCGAGCGTGTGGAGCTTCACGTGCTCAGCAAGGGCCCGCGTATGGCGGCATGGCAGGCTCTTTCCCGTCGCCTTGGTCTGGGGAAGCTGGTGACTTTCCACGGTTTTGTGCCGCGCGATGAGGCCTTCCGCATCATGTCCTCCAGCCATGTTTTCTGCATCACGAGCGTGCGCGAGGATACCTCGACGGTGGTGTTTGAGGCCTTCCGCTACGGCCTGCCGATTGTCGCGCTCGATCACTGCGGCTTCTCCGCCGTGATCAATGAGACCTGCGGCGTGAAAATCCCCATCCGCTCACGTCGTCAGGTGATCAGGGACTATGCGCGTCACATCGATTTCCTCGCTTCGCATGAGGACGAGCGCCGCCGCCTCTCCGCCGGGGCGCTGAAGCGTTGCCGCGACTTCACCTGGGATGCGAAGATGGAGGTTCTCAACGGAATCTACGAGCGTGCCGTAGCCGAGCGTGAGGGCGGAGAAGCAAGCGGCAGGTAGAGCTCTGCGGCGGTGCTTTTATCAGCCCTTCCGAGGCAGCAGCCGGGCACTGAGGCGTCTGAGTTTGCGCGTGAGGCGCTCTATAGTGTGCCAAGTAAACCCGAGATCCCGTTTGTCCCAGATGGGGTAGTTTTCCAGCTGTTTCCAGTTGCGAGTATTGCCGGGCGGCCATGTTTCGCTGCCGGGTAGTGCCAAGGCACCGTGTTTTTTGCAGAGGATCGAGAATATGCTCTGGTCGTGCCTGTGCTCGACAAACTCCGGGAAATTGGGCGCAAGCGATGGGCTGTCGTCGATGAGGTGCAGGTTGTCCCATGCGCTCATCCATTCGTTGAGTAGCGAGGTGGCGCGATCATTCTTGACGCAAAAGATGTGTCCGGTACAGATCTGAGGGCGCTCCAAGAGAGCGTCCTCATTTTGAACCCCCATGTGAATGAGGGTGTCCATCTTGGTGAAGCTCTTGTCATTGCATTCTGATTCCGCCAGTTGAAAAGCGGCGAGGCCCAGCTTGCTGTCTGCCAGCATAGAGGCGTACTCCTGCAGTCTGGCTCTGCCTCGGGGGTTGAAATGGCAGCCTGCATCTAAGTAGTAGAGTTCATCACCAGGCTTTAAGGAATCGAGAGCGTGGAGGATAATGGCCGGTTTCCATACCCAGAAGCCATACCCTCGTACTCCTCTTCTGAGAATGTGAGAGAATTTGTGTCGGAACTCCGCGGAGAGATCCAGCTCTGTGTAGGTGTGAATTTCATCGAAAAAAGACATGGCATCAGCCTGCTGCCTGATGCGCCTGAGAGAGGATTGCATGCGCGAGTCTGCAAAACTGATCAATTTTCTTTTTTTCATAATGGTTGTTGCCGGCAGTCTGTGAGAGGAAATAGTGTTATGTTGCCGAGTGCCACCGTGCTGTCGGTTGAGATATGGTGAAACGGTGGCGAGGATGCTCTGCATCAAGGTAGACAGAGTACTGATTCGGAGCTTCGCAGAGCATATCGCAGAGCAGATTGTTCGCGTTGTTCCATTTGGCTAAAAGCGGACGCAGCTTTACGAGATATTTCGGAAGACTCTTGTTGAGTCGCAACTCATCCTCAAGTTGGAGCTTAGACCATGAAAGATTGCTCCCCGTTAGGCAGAATGCACTTGTGAAGAGCTTCGGAAGTCTCAAAACTGTCGGCTTGGCGGCCATGATGTCTCGGTAGAAGATGAGATCTGCCAGGGCTCTGTATGTTGTATCAAATCTGACTCCGGATCGCCGAAAAGATTGCACGCGGTGAAAACAAGCGCAAGTGATGATCTGGCAAATAGTGCGGCTGAGTATGTAACTTGGGCGTGTGGGTCGGCGATGACTGAGGTATTGGCAATCCTTATTGAGGACGAGGTAGGAGGAGAGGGCAATATCAGCGCGCGGATGAAGTTTCATGGATGAGCTGATTTCACTGAGGACACCCGGCAGGTATTGCTCATCGCTGTTGAGGTGAGCGGTGAGGTCAGCGTCCTCCGGCAGACGCTGCCAAGCGATGTTCAGTGCATCATACATGCCCTGGTCCCGAGCACTCTCGAAGCTGAAGCGGTAGCCTGAGATGCCAGCATGGGTGCGCTGCCAATCATTCAACCACTCTCGGGTGCCATCCGTTGAGCCGCCGTCCTGAACGTGGTGGTGCACGCATAGTCCGGGGCTTACTTGGTCGGCCACGGAGCGCATGCAGCGTCGCAGCCAGTTGAGAGCATTGTAGCTCGGCGTGACAATGTAGAAAGTAACGGTCGTAGGCATGAGTAGAGTGTCTCAAGAGTTCTGACGATAGCCCCAGCGGGCACTCGGGTGCTTGATGCAAAACGGGCGGCGCTCGGCAGACTCCCCCTCAGCATCTTCCTTTACATAAATGCGGTATTCTTGCGGGGCAGGGTGCATAAAGTCGGCCGCGCGGCGCCTCAGCCCGGCCCAGACTTGGGCAAAACGGTGGCTCCGGATGACGGAGCTTGGCAGCCCGGCGTAATAGCGCTCTACTTCCCGTTGGTTCTGCTCGCTCCAAGCAAGGTTGCTGCCGGTGAGGCAGAAGGCGCTGCCAATGAGGCGAGGCTTCAGGATGATACGCGGGTGTTTGAGCAGAAGCTCGCGGAAAAAAAAGAGGTCGGCGAGGCAGCGCCATTCGGTGTCAAAGCGCAGATGCAGACGACGGAAGCTCTCGGCTCGGTAAAAGCAGCTGCAGGTGATGATTTCGCATACGGTGCGGCTGGTTCGCAGGCTCGGGTAAATGGGGCGGCGGTGGCAGATGTAGCGCCCCTCGGCATCGAGCACGAGGTGCGTCGTCAGAACCAGATCGCCCTCGGGTTCGCGGTCCAGAGCCTCGGCGACTCCGGACAAGGCTCTGGGAAGGTACTGTTCGTCGCTGTTGAGCTGCGCGGTGGCGTCAGCCTCCTCGGGCAGGGCGTCCCACGCGCGGTTGATGGCGTCGTACATGCCGCGATCCGGCGCGCTTTCAAAGCTGAAGCGGTAGCCGGGTGTATCCTCGTGTTCGCGGTGCCAGTGTTCGAGCCACTCACGGCTGCCGTCCGTCGAGCCCCCGTCCTGCACGTGGTGGTGCACGCTCACCTCGGGCGCCGCCTGATCCGCCACCGAGCGCACGCAGCGCGGCAGCCACTCAAGAGCATTGTAGGCCGGGGTGACGATGTAGAAGTTCATGGTGCGATGGCGCAGCGGAAAAACTCAACGCAAGAGGTTCAGTGGTGGTGCGAGCGGAAATCGGGAAAGGGCGGAGTGTGAGTCAGCTCCTGAGCTCGGAGAGCATAGGAAGGAGGGGAGAGAAGGGGAGGGAGAAAGAGGGGAGCAAGGAGAGGCGTAGCCCCCGGGGGAAAGTGTCGAGTGACACGCTCGCGCACGGAGGCGCGGGAAGAGCTGCAGATACGGCAAGGGCCGGGTGGCATGCCACCCGGCCCCGCAGCAAGAGAGGGCGGAGATCAGGAGTAGACCGCCACGGCCTCAGCTGCACAGGCGAGCATGTAGTCGCGGTTCAGCTTGGCAATGTTGTCCACCGTGATACCCTTCGGGCAAGCGGCCTCGCACTCGTACTGGTTCGTGCAGTTGCCGAAGCCCAGAGCGTCCATCTGGCGCACCATGGCGAGCACGCGCTTGTTTTTCTCGGGCTGGCCCTGCGGCAGCAGATTGAGGTGAGCAGCCTTGGCCGAGGTGAAGAGCATCGCCGAGCTGTTCTTGCAGCTGGCCACGCAGGCACCGCAGCCGATGCAGGCGGCAGCGTCGAAGGCGGCGTCGGCCGTCTTCTTGCGCACCGGCATGTTGTTCGCATTCGGGGCGGCACCCGTGCGCACGTCGATGAAACCGCCGGCGGCGATGATCTTGTCGAGCGCGCTGCGATCCACCATGAGGTCTCGCAGCAGCGGGAAGGCCTTCGCGCGGAAAGGCTCGATCCAGATGGTGTCACCGTCGCGGAACTGGCGCATGTGCAGCTGGCAGGTAGTCACCTTCTTGCCGCCGTGCGGCACGCCGTTGATGGTCAGCGAGCACATACCGCAGATACCCTCGCGGCAGTCGTGGTCGAAGTGAATCGGCTCCTTGCCCTCGTGCACGAGACCCTCGTTGACGATGTCGAGCATCTCGAGGAAGGAGGCCTCCTCGGGGATGTCGTGGGCCTCATAAGTTTCGATGCGACCCTGAGCCTGGGCGTTCTCCTGACGCCAGACCTTGAGAGTGAGATTGAGATTGGCCATAGTGTTCTGAAAATGGATGGTTGTTCGTTGCTTTACTTGTAGGAGCGGATGGCAAGGTGCACGTTGTCGAAGGTCAGCGGCTCCTTGTGCAGAATCGGCAGATTGCCCGTGCCCGTGTACTCCCAGCAGGCGACGTAGGCGAAGTGCTCGTCATCGCGCTTAGCCTCACCGTCGGGCAGCTGGTGCTCCAAACGGAAGTGAGCGCCGCAGGACTCTTCACGGTTGAGCGCGTCGTAGCAGAGCACCTCCGCGAAGTCGAGGAAGGCGGCCACGCGCCATGCCTTCTCCAGCTCCATGTTGATGCCCTCGGTGCTGCCGACGACTTTCACGTTCTTCCAGAACTCATCACGGATGGCCGGGATCTTCTCGATGGCGTCCATGAGCGACTCCTTCGTGCGGCCCATGCCGACGTCCTCCCAGATGAGCTTGCCGAGCTCGCGGTGAATCTCATCCGGGCTCTTGTTGCCCTTGACGTCCATGATCTTGGCGATGCGAGCCTTGACAGCCTCTTCAGCCTCCTTGAACTCGGGAGCCGCCGTGGTGACGGAACCGGGCTTCTGCGTTGTGAGGTAAGTGGGCAGCGTGGAGCTGATGACGAAGTAGCCGTCGGAGAGACCCTGCATGAGAGCCGAGGCGCCGAGGCGGTTCGCGCCGTGGTCGGAGAAGTTGGCCTCGCCGAGTACGTGCAGACCGGGGATGGTCGACATGAGGTTGTAGTCCACCCAGAGGCCGCCCATGGTGTAGTGAGAGGCCGGATAGATCATCATCGGCTGCTCGTGCGGATCGACGTCGGTGATCTCTTCGTACATCTCGAAGAGGTTGCCGTACTGGCCGTCGATCCAGTCCTTGCCCATGCGATCAATGGCATCCTTGAAGTCGAGGAAGACGCCGCGACCCGTCGCTGCAACGCCGCGACCGTCGTCGCAGGCCTCCTTTGCGGCGCGAGACGATATATCGCGCGGAGCCAGGTTGCCGAAGGAGGGGTACTTGCGCTCCAGATAATAGTCGCGATCGCCTTCGGCGACGTCGGAGGGCTTCATCTCACCCTTGCGGATCTTCTCAGCGACCTCGCGGCTCTTGGGCACCCAGATGCGGCCGTCGTTGCGGAGAGACTCGGACATGAGCGTGAGCTTGCTCTGATAGTCGCCCTTGACGGGGATGCAGGTGGGGTGAATCTGCGTGAAGCAGGGGTTGGCGAAGTAGGCGCCCTTCTTCCAGCAGGCGCAGGCGGCGCCGACGTTGCAGCCCATCGCGTTGGTGGACAGGAAGAAGACGCGGCCGTAGCCGCCCGTGGCCAGCAGTACGGTGTCGCCCGCATAGCTCTTGATTTCACCGGTGACGAGGTCGCGCACGACGATACCCTTGGCGTGGCCGTCGACGACGACGAGATCCATCATCTCGGTGCGCGGGTGCATCTCGATGTGCCCCTTGCCGATCTCCTTCTCCATGGCCTGATAGCAGCCCAGAAGAAGCTGCTGGCCGGTCTGGCCGCGGCTGTAGAAGGTACGCTTGAGCTGAGCACCGCCGAAGGAGCGGTTGTCGAGCAGACCGCCGTATTCGCGGCCGAAGGGAACGCCCTGCGCGACGCACTGGTTGATGATGTTGCAGGAGACCTCGGCGAGGCGGTAGACGTTGGCTTCACGGGCGCGGAAGTCGCCGCCTTTGACGGTGTCGTAGAAGAGGCGGTAGACGGAGTCGCCGTCATTCTGGTAGTTGTGAGCGGCGTTGATGCCGCCCTGAGCCGCGATGGAGTGGGCGCGGCGCGGGCTGTCCTGATAGCAGAAGCACTTGACGTTGTAGCCGAGCTCGGCGAGTGTGGCCGCGGCCGAGCCGCCGGCGAGACCCGAACCGACGATCAGTACCGTGTACTTGCGGCGGTTGTTCGGGTTGATGAGCTTAGCTTCGCGCTTGTACTTGGTCCACTTCTGCTCAATGGGGCCGTCCGGAATGCAGGAGGACGGCATGTAGTCGCTTTCAGGAAACTTGATGTCGTTCATAATGGCGAAAGGGTTAGAGTGTTATTGAAGGTAGCCCGTCAGCACGGCCACGGGGATGGTGATGAAGCCGCCGCAGACAATGATGCCGAAGATGACGGCAATGATGTTGTAGAGCGGACGCACCTTGCGGGTGGAGAGGCCGAGCGTCTGCATGACGGACTGAACGCCGTGGCGCACGTGCATGAAGAGGCAGCAGATGGCCACGATGTAGAAGAGCGAGCACCAGGGGTTGGTGAAGGCGGCGATGATGTGATCATAGCAATTGGCAGGGTCGCCGTTGAAGGTGAGCTGCCAGAGGTGGAATACCAGGAAGCAGAAGATCATGCAGCCGGTGATGACCATCGTGCGCGAGGAGAGCGTGGCCTTGAGGGTGCCTTCCTTCTGGTAGTGCGTGCGGGCGTTGTAGTTCTCGTACTTGAGCACGAGGGTGAGCACCACGTGAATGAGCAGGACGGCGAGCAGGCCGAGGCGGATGGCCCAGAGGAGCCAGGCGGGCATCGCGTGCAGACCTGTGGCGTAGGCGTTGATCCAAGAGGGATCGGCCGGGTTGGCGCCATCACCACCGTAGATGGTCATGTTGCCGGCGAGGTGCCCCACGAGGAACAGGAGGAGACACGCACCCGTCAGCGCCACAAGGATTTTGCGGCCGATCGAGGACGTGACGAACTTGCATGCTGTCGTGATAATGTCGTTCATAGTTGCAATAACGTCTTTGCGTGCCTACTCTACCCCATTTCGCCGAAAAAGGCAAGCACCAATCCCCGCGGGCGTCCTAAAAAATGAGGCTCAGCCCGGCCTCGGCAAGGGGGATGAGCAGGGCGAGCCCGAAGAGGCAGAGCAGCACGGCGAAGGCGGCATCAATGGCGAAACTGCCCCGGGCATAGAGGCGACGCAGGGTTGGCAGCTGCATGAGGCCGCTCCAGAGCATCCAGCCGCACTGCGCGGCGAAGAGCATGGCGATGATGAGCGCGGCGGTGAACCAGGGGTACTGCGGCGAGTATCGCGTGACGGCGCTGATGCTGATGCCCGCGATGAAGAGCATGCACTTGACGTTGAGGATGTTGCAGAGGAAGCCGCGCAGCAGCAGCCTCGGCAGGCTCTCGGGAATGTCCTCCTCGTCGGCCACTCCGTGAGCGCCGAATTCACCGGAAGCGCCGGGCGTGTTTCCGCCGGGCATGCTGACGCCGGGAAGGGCCGCATCGCCGCCGAGGGTGCAGGCATTCTCGCCCTTGAGGGTGTCTCCCGGGAGGGGCTCGCGGCCGTTCGAGCGGAGCGCGTCACCTTCGGTCGCGGCGATGCCCTCGGCATCCGGGCCGACGTCATGGCCGGAACTACCCTCGGGTGTGCATGCGGCGGTCGCCGTGCAGGCGCCGCGGCGCTCGCGGCGGTGGCGGCGGATGCGATCCGGCGGCATGATGCAGCGCGCGAGGTGCAGCATCCAGAGGCCGGCGGCGGCGAGCACCCAGCAGCTCCAGCTCTGCTCGGCGATGCGCGTGCCGACGGTGCAGACGATGATGGCCTGAATGCAGAAGCCGATGTTGATGCCGGTGGCGACGGCGATGGCGGCGCGGTAGCCGCGCGCCAGAGCGGTGCGCAGTACGTAAAAGATATCCGGCCCGGGGCTGAGCTGTGAGACGACGAGCAGCGCGCAGCTGGCGATGATGCTCAGGATGGCCTCACTCATGGCTGCCCTCGCTTGCTGCGCTCATGGGGTTGTCGCTCAGTCCGTCGAGAAGGGAGGGAAGGGGCTCGACTTCGTTGCCGGGCAGGGGGGCGCGCCGCTGGCGGATGAGCTCGCCCAGAGCGGGCTGGCTCTCGTAGGCCTTGCGGAACATCTCCATCTTCGCGTCGATGTTGTCGGCGTAGTGCACGGCCATGGCCTCGGGTGTCTTGGGGACGACGGGGGAGCCGAAGGCGAGCTCGCCGTGGTGCGAGGCGATGATGTGCAGCAGGTGGAGGCGCACCTGCTCGCTGGAGGGGCTGAGGTTCTCCCACTCGGCGCGGTGCTCGACGATGAGGCTGCTCCAGAGGCGGTTGATGAGCTCGATGCCCAGCGTGATGTGGCCGAGCAGCTCGCCGCGCAGGTTGTAGGGCATGACGAGTTCGTGCTCGCTGTAACAGTTCTCCCAGAGCTTGCCGATGTCGTGGAAGAAGCAGCCGGCGAGCACGAGATCGCGGTTGAGCTCGGGGTAGGCGTCGCAGAGGGAGGCGCCGCAGCGCATGGCGCCGGCAACGTGCTCGACGAGGCCGCCGCGGTGTGCGTGGTGGTAGTTGCGTGCCGCAGCCGCCCGGCGGAAGCGCGCTTCAAAGCGCGTGGTGATCTGCTCGCAGAGACAGCGCAGGCGCGGGTCGCGCATGCCCGCGATGCGGTCGAGGATGCTCTGCCAGTCTCTCTCCTGCTTGTCGCGCAGCTCAACCCCGCCGGCCATCACGGCAGCGCTCTCCTCGGCGGTGGCCTCGCGCAGCTCGAGCTCCGCGGCCTCCAGCCCGTAGTTGCTGCGGCTCCAGTGAGCCGTGAGGGCGTAGCAGCAGCCCACCTGCGCAGCGGCACAGGCCGGGTGCCAGGCGGCGTTGTCCCACACCTTGAGGCTGAACTCGCCCGTCGCATCGGCAAAGCTGAGCTCCAGATAGGGCTTGCCGTTGCGCGTGGTCTTTTCCGTACGCTGTGAAAGCACGGCAAGCACAGTACCCAGCATGGGGTCTGTGCTTGCCGTGCGCGAAAGTTGCGTGATGCTGTCGAATGTCATGAAGGGGATCAGGCCACAGGCACCTCAGCAGCGGGAGCCGCGGGAGCGGCGGGCTCAGCCGGGGTCTCAGCAGCAGGAGCCGCAGGAGCAGCGGGCTCAGCCGGAGTCTCAGCAGCGGGCTCCGCAGGGGCAGCGGGCTCGGCCGGAGTCTCGGCTGCAGCGGGAGCGGCAGGAGCAGCCGGCGTTTCGGCAGCGGGAGCGGCAGGAGCAGCCGGCGTTTCGGCAGCGGGAGCGGCAGGAGCAGCCGGCGTTTCGGCAGCGGGAGC
>URLZ01000006.1 GCA_900548895.1 uncultured Akkermansia sp.
CCCCCCGCGCCCCATCACCCCCAAGAGCATCCCCGGGCAGATGCGCCTCTCCGGCCTCGAAGCCCTCAACCACGACCGCAGCCGCAACACCCTCTTCATCGGCGAGCGCTGCAACGTCGCCGGCTCCCCGAAATTCGCCCGCCTCATCCGCGAAGGCCGCTTCGAAGAAGCCGTCTCCATCGCCCGACAGCAAGTCGAAAACGGCGCCGCCGTCCTCGACTTCTGCTTTGACGACGGCATGATCGACGGCCCCGCCGCCATGACCCGCTTCCTCAACCTCGTCGCCGCCGAGCCCGACATCGCCCGCGTCCCCTTCATGATCGACTCCTCGCGCTGGAGCGTCATCGAAGCCGGCCTGCGCAGCCTCCAAGGCAAAGGCATCGTCAACTCCATCTCCCTCAAAAACGGAGAAGACGAATTCCTGCGCGAAGCCCGGCTCATCCGTCGCTACGGCGCCGCCGTCGTCGTCATGGGCTTCGACGAACAAGGCCAGGCCCACGGCTACGACGACCGCGTCCGCATCGCCGAGCGCGCCTACGACCTGCTCGTCAACCGCATCGGCTTCCCCGAAGAAGACATCATCTTCGACCCCAACGTCCTCACCGTCGGCACCGGCATCCCCGAGCACGCCAACTACGCCCGGCACTTCTTTGAAGCCGCCGGCGAAATCCACCGCCGCCACCCCAACTGCCACATCTCCGGCGGCATCTCCAACGTCTCCTTCTCCTACCGCGGCATCAACCCCGTGCGCGAAGCCATGCACAGCGCCTTCCTCTACCACGCCGCGCGCGAAGGCCTCGACATCTGCATCGTCAACGCCGGCATGCTCGACGTCTACGACAACATCCCCGCCGACCGCCTCCGCCTCGTCGAAGACGTCCTGCTCAACCGCAGCGAAGACGCCACCGAAAAACTCACCGCCTACGCCCAGCATCTCGCCGAAACCAGCAGCAACAGCAGCGCCGGCAGCAGCGGCGACAAACAACCCACCCTCGCCTGGCGGCAGGGCAGCATCAGCGAACGCCTCGCCTACGCCCTCGTCAAAGGCATCAGCGACTACATCGAGCAAGACACCCGAGAAGCCATCGACACCTACCCCAGCCCCCTCGCCATCATCGAAGGCCCCCTCATGGACGGCATGCGCCAAGTCGGCGACCTCTTCGGCAGCGGCAAAATGTTCCTGCCGCAAGTCGTCAAAAGCGCGCGCGTCATGAAACAAAGCGTCGCCCTGCTCACCCCCCTCATCGAACAGCAGAAAAACAGCGGCGGCGGCAGCAGCGCCGGCGCCGGCACCGTCGTCCTCGCCACCGTCAAAGGCGACGTCCACGACATCGGCAAAAACATCGTCGGCGTCGTCCTCGCCTGCAACGGCTTCCGCGTCATCGACCTCGGCGTCATGGTCCCCTGCGAAACCATCCTCGAAACCGCCGAGCGCGAACACGCCGACCTCATCGCCCTCTCCGGCCTCATCACCCCCTCCCTCGACGAAATGGCCCACGTCGCCGCCGAACTCGAGCGCAGCGGCAGCCGCACCCCCCTGCTCGTCGGCGGCGCCACCACCAGCGACCTGCACACCGCCATCAAACTCGCCCCCCACTACCCCAGCGGCGTCGTCGTGCGCACCGAAGACGCCTCCACCATCGTCCCCGCCGCCGCCGCCCTCATCGGCGCCGAGCGCCAAAGCTACATCCGCAGCATCAAAGAACAGCAGCAAGCGCGGCGCGACAGCTACGAGCAAAAACAAGTTCCGCTCCTCACCCTCGAACAAGCCCGGCAGCAAGCCCCCGCCATCGACTGGGAGAAAACCCCGCAGCCCAAGCCCCTGCGCACCGGCCTCTTCACCGTCGCCGTCCCCCAGGGCTGCCCCTGCTGCACCCGCCAGCCCGACTTCCCCATCAGCTGGCAGCAACTGCTCGACGTCGCCGACTGGAGCATCCTGCTGCGCTTCTTTGAAATGCAAGAAGTCTGGAACCCCGCGCGCAACCAGCTCAAACCCGACGCCCCCGCAGAAAAAGCTGCACTCGCCCTCAAACTCATGGACGAAGCCCGCGACCTCCTCCGCCAGGCCGAGCGCGAGCAGCGCCTGCACGCCCGAGCCGTCTTCGGCATCTGGCCCGCCCAGCGCGAGGGCGACGACATCCGCGTCGAAGGCGGGCGCGTCCTGCACAGCCTGCGGCAGCAAAAACAGAGCAAGGGCGAGCGCCTCGCCCTCGCCGACTTCGTCGCCCCCGCCCCCTACCCGGGCTACGTCGGCGCCCTGCAACTCGCCATCACCGGCGGCGACATCTGGGCTGCGGAACTCAACGCCGCCAACGACAGCTATAACGCCCTGCTGTGCAGCGCCCTGAGCAGCATGCTCGCCGAATCCCTCGCCGAAATCACCAACCACTGCGCCAACAGCATCTGGCCCACGGAAGGCAGCGCCAGCATCCGCCCCGCCTGCGGCTACCCCAGCCAGCCCGACCACGCCGAAAAGCGCACCATCTTCGCCCTGCTCAACGCCACCGAACACACCGGCGCCACCCTCACCGAGCACGACATGATGCATCCCCTCTCCTCCGTCTGCGCCCTCCTCTTCAACCACCCCGCCGCCAAATACTTTGCCGTCGGCCCCATCGGCGCCGACCAGCAAGCCGACTACAACGCCCGCATCGCCCGCGACGGCCAAGGCTGAGGCCCGCTCGTCCATTCGAGAGCCCCAACGCCCTCCCTGCAGAGCGACCCGCGGGGAGGGCGGTGCAGGTGGCCGTGTAGGAGAGAAAAGAGCAGGGCACTCGTCGAGCGCCCTCATCGTATCTCCGCGCCGCGCCCTACCCGCCTCGGCGCAGGCAGAACCGGCCCGCGGATGAGCGTGCGGAGCGAAAATGCACCCAAGAGGCGTGCCGGGTACGAGCCGACAAACGGCGCTATAAGGCCAAAGAACCCCTCTGTGGACAGCCTCTCCGCGAGAGCGCTGCATCGTCGACGAGACGCGTCCGCAAAGCTCCGTCCTCAGGGACGCCCCCGCTCAGTCCGCCACTTGGCCGCATGAGTGCCCGCGAGCCTATCTCCCTGCGGACACTCGGAATCCTCCCGATGAGGCACCGTCACGCCCTTATACACCCGGCAGTCGGACCCCACCCCAGCGACGAATCGGCAGAGAGCCTCAGGCCTCCCTTCGCCCGAGCATCCGCGCCCCTTACCGCTCAGCCACGAAGCGTCGCAGGAAATCAAGCCCGCGCCGGCGCTCCTCCAGCACCCGAGCATTGACAGACTCCCAATCCACTGGCTCCTCCAGAACACGGAAAACCTCATCCGTCCCGCCGTCTGTCACCGCTCGATCCGCCAAGCCAAAGGTTTGAAACAGCGTCTCAAAACGCGCAGTGCCGCGTTCCTTGTTGCCCAGACACACAAAAGGCTTATTGAAAAGAATCGAAAACACACAACCGTGGAACGAATCCGTCACCACTGCATCCGCATGCTTGAACGCATACAACCACCGCGCCACCGTCGGTCGCAAACGCCTGAAGCGCTGACGCGACGTCGGATCCTCCTCCAGCCACTCCACCTCGTACCCCTGTCGCCGCACAGCCTCAAGAAACTCATCGCGCGAACAATCCGCATAACCATCCAGCAAATACACCGCCAGCACTCGAGAAGCGCGCTCTGAAGACGGCACGCAAGCCCACGGCTCACGATGTCGACCAATCACCGCATCATAAGCCGAGCGCTCCGGCAAAAAAGTCGGATCCGGCATCTGCACAGCCGGGCAGCCGAACACCCGCTCGCAGAGATCCACCCCGGACCGTTCGCGCACCGACAGCGCCCGGAAATCGCGAACCAATGCGCGGCACAGCGCCGTCTCCTCCTCATTTCCCTCCCATACATCCGTCCCGAATGACGCCGCGTAAGCCACACTCCTCTCGCGCTGGCTCGGCATCGCAAAATCGAGGAAAAAGAACCCAGCTCTGGGAGCCCACCGCGTATACAACACACGCCAAACCTGATCACTCCCCACAACAAAAGTATCCACACCACCCTGTCCTGCGCGGTCAGCCGCGACAACACGGGGCAAAAAGTGACGCCGAAAACACCAACTCTGAACCAGCGTCAACAGCGTCGGAAAATGATAAGGCCTTCGCTCCCGAGATCCGCGAAAGAAGACAAGCAGAAAAAACGCCACATCCTTCAGCAAGCGGCGCAGCGCCTCCACCTTTGACCCGCCTTGATACGGAGCGACGAGACATCTCCTAATATGCCCCGGAGGCGGCACCAACAGCGGAGTTACCCCCAGCCCCTCCAACACCGTATACAGCGCATACGCCTGAAGCATCCCCCCATAATTCCCATGTAGCGGATGCGTCACCAAGCCAATCTTCTTCGCCTTCATCATCAGGAAAACATACCTGCTCACCAAACGACGGGAGAGCAACGGAGCAGAAAAAGATTAGCATAGGCCCTAGCCTGCGTCAAGCGTGAGCCGCAAATCATGGCAGGCGCTGAAAAGACAGCACTTTGGCGTGTAGCAGTCGGCCGTCGGCAAGCCCGCATCTCCCCGCCCTCAGCGCCCCGGCAGAAAACGCCGCAGCGGCCCGATGAACATCTCGCGCTCCTCCCGCCGCAGATAGAAGAAAAAGAGCACCAGCGCGCACACCGAGCCATACACCCCCGCCGCCAGCAGAAAATCCGTCCAGTTCGCAATCGGCCAGAGCCAAGCAATCCCCCCGCCCAGAGCCAGCAACCCCAGCCCCGGAAGCAGCGCCGGCAAATACGTCTCGCGGAAGAAGCGCGGTATATTTAAACCGGCACGGCGTTGATAGTACACATTAATCATGATGCACTGCCCGAAAGCAAGCGAAACACCCGTTCCGATGAACATGCCAAGGGCACCCCAGAAAGACGTCATGATGTATCCGCACACCACGCAAACCAGTGACGAATAGAAGAGAATAATCGCGCGTCCCTTGTGAATATTCATCGCCTGCAACAGCGAGATACCGACATTCTGAGTCAGCGGAACGAAGAGTGGAACAAGAACACAGAGAGCCCCCAGCCACACCGTCGTGACACCGCTTCCGAGAGACTTCCCCACCCACAGCGTCAGAAAGGCATGCCCAATTGCGCTAAAACCCGCCATGATGATGAAGAGCACAACGAACTGCGCGCGCCCAGCTCGTATCATCACATCCGTCAAGCTCTCCCCATCCGCCTCAGCTGCCACCATCTGCATAATCTTTGTCCCCATCACCCCGGAGATAGCCGTCGACGCCGTCATGAAATACGAGGCAAAGGACGTCCCGAGCGTAAACAGCGACACCGCCGCCGCCCCCTGCAAGCGGGCCACAATCGGCGTGCCGGCTCGCCAATAGAACATATCCATGATCTGATTGAGTAACACCCAGAACGAAAACCTGAACATCTCGCGATACAGCGCCCAGTTCGGCCTCGTGAATCGCAGACGAACCCCCAGAACGCCAATCGTATACACCAAGCCGGCGACCATGCCCAGCACGCCGAGGGAAACACTCAGCACCGACAAGCCGATAGCCTTGAAGCCGCATAACAGCAGCAGAATCGTTAATGCCGTCCCCAGAAGCGACGAACACAAACTGATTATCCCCGGCACCACATACTTGAGGTAGCAGCCCGGTAAGCAGGTCAGAGGCCTCAGCGGGAAGGCCACGATCAAATTCCCCAGCGTCAGCAAATACAGCACCTGCAGCGTCGAGTACTGGTCAGGCGTCAGATTCGGGAAGAACGCATCCAGGAAAAAGAAACACACCAAGCCCGCCAACAGAGTCAGGATGGCAATGACGGAAAACAGCATTGTCGCCTGCCCCAGGAAGAGCTTCTGCTCATTCTCCTCGTGGCGCGCTCGGAAAGCCGTCACATACTTGCGCACCGTTGCCCCCAGCCCCATGTCAGACAGCGCGAGCCAAGAAATCACCGACCCACTCAGCATGAAGAGACCGTACTCCTCCATCCCCAACTTCGCAATGACGAAAGGAGTCAGGAAGAACGAAGTGGAAAGAGAAATGGCAATCGAGACGTAATTGATGACGACACCGGCCTTTAATTCACTCATAGACGTGGAAACTCTTGACCTTGGATTAGCCCGTGGCCGACTCACCTCGAGCCTCGCCCGCACAGCCTGCGGAGCAAGCGCTTCGCCAACCGCGGCGGAACGCATAGAACGCGATACAATAGCGACCGAGTATTCACTCGGAAGGGGCCGAAGTAGCGCATATGAGGGAAACGGCGAATCCAAGCCTTCAGACTCTGAGGCCCTCGCAGATGCACCAGCGCCTCAGCTCTCTGTTGGGGAAGCTCCTTGTGCGGACGCACAAAAACAACTCCTTGATAACGATAAACCTCATCGAAAGGCACTTGGGCCGTCTCGACGGCACCCGATACCTCGCGCATCGCCTCAACCCCTTTCGGCGAATTCGCCAGCAACACCGTAATGCCATCACGGATGGGCCAATCCGCATGCAAGCGATCCGCCCCCCAGAAATCGCCCAGAGTCAGATCGCCCTGCCGCGGAAAATGCGCATAGCGGCAATTGTAGCAGCACTCATTCAAGACAACATCAGATAAGAACACCTTCATGTACTCATCCTCCCCCAGATAACACACTCGCTCACTCCCGTCAGCAAAATGGCACACCTGATCAAAACGCTTCCATGAATCCCGCTTGCCGCGGAAAGAAACATAGGACACCGTTTGACCCGCCTCTTGCTCCGCCTCGCGGACGTACTTCTCCAGCAGAAGGTGAGAGGGCACACCATGGCAAACAATATCAAAGGTCAGCAGGTTCTCATAATCCTTGACCAAATAGCGCCTCAATGCATGTACCTGGCAAGGTGTGCCGGTAAATAGCACCCGCCGGCCCTTCTTCAACTCCGCCTTTACCTCGCGATAGGCGAAGAGAGGCATCGCCGTCGTATACTTCGAGCCGCGCATCATCGCCACCTCCTCCATCGACTCCGCCTTCGTGAACACCGCCGTCACCTTATCGCGCCACACCACACCAAACACACAACCCCCCTGCGCCAGCACCCAAGACGCCAGCGCCGTAAACACCCCACCGCTCGAACTCGCGCGATGCACCTCAGCATCGCGATGCCAAGCCCCGAAGGTCGGCACCGAATCTCGCAAATCGTCCTGCACCTTCGGCCGCTCCTGCAGCGCCGGGCACTTCAGCACACAAAGCCCGCAGCCCACACAAGCCGCCTCATCCACCTGAGGAATCAGAAAACCCTCTTCACTCCACACCATCGCGATGGCATCATGCCCGCACACATTCGCACACAGCGAGCAGCCCGTGCAATCCGGCGGCGCCACAATGTGATCTCTCTTCTCAGCCTTGCTCATCAGGTGAAGCCCCATCGTAAAGGTTACACCTCAAAAAGTCAAGTCCACGGCAGCGCTCCGCCTCGTGAATCGCATTAGCCTGCCACCAGTCTGAGCCCAAAGCAACTCGCCTTGGGGTAAATAATGGGGAGTCCAACGGGAATGTCAATCGGGACGTTACCTGCCATACGGGAGCTGTCGACAAGCAAACGAAGAGGATTTCGACAAGGCCTACCCGACTGTTCTGCGGAAAATCTCCTCGAGTGACGAGCTCTCTTCAGGCCCCTTGAATTAGTGCCTTAGAAGAGCTAATGTTACATAAAAATAGCGTGATTCATGCACCCGATCATTATGGCAATTGTGTCCATCGGTTCCCTGTATATCTGCCCGACTTGTCGTAGTTGATTACCTTTGCGGGAACACCGACAGCAGTGGCATTTGCTGGTATGTCTTTTGTGACGACCGCTCCTGCGCCAATTGTTGATGAATCTCCAATTTCCACATCTTCCACAATACATACTCCCGGCCCGACATATACGTTGTCAGCAATTTTTGCAGGAGTGTTATGGTTTGTCCCTATATTAAGGAATTGAGATACATTAACATTGTTACCGATAATAGTACCTTCATTGATAACAATGCATATGCCATGGCCGATGTAAAATCCATAACCTATTCTTGTAGATGAAGGAATATATACATTATGGATTATAGAAGTTAACCTATAGATAAACTTCGAAATAAAATAAAAAAGCCCTTTATACTGACATAGGCGAAACCACAAAAGAGGACTCGCAAAGGGCCCACAGAGCAGTCGAAGTAGAATATATAAAGAAGACACCTCTTTTCCGAGAATTCGATAATAGTCGCTTTTGATTAAAGTAAAGCAATCCTTATAGCATTCAGCAATAGGAATTATAATGATGTTGCCATTTCTAAATTTTATGTTATTGTGCTTCATCGGTGTAGCAAAGTGGTGTCCTCAGACAGACTTAAAATAATGCTTGATTGGCCGTATAAGGGTTTCTCTCTCATCTTTGCGTAGGTACAAGAAAAACATTGTTGGGATGGAAATTGCTACATACACCATAGTGAAAATCACAAAACTAGTCCAACCTTGTACGAGAAATTCTGTGTGCAAGAATAATCCTAGGGCTAGTAGCATGAATGAGGGTAGAAGAACCGGTTTAAAGGTCTCTTTCCAAAAGCGGAGCATATTCAGTCTCGCCATTCGTACATAATAGAGATTAAGCAGTACGATTTGCCCTACTGTCAATGATAGTGCTGTACCTATGAACATCCCAATAGGCCCCATGAGATATGTAAAGATGTATCCTGATATTATGCATAATATAGACGAATAGAACAAAATAACGGCCCTTCCTTTGTGAATGTTCATAGCTTGAAGTATAGAAGGGCCTACTAATTGAGTCATTGGTATAGTCAGCGGAACAAGTATGCACATAGCTCCAAGCCATATGGTCTCAACGCCGGAACCCAAGCTTTGCCCCACCCACAGAGCAAGGAAGTCTTTTCCTATGATTGCAAAAGTTAGCAGGAAAATGGCACAAGGAATGAGTTGAATACGCCCTGAGCGAATCATAGACTGTGTAATTTCAGAACTATCCGCGCCTCTGGCAACTTGGCTCATGATCTTAGGAGCTATGACAGTCGAAATGGCGGTTGTAGCCGTCATAAAATAACTAACTATGCTTATTCCCATCGAAAAGACAGGAACATCGCTGGCCCCGCATAGTCGAGCGACTACAGGGGTACCTGCTTGCCAGTAAAACATGTTCATAAGTTGATTTATCAGGACCCAGAAAGAAAAGCTAAAAACTTCTTTGTATAAGGAAAAGTCTGGTTTGGAGAATTTAACTTTAATCCCTAAGTACTTGAATGAGTATACGAGACCAATAGCTGAGCTAAAGACACTGATCACGATGCTCAGAACTGTAAGCGCTATTGCTTTGTACCCAAGAGTTAATAGTAATATAGATAGGACAAGACTGAGTAGAGATGCAACAAGGCTAATCACTCCGGGAATCAGAAATTTCAAGTAGGCTTCTGATATTTTTACCAGAGGTCTTAGAGGAAAGGAAAGAACTAATTCACTAAGCGTGAGTAAATAGAGTATGCGCAAAATTGAAAGTTGATCTTCATTTAGCGCAGGAAAGAAGACGTTGAGCCTGCTGTAGCACAGCAAGCCTACTATGAGAGTTATAAGACCGAGGACTGCAAATAGTACAAGTATTTGTCCTAAGAAATATTTTTGTTTTTCAAGCTCTCCTCTAGAGTGGTACGTAATAATATATTTTTTAACTGTATCTCCGAGTCCTAAGTCTGTTAAAGCTAACCAAGTAATAACACCATTACTTAATACAAATAAGCTGTACTCGTCAACACCAAGCTTACTAAGTATGAATGGAGTCATAAAGAACGACGAAGCAAGTCGTAAAGTTATCGATGCGTAATTGATAATTATGCCTGCTTTGAATTCGTTCATTTTTCTAATTGTCGTTTCTGAATTTTTTGTTTAAAAATTGCCTAGTTCGCAAATCTTATTTGGTAATACTTGCGTAATAGTGCAGCATTGCCCGCCATACATCATCACGGTTGTACTTCGTCCTAACACGCTGTTGAGCCATCTTTCCCATCACTTGGCGTAAGTCCTTGCTCGAATACATTCTTAGCATTTGCTCGTATAGCTTTGAAGCGTCACCGCACGGAACTAGAACGCCCGTTTCCTCGTCTACGATTACTTCATTGCAGCCCCGTATGTTACAGCTGATAGCAGGAATTCCCATGGCTGCGGCCTCGAGGATGGAGCAGTTGCATCCTTCTCGGTGGGATGGCAAGACAAAGACATCTGACATCTCAAGCCAGTCCGGCACGTTGTCTTGGCCTCCTACGGCGTGAATGTGAGGGTGATCCTGAATAAGCGTTTTAGTCTCTGCCGCTATGGGGTCTAGTAATTCCTCTTCTCTACCCACGAGTACCAAATCTGCTCTTGCTCCCTCCTCAAGAAGTTTCACAAAAGCCGGTACCAATTCATCGATCCCCTTATCATGGACGATCCGACCGACGTAAATGAAAACGACCGAATCGACCGGCAGGTTAAGCCGTTTCCGCATCAAAGCTCTTTTCCCCGTAGGCTTGAATTTCTCTAAGTCGATACCGTTGATATTTCCATGCCAGAATACCTTAACAGGCTTGTGGGTTACGTGCTGTTCTTCTACATATTCTTTTGTGCCATAACCGTCAGCATTCAAATGTGTCGCGAAGAAACATGTTATGGCGTTTGTTGCACGTACGATGCCCCGAACCAGAGGGTTAGGTAATTTCAGCTCTCCGTTGAACATGGCGATGCGCACGGGCACCCGCGCTGCCCAAGCCGCGATTGTCCCCAGTAGTCCGGCTTTGGGAGTCATCGTGTGAACGATATCGGGTTTTTCTCGACGGAGCAGTCGATAGAGTCGCCAAAGCGAGACGAGATCCTTCAGCGGCGAGATGCGTCGTTCAATGGGGATTGCATGGGTTTTCAGTCCCTCGGAGCGAAAGAGCTCATGCTCTTTTCCCGGTGAGCAGATGGCGCTGACATCGTATTTGTCTGCGAGGAAGCGCATCCTTTCAGATAAGAAACTTCGAACCGACGCCGGAACCGCCACGATGTAGATCAGCTTTTTCATTTTAGGAATGTCGAGTCTTGAGCCGAATCAAGAGATTCAGCATAATGCCGAAGGGGATAGCTAAGACAGTAAGTAGCTTTTTTGGAGAATCCTGAATGAAGGACCACTTATGCAGAAAAATACTATTCGAAACGTAATGGATGCACTCAATGAATTTTCTTCTACAAGTCAAGGAGAAAATCATAGAGCTCCTTCTTGCAATATCCCAGCCCTTCAGGTTCCTTATATACTGGCGATACATATTGAGACTTGATCCATCCGGCAAGTATTCAACAAGATAGATTACTCTGTTGAGAAGAAGCCAAGGATATTTTGCATCTATAAATTGATTTTTATACGCCATGCTACCGTATTTCTCATCCGCAAATTCCGGATACTCCGGGGCAGCTTTTGCAACTTCAGTTCGAAAAATGAATTTTTTGTCACCACGAACATGCTTAATTTCTCTTAGCCATGTTTCATGAGCAATTTGAACATCATCCGGAAATTCAGTCCCTACTATCCCTCCGGCGATGTAGCCGTCTAGAGCAATGAATCCGGCGACAGAGTCATGGTACGAGTTGTTCTTGTTCCAGAATTCATAGATCACCTGAACGCAATCATCAGTGAGCATATCATCTGAATCGAGGCACATGCATAAATCTGTCGTGATGTTCCTGAAAGCAGTATTATGGCCGGTATGCATTCCGCCGTTCTCTTTCTTGATGTAGCAGATTCGAATGACGCCCTCGCGTTTCCAGGCATCTACAAGTTCTTTCGTGTTGTCTGTTGATCCATCATCTATGATTAGCCACTCGAAATCCTGGCATGTCTGGCGCTTAAGAGATTCGTAGGCTCGACCAAGACAGTAGGCTCGATTGTACGTTGGTGTGAAAATAGTCAGCGTCATTTGCAAATTCCCTTCATTTGAGTTTGGGCATTGCCTTGTTTAGTAGCAGCCTAATTTGAGATAGAAAAAAAGCTCTATAGCGAGTCGTCCGAGGTAACCATGTGCAATCAAAGTGATGGATGCTGCGCGTGTTCTCTGTGGGGTGAATGGGGGCTCCCCGCATGGCCTGGGGACAAAAAAAATCGGCAGGATAGATCATAACATTCTTACATTGAGTAAGTCGTCCATCAAGACACGCTCCTAGTTCTTCTAAAGCGTCAGTTGTAATCTTACAAACCGTTCCCTGATTCTCGGGATTAAAATTTTTCAGCGATATGTACTTCTTTAGAATATACTCCCATACTTCATTATGTGCCTCACAAGCGATTCCAAGACCAGGCGCAACGTAGTGACGAGCCTGCTCCTTAGTCGCTAAAGCCTCGTATCCCATGAATGCACCCTCTCTAAGAATGTCATCCATGGGTCGAATGACTTCAACGTCTGTGTCAAAGTAGACTCCTCCTTCTTGATGCAGAATCCAAAAGCGAGCGAAATCGCTCACAAAAGCATATTTCTTGGCAGCATAGGCCTCCGCTGTGTAGGGCACCAAGTTGACATCGAAGTTACTCTCGTTCCACTCCTTGATCTCGTGGTCTGGGAGAAATTTTCTCCACGATGCGATACACTTGCGGGCTGACTTTGGCAGAGCTCTGCCGCCGAACCAGCAGTAATGGATGGTTTTAGGAATCATATTCGTCAATCTACTCAATAATTTTAAGAACTCTGTCAAGCGGTTTGCGCCTTGATTGCGCTACAGGAAATGGATGTGCGGGAAAGTGACCAGCGAGTATGAGTCCTACAATTGTTTCATTATTCGGGATATGACAGATGAGCCGCAGCTTGGAATCGTTTTCGGGTATGGAGCCCCAGATAATGGGAATAGTTGCAATCTTGAAAGAATGAAGTGAGTATAATAAATTCATTGCGAATATCCCTCCATCATAAAAAACCGTGTGGCGTTCATATTCGTTTATGTAATAGCCCAGATCCCCAGTTAGCACCATTAGCACAGCCGGTTTCTCAATGCCTGAAGTGCCGCGGTGCATATCCATAATCTGTTGGATCTTGTGCTTATTCGTTACTGCATATACGGCCGTCGATTGGCGGTTACAGGCACTGGGTGCAGTCTGGGCTATTCCTATTGCTCGCTTGATGAGATCTGATGAAACAGGCTCCTTTCCGAAAAAGCGTGAGCTATGACGAGATCTGGCAAAATGCTCGAAACAATCTGCTTGGGAAATTTGCTCAGCTCCATACATTTTTGTGCACTTTCCATGGCCTGAAGTTGAGATAAACTCGTGAGGGATGAAGGATGCGTCTAGGCCTTCCTGACACCTATAGGCATAATATGCGGCCAATATATCTTTAGCGTAATCGAACAGCCAAGGATCGATAGTTTCACGATGCACCTGCAGTATCTTAATGATAGATCTAACCTTAGTTGCTCCAAAATCCCTCTTAGTCCTGTGGATAGCAAACGCTTTTTCGATGCTGTGGCAGAGAATTCTAAGTTCAGCCGTCTTCCTTTTTTCTCCCGAAAATGCCATGTATTTCGTCATTCGCGTGAAATCATGGAAAGTCAGATAGCGCAGGAATCGGTGAGGTGTAGAAAGAAACGTAAGAATTTGTTTTATTCCTTCAAGCATATGTTGCAAGTGCGGTTAACAGAGTTTCGGCTGAGCGCTGTTGCCAATCATCTAGTTTGTTTTCAAAGTCTAAGGAATCAAAAGGTGCGGTTATAGTCTTGTAAAACGTTTCATAGGAGCATTCCCCGCTCACAATATGCTTCTGAGCACCCAGTTCCGTTGCAACGTGCCTCACTTTATCTCGTGCAGGTAGTATTGCGCACCTCTTGTGGTTTCGCATCGTAAAAATGGCCCCGTGAAAGGTTGTAGTAAAAACGAAATCAGCTTTCCGAATTATGTGAGAAAACTCAAAAGGAGAGCAGCAGCGCACTTTGTCTGCCCAGGGGTGCCAGAAAAAAGCGGATACAAGTTTTAGACCCTTTTCCTTGGCAAAGCGTTTCAGGTGACTGATGATACGTTCATCTACACCATACGTGTAGACGAGCAAGTAAGGTTCACCAAATTTCTGATCTGATTTCTCCATTTCTTCCAGAGGAATCAGGAGTGTTGGATCGCAAACAGGGGACTCATTGTCTATGCCGCGCACGGTAAAGCGCGACCTCAAAAGTTTTTTTGTGTATACGTCTCTCACGCAAATATAGCGAAAATCCGAAATATGAGTGGCTATACCTGCGTTTTTTTTCAGAGTGCTTGCCTTCATTGCTCCGACACTGGTAGCGTATGCTAGTTTCGGTACACTCGGGAAGCCTCCTCCAAAGAAAAAGGGATCTGCAAAGTATGGGTTATCCATATTCCATATTTCATCGCTCCCATAGATGATTGCATCGCAACATGATGCCTTATATGCGGAAATCACATTGAGATAGGACCATGCATGTAGAAGGGAGAACATAATTCTAACGCGCCAGTAAAGTGATCTTATAGGTGATATGCGCTTTAGGAGACCGACTAAGGCGAGGCATTTTGGCTTGTATCGTATAAATCTTGCATCGTAGTTAGATTTTGCTAAAAAACGCGATAGCGCGTACGCCTGTAGATATGAACCTACATTGTCAACCGCATCATATACTGTCACGATTCCTATAGTTTTCTTTCTCATTAGATCGGCTATGTCGATAAAGAGTGTTTGCGTTCGAGCCAGTCCAGACTACATCAATAGATCTTTTGTGTCAAGAAAATTAAGTCATTTCTTGTCTCCTAGAACAAGTTCCGTGACTTTGAGCAGTAGCTCTTCATCCTTAGAGGAAAATTTTCTTGCAAAAAGACTGGGTGTGCGCTTTAGACTCTCATAATCATCCATATTTAACACTTTAGGATGATCACAGGTTGAAGCTTCCCACAGTATATACCATAGAGAAAACTTTTCTGAGTAACTGAACTTAGCTATTTTGTCTCTAAAAGCTGGTTCGTTTATGAAAATCAGTTGTTTGTATACTTCATCAGAATTTTTCGAGAACTCAACCATTCGTCGAATCTCTCGTCCTTTTTCTAGGAGAAAATCGACTGCGTACCCAGGAAGTGAGCACCAGTTCCACCCCCGGCGGAATAGGTCATAATGTTTCAGGCGGTTGATTCCAATTTTTCGCTGTAGATCCAAGAGCTTTGCATTCAGGTATCTTGGAAGAATATTCTGAAAGTGGTACAGGGAAAGTCTCTCGAAATCCCAATCTGAGAAAGTGGGATTAACGGTAAGAAATATTGTGTCTCTATTCTCTGGTTTCTCAAAGAACTGCTGTATGTAGTCCTGCGACTTAATCGGAAGATCGTAGCCAGACATTAAGTGGTAGAAGTCATATGCGCCATGTTTCCGAGCTGCCTTATACAAGAGCATTTCCGCTTTGGTTTGTGAAGCCCCTCCCCAGCTAACATCTAGTCTTTTTGTCAGAAACAATCGGCTTGGTCTAGCGTAGAATTCCATTCCTTGGAGAGCTGAAAGACCAATGCGTGTTTTCTTATCAACGTGCAGAAAGATGTCGTTATTCGGGTGAGCAAGAAGCCTGAACTGGGTTTTTAGAAGTTCAATTTGCTCATGTGCCATTACTAGGTACGCGTGTTTCATTTAAGATGATTTAAATATTCTGTTATGTTCATCCTCCGCAACGTGTAAGGAATTTCATTGCCTCCCGACTCGTTTAGCTGATGTAGCTCTGGTACCGTTACAAAAGTGCAATTAGATCTGCAATTAACAGGATCTTCTGTAAAACACACTTTATTCTTGTAGGGTAATCCAGCGAATTTCTGAATGAGTTCGTGAGTGCAAAATTGACGTTCAGAAAATTTGACTATGAGGTTGTCAAAATTGATACGAGCTGTACGCCGCTTCCATTTTTGAAAGGCTTCTCGCTCAGAGTGATAGTGCTGAAAAAATATTTCAATATCTCCTAATCGAGCTACTGGAAACTTAGCACCTTCTAGATTCAGACGAGACATCCTGTGTACGTGACGCGATTCGATGAGGGGAATGAAAATAGGATCAAGCGAAAGATAATGCCGCAGATCTCCCAAGAATTTTATATAGTCATCTTCAAAGATAAACAAGCCTACTGTGGGTGACGTATAGGGGAGCCCATATTTCTGATATACAATTCCTCCCCAGCAATTATTCGAAATGATAGAGAAGTTTCTGTTCCTGAGGAGAAGCCTGCTGAGCTGAACCGAGATGAGCTGTTCCCCTTTGATAAAGACGCTTCGAGCCGAAGACCTTATGGGCATATGTTTGATTTTTTTCCCGATATAGTAAACGGGTAAGAATCCTCTAAACGTTTTAAGTAGCCAGAATAGCAATTTGTCCTTTACTCTTGTATATTCAACGTAAGAGCACGGGAACGTTGACAGCTTTTGCGCGCAAATGGAGGCTTCATACCGCATGCCTTGCAATTTGGCTTGGTAGTACATATGCAGGCAAATCTGCTCGAAGCGTAGGCGCTCTTTACGGGCTAGATCAGAGTATTGTAGCCTTTGCAACAGGGAGACACGCTTCTCCACGGCCTCTAGTGCATCCAATCTTCCCGGGGTAAATTGCGAGTTGACGATACTTGTAGATCTTCTGCGGTAGAAGTAGAGTATATTTCTTATATATACTATGCTATGAGCTCTCTGAAGCAGCTCTGTGGAATAAAATTCGTCCTCGTGCAATTTACCAATTTCGAATTTTATAGTGTCGGCAAGATCCCGGCGAATAAGCTTTGTGCAGGCTGAAGCACCACAGCCGCCCAGCTGTTGCAGGCGCTCAAACATGGTGTGCCTATCTTCCACATATGCTTCCACTTGTGCCTCATCTTCTGATGTATATCGCGGTTTTGTATCAAACTCCTCATAACCGAACTGAACTATGTCAGCGTTTGAGAATTTTTGAATCACGGAAGAGAGCACGTTTAGGGCCCCTGCCGCAATAAAATCGTCTGAATCGAGAAAGAGTACATGCGTGCCTTTCGCCATGGCTACGCCGGCATTTCGAGCTGAGGACAATCCACCATTACTCTTATGCAGAACTGATATGTTATCATATTTCTCTGAGTATCTGTCACAGATGAGAGGTGAGGCGTCGGTAGAGCCGTCGTCTACCAATATAAGTTCAGTACGATCATCCAGCTGAGCCAGACAGCTATCAATACATTCTGCAAGATATGGCTCAACGTTGTATACAGGTATAATTACTGAAAAAGTTATCATTTGCGGCTAATCTTATTTTTGATCCATGATGAAAAGAGATCTTGCCAGTTCACAATAGAAGATCCGCGTAGTAGATTTTTTCTTTGGTGATATTCCATATTCTGAGTGAGAGACAGGAGAATGTTTTTGAGCAGTATCCTTAGCTCTCTTTTCTCTCCCTGGTAGTACGTTGACGCATAAATCCTCTCAAAAAATGAAGAGACTTCTCGCACTAAAGTCATGCTTGACTGCATGGTTAGCATATTGAATTCAGCAAGTAGTTGCAGCTCTCTCTCGCTGTACTCACCTAGAATATCTGACAGCTGCTTACGCCTAAATTTTAGGAGCCTGTTTCTGACTGCCTCGTTGCTTCTCTGCGTGACCTGATGGGGATGTATCCTGTATCGAAGCAAGATTTCCCTCAGATTAGCGATCTCCGTTTTTCGTGCCAGTCTCCACCAAAGCTCATAGTCTTCGCAGCCTTCGTACGACTTGTCATAGGGTTCCATAGCACAGGAGCGTATCATCACCGTAGGATGACATAAGCTAGAATTGAATAATAAATTAACTCTGTTATCTTCCGGCTCTTGTGGCATAATTCTCTTTCCTTGGCGCGCGCCGAAGAATTCTATTGAGGTGCCAAGGACCCCAGTGCTCGGATGCTGTTTCAGATATTTCCACTGTTTCTCTAGTCGCTCTGGCAGAGAGAAATCATCCGCATCCATCCGAGCAATAAACTCACCTGTAGCATGTCGTAAGGCTCTGTTGAGAGTGTCCGCTACTCCAAGGTTTCGCTCGTTTCTCAGTATGCGCAGTCGCTTATCCTCCGAAAATGAACCGATTAGTAGATCGTATGATGAGTCAGTGGAACAGTCATCTACTACAATTAGTTCTATATTCTCGTACGTTTGAGTTATGATGCTACTAATCGCCGGTATTACCGTGTTCTGTGCGTTGTAAACCGGTATTATTATGCTGATTTTATCTCGAGAAGTGGACATATTTGAGTTTGAGGTATGAAAGATATAAGAGGCAAGGCAGTATCACCCTAGATTTCGCCAGAATGAGCCGAGCTTTGACATCACGTAGCTGATAGGTCTCAATCAATCTACGCAGTGTCGCATCCTCTGTAATTTTTTTGATGTTCCTCAATTTCTGCTTGATATCGCATTTATTCGATGAAAAGAATTGCATCATTCCTGCGTAGTAACAAGAATTGATATGATGAAGCTCATACTCCTTTAAGATGCGCTTGTCTCCGTCCCAGTCTGTATTTATGATCTGCTTGATTAGCCCCAAAACCATTCTATCAAGTTCTAGGAAATTATCTCTAAATTGGTGTACGGCACTGCTCCCTCTTTGCACCCTGTAGTAAAGAGACTCCTTGAGGTAGTACGATTCTTTAACGTGAGCAAGAATTCGAAGCAAGAAAATCCTATCCTCAGAAAGTGGCACGCCTAAGGGAAAGGTAGCATCTATTTCGTTTATGATCTCACGTCTGATCGAAGTTCGTGGTACTCCACCTGCACATTGAAATAAGAGAGAGGGGTCTCTAACGAAATCTTGCTTCGAAATATGTCTCGATTCTGCCAGTTCCGAAATCGTATCGTCTGGATCATTCTTTAGCACTCCTCCTGTAGTAATTGACGTGATATCAAAAAGGATGAGGTCTGAGTTAGTCTTATCAATCGTCGATTGTAATACCTGAAGCGCATCATTCCGCAAGTAGTCATCGGAGTCAACAAAGACAACGTAATCGCCAACGCTTTCTTTCAAAGCCATGTTTCGCGCACTGCTAACGCCTCCATTTTCTTTGTGGAACACTTTTATTCTGCAGTCTTGTTCGGCGTAAGCGTTGCACATGGACGAGCTTCCATCGGTTGATCCATCATCAACTAGAATGATCTCAAACCTTTCAAACTTTTGGTTCAGTATGCTAGAAATACAGACATCTAGATAGGCTCCTGTATTAAATACTGGGACTATTACGGAGAAGAATGGATCCATTGTTTCGACGTTTTTCAGTTACAGACATTAGACCTCTTGATGGTATTAATTCGGCCGAGGATTAACCCCAGTGCTGCATATGGAATAAAGTAGACTTTTTCTGCAACCATGCCCAGTTCGACAGACTGCTCAAGATAAATAACGGCAAATACAGTTATAAGCATGTTACATATAGTATCTTTGGAATAGAATGATGCTTTTTTTAGAATTGAGAGGTAGATCATGCTAAGCAAAGAGTATCCTAAGAAACCGAACGCAACTAGAGTAGTAATAGCGCTATTATGCCAGTTCAGAACAGAGAGATTACCTATCCCCATTATCCAGTGTTGGGCAACCTTCTCCAAGCCTATGCCCCAAAGGATGTCTCTCCCATTGAACAGTGTCTTACCCCAGTTGCTTTCGCTCCATGCATCCCAATATGCCATATCTGCATATCGTGAAAAGAGTACGACGCCAAAAGCCATGATCAGAGGTATTAGTACTACTATATTTCTAAAAGATGTCTTTGCATAAAGGTAGGCTACTTTTCTTCTATTGAGTACGCAAATTAGAGCAAGACAGCAGAAAAGGGTTGCCCCACGGCTAGCGCATTTGTTTAGAAGAATAAAGTACAGCAATGATATTAGAAGTAAAAAAGTTAGTTTAATCCTATCCCTCTTGAGTGTACAAATTCCACAAACGAGGAAAAGATACGAAAACATGCACAGAATTCCAATATGATTTGGATTCCATCCACTGAACGCATTGCCAAAGTTATAGATAAGCAATACTGCAAAACCTAAACCTCCGTAAACATAAGACGTGAATAGAATTTCCTTAGCTTTAACGTTCTGTCTTGATATTATGTAGGTCACGGTGAATGCTGATATGTATTTTAACGTATATGTTCCTGAGATTTCGAAGCCCACATATTGAAATAGTGCAATGACAGGAACAGTTAGAAACAACAACTTTGATAACTTCGTAAACTCCCTCTGGGGTTCTGTGAAATAGAGAATGAATGAGTATACCAGTGCAGCTAGTATGAAGTATTCGTACAAGGATATTTGGATGCCTATGCCCGAAGCATATAGTAGACTTTCGCACCACACCAGCCCCATTAGAAAAGCAAGTTTCATGTCTTTGTCTCATTGTCCTGTAGTTGAACTTTTCCGCAGGTACCTCATAGCTAGCAAAAAACCAAACGGTTTAGCAAAGTTGAGAAGTAATGTATGGCGTCCTTTGTAGATATTAATTCTCTTGTGATCAAGGAAATAGAAGGCCCAGTATTGCGTACATAACTTCAATATTCTGAATAGTTTCTTTTCAATATCTATACGCTGAGCCGCCCAAAGCTTAAACCCTTGGGGCGATTCAACCATGAGTCTACTATAATTTACTGAATAACCAGATTTCTGATACTCACACACAGTAAGAACTTCCGTACAAAGAAGAAGTTGATATTGCATGGATATGGCATCATGAAATACGCCTTCCGGCATGAATTTTTCTCCTTCGTATGGGTGTTTAACAAAATTCGTTAGCACTGCTCGCTTATAGGCCGTGGCGTATTCCCCTCTCATCCCATATTCTCCCTGCAATGTAAGCCAAGAGCATCTTTCTATGTGTTCTGGGAATTTCCTTCCCAGTAGCTTACCTTGTGTATCAACTTTAAAACCCACAATGCCCGCAATTGATTCATCCTGCAGCTTTTCATCCGCTTTATGTATGAGTTCCACTGCTCCAGGCGGGAGAAGATCGTCCGAATCGACGATGAAAATGATATCTCTACTCGTTGCCTTGATGCAAGTCAAAAAGGCAGCATGTTTACCTTGATTCGACTGTTTGACATATAGAATTGGAAATGGGGCTGCGTCTTGCCATCCTGCTATTAGTTCTCCTGTATTGTCTTGGGAACCATCATCTACAACGCACCATTCGAATCGTTTATCAGTTTGAAGGAGTAAACTCCGGTACAGCCTAGGCAATAATGATGCTCTATTGTATGTCGCAGTGAAGATACAGAGTGTCATACCTTTACTTAGGAGCCTTCAGAATGTCGATGATGCGCTTGAGATCCTCATCGGAGACCCAGGGGCCGCTGGGCAGGCAGAGGCCTTGGGCGAAGCGGGCTTCGGCGACGCCGTTGCCGTAGAAGGGGTAGGTGGCGCAGGTGGGCTGAAGGTGCATGGGCTTCCAGAGGGGACGGCTTTCGATGTTGGCGGCCTGAAGCCGGGCGGCGAGCTCGTTGCGGTCGCAGCCGTAGGCGGCGGGGTCGACGAGGATGGTGCTCAGCCAGAAGTTCGAGTCAAAGTCCGGCCCGGGGTTTTGCTGCACGCTGATGCCGGGGACGTCGGCGAACTGCTGGGTGTAGATCCGGTGGATGCGGCGACGGTGCTTCATGAAGCCTTCAATGCCCGTCAGTTGCCCGCGGCCGATGCCGGCGCATACGTTGCTCAGACGATAGTTGTAGCCGATGCAGGTGTGCCAATACTCATTGTAGGGGTTGGGGTCCCGCGCCTGGGTGGCGTAGAATTTGACGCGGGCGGCGGCCTCGGCGCTGGGGCAGATGAGGGCGCCGCCGCCGGAGGTGGTGATCATCTTGTTGCCGTTGAAGGAGAGGGCGCCGTAGCGGCCGAAGGTGCCGCAGCGGCGGCCCTTGTAGTTGGATCCGAGGGCCTCACAAGCGTCTTCGAGCACGGGGATCCGATACTTGTCGGCGACGGCCATGATGGCATCGATGTGGGCCGGCATGCCATAGAGGTAGACGGGGATGATGGCTTTGGGCATGCGGCCCCTCTTGGCGAAGCGGTCGAGGATGGCTTGCTCGAGCAGGTCGGGGTCCATATCCCAGCAATCGGGGGAGCTGTCGACGAGCACGGGGGTGGCGCCGAGGTAGGTGACGGGGTTGACGGAGGCGGCGAAGGTGAAGCTTTGGCAGATGACTTCGTCGCCGAGGCCGACGCCGAGCATGACGAGGCCGAGGTGGATGGCGGCGGTGCCGGCGCTGAGGGCGACGACGTGTTCGGCGCCCATGAAGGCTCCGAGTTCGCGCTCGAAGGCGTCGACGTTCGGCCCCAGCGGGACGACCCAGTTGGTGTCGAAGGCCTCTTGGATGTATTGTTGTTCCCGGCCGGTCATTTTGGCCAGAGAAAGCCAGATGCGATTGTTGTTCATGTCAGTGTTGGGAAAGGATGTGGGAGGTGAGGTCTGAAAGGTGTTGCAGGGTGATATCCGGCATGTAGTCGTCGGGAAGGTCGGTGCGCTGCGGGTGGATGTTGCGCCCCTTGTTTTGGAGGCATGCGGTCAGCCAGCCCAGCTTGCGAGGCGCGATAAAGTCCTTGGTGGGGTTGTCCCCGACGTAGATGTAGCGGTGGTCAGGATAATAGTGGTGGAAGTAGCTGTAATTGCTCGGATCCGGTTTGGCGGAGCCGAATTCTTCGGAGATGATGATGGCGCTTCGGGGGATGTAGGCCTCCAGCCCCAAGGCTTGGATCTTGGCTCGCTGGGTGCAGGAGCGCCCGTCACTGATGATGCCCATGGGGATGTTGCGGGCCTTGAGCTCATCCAGCAGGGCTTGGGCGTCGGGGCTCAGGCAGAGCTGGGGTTGGTGGTGGCGGTACAGGTCCAGCAGGTCTTGCTTTTCAACGGGGAGGTGATAGCGATTGATCAGGGTGCCGAAGGGGTCGCCGCCCTCGTCGTAGCTGCGCAGCAGAAGGGCATAGGCGTCCTCGGCATGCTCAGGGATGAGCGTGCCGGCAATTTCGCGGTATGCTGATTCCAGGAAGTCGCGCTCCTGCATCAGGGTGTCGTCGAGGTCAAAGATGATGGCGATCTTGTTGCTCATGAATGATGACTTCGGCATCGTAGCGCAGCATGAGGGTGTTGTCCTCCCAGCGCTCGCTGTAGTCCGGCGTTGTGCCTTGCAGGTATTCTTCCACGATCATGCCGGGGAAATTCGCTCCGGCGTAATAGGAGAGGGGGTAGCCGCCGCCGAAGCGGGGGTTGATTTCGATTCCGACGACGTCCTGGTCCGCCTCGCGGTAGAAGAGTTGCAGGCAGATGCAGCCGACGACGCTGGGCAGATGCTCCATTCTCTCGCGGAGGTAGGAGACGAGCTCGTTCTTGCGGGTGAAGCCTTTGTTGATTTCCCCGGCGCGAATCTCCACGCGTTCGCGGGGGACGATGCTCTTGACGTGGTGGTCTCGCCCGTAGTACATGTCAACCGTGAACTCCTTGTACTGGGTTTTGTCGATGTACTCCATGAAGATGAGTTTGGGGTTCTCGGTGACGGCGGGGGTGATGTCGGCGTCGGAGTGTAGGATGTGGAGGTCTTTGCTCAGGGAGCCGTCGTAGGGCTTGGCGAAGATGGGGTATTGCGGGTTCTTCAGGTCGCGGGCCTCCGGAACGCGGATGCGCAGGGAGCGGAAGAGCTCGGTGGTGTTGCGCTTATCTCGGCAGGCGGAGACGAAGGGGGCGTCCGGCACGAGGGCGGTGATGCCTTCGTTGAGGAGTTGCTGCTTGTGCTCGGCGAGGAGGAGCAGTTCCGTATCGATGGTGGGGATGATGAGGGAGATTTGGTTGTCTCGGCAGATGCGCAGCAGTTCGGCGAGATAGTTTTCGGCGGTGACGCGGGGGACGCTGAAGCAATGATCGGAGACGTGCCCGGCGGGCGCCATGGCGGGGTTGAGGTCTGTAGTGTAGACCTTGGCATTGGGGTAGCGCTCCTTCAGCTCGCGCTGAAAGATGTTGACCAGCGAGACGCGTTTGCCGGCTGAGGTGATGAGGAGGTTAGTATTCATGGATGACTTTGTTATAGACGCCCAAGGTTTGCTTTGCCATTTCCATGTTGGTGAATTTCTTCAAAGCTTTCTCCCGACCTGCTTGAGCCAGACGATGTCGGAGAGCCTCGTCCTCGATGAGCGATTGAAGTTCATCGGCTAGCTGGTGAATGTTTTCATTCTCAAAAATCAGGCCGTCTACTCCGTGCTCAATCTGTTCAGAGGCTCCTTCTGTATTGGATCGTATGCAGCAGCACCCGCTGAGCATGGCCTCTGGAATGACGAGAGGGAATCCTTCTAGGCGAGACGGCAAGACGAAGATGTCAAATAGCTTGTAAAAGATTTCGGGGTCTTGATACGGGAAAAGAGATGTATACGATGCAGCCCCGCAATCCTCAATGACCTTGTGAAGCCATGGTTCTGTCTTGCCGTCTTTAGAGCTGCCGACGAAGATCACGTGCACTTGGGATCTGAGATTCTGCGGTAAAACCTGTATGGCTTGCAAAAGAAGATCGTGCCCTTTCCGTTTCTCTATGCTACCGACAAGCCCGATAAGGAGTTTATCGGTGGGAATGTCCCTTTCTACTTTTGCCTGACGCTTCCCCTCGCTCGAGAGTTGGTGCGCGAATTTCATGGATACGCCATGATTGATGATTGTGATATCGCGGTCGTTGTATCCGTAAAGGTGTTTGGCATATTCTTTGGTCTCCCTGCTTATAGCAATCAAATGAGTTGCTTTCTTATAATAGAAACATTGGACCAGATCGTTTACGTGCAGTGTTGATACGAAGCGTTTGCGTATGAGCCAAGGCATGAAGCTATAATATGGAGATTGGACGTGAATGACATCATATCTCCTGAGAACCATGTGTATGAGATAGAATGATGTAATGCGTAAACGGGAAAAGAGTCCGCAGCCGTATCTCACGGTGAACACGCGAACTCCGGCTTCTCTGAATTGCGCTACATAGCTCCTGCTTTCCGCATTCAACGGCGAATATCCCACCAAGAGGCTGACTTGGTGGCCCATCGCAACTAAAGCAGAGCTGAGATCCAGTGTATGGGTGGTGACACCTGTCATATCACAGCGGGATAGGAGCATAAGAATGTTCATGATCTCAGTTCTTTCCGTTAAAGATTTCCATGGTTGCCTGGCCTTGCTGGTTGATGTCCTTGCGGCGCAGGATGTTGCAGATGGTCATCCAGACGATTTTGCAGTCGAGTAGGAAGGAGATGTGGTCGACGTACCAGACGTCGAGCTCGAATTTGCGCGCCCAGCTGATGGCGTTGCGGCCGTTGACCTGTGCCCAGCCGGAGATGCCCGGGGTGACGAGGTGGCGGCGGCGCTGGGTTTCGTTGTACAGGGGAAGGTATTGGACGAGCAGGGGGCGCGGGCCGATGAAGCTCATGTCTCCCTTGAGGACGTTGATGAGTTGAGGAAGTTCGTCGATGGAGGTGGAGCGCACGAACTTGCCGATGCGGGTGAGGCGCTCGGCGTCGGGGAGGAGCTCGCCCTTCGCATCTTTGCGGTCGTTCATGGTTTTGAACTTGATGACCTGAAAGATTTTTTCGTTTTTGCCGGGCCTCGGCTGGGTGAAGAAGATGTGGCCTCGGTTCGCGACGGCGAGCAGGAGGCCGGTCGCGATGAGGATGGGCGAGAGCAAAATGAGCAGCAGCAGGGCTGCGATGCGGTCGCACAGGGGTTTGATGAGGCGGCGGTACATGGCGCGGGGCGCGTTTTGTGCAGGGAGGAGGGGTGGGGGAAGGTCAGGCGGTGGCGGGGGTGTCGAGTTTTTCGAAGGGGGAGTTTTTGCTCTTGAACTCGGGGACGAGGTGCTTGAGGGCGCGGACGGCGTCTTCGGTGTGCTCGCTGCGCGCGGCGCTCAGGATGATTTCTGCTTGTTCGCGGATGCTTTCGATGGGGTTATCGATGGCTTTGGCGATGCGGATTTTGTCGTGCGTGCTTTCGGTGGTGCTTTCGCTGTCCGAGAGGACTTCTTCGTAGAGTTTTTCGCCGGGGCGCAGGCCGGTGTATTTGATGGCGATGTCGATGTCCGGCCTCAGGCCGGCGAGGGTGATCATGCGCCTGGCCAGATGGGCGATTTTGACGGGTTCCCCCATGTCGAAGACGTAGATTTCGCCGCCCCGGCTCATGGTGCCGGCTTGCAGGACGAGGCGGCAGGCTTCGGGGATGGTCATGAAGTAGCGGATGATGTCCGGGTGGGTGACGGTGACGGGGCCGCCGTGCGCGATTTGTTCGCGGAAGCGCGGGACGACGCTGCCGTTGCTGCCCAGGACGTTGCCGAAGCGGGTGGTGGTGTAGCGCGTGGCGCTGTTGCTGCTGCCGCTCGGGTGCAGTTTGGCGTTGAGGGCTTGGATGTACATTTCGGCGGCGCGTTTGGTGGCGCCCATGACGTTGGTGGGGTTGACGGCTTTGTCTGTGCTGATCATGACGAACTGCCCGACGTGGTGCTTGAGGGCGAGTTCGGCGATGTTGATGGAGCCGCCGATGTTGGTGATGATGCCTTCGCAGGGGTTTTCTTCGACGAGGGGGACGTGTTTGTAGGCGGCGGCGTGGAAGATGATGTCCGGGTGGTGCTCGGCGATGATGTGCTCGCAGCGCTCGCGGTTGCGGACGTCGGCCATGACGGGCAGGATGTGGATGTCCGGGTGGCTGCCTTCGATTTCGAGCCGGATGAGGTGTAGCGGGGTTTCGGCGTTGTCGAGCAGGATGATTTGCTGCGGTTTGAAGCGGCAGAGTTGTCGCACGAGTTCGCTGCCGATGGAGCCGGCGGCGCCGGTGACGAGGATGGTTTTGCCGCTGATTTGCCGGGCGATGCTGTCGATGTCGATGTGGATTTCGGGACGCTCGAGGAGGTCTTCGATCTGGACGGGGGCGATGGTGGCGGGGGCGTTGCCGGCGGTGGGTTTGGGGGTGACGAGGAGTTTGATGTTGGTGGGGCACCAGGCGACGATGCGGTTCTGCTCGGCGCGCAGGATGTCGGGGGTGCTGAAGATGATGGCTTCGGGGACGCCGGCTTCGATGTCGGCTTTGAGTTCTTCGGCGTTGTCGATGGCGTAGATGCGGTATTCGCCTGCGGTGAGGTTGGCGGCTTCGCGGCTCAGGTCGATGAAGGCGGTGGGGAGGTATTTGCCGCGGTAGGCGGTGTTGATGAATTCAGCGAGGGCGGGGAGTTCTTCGAGTTTACCGCAGAGGAAGCATTTGATGGAGCGCTTGGTGGGGGGCCTGGTGTCGATGCGCAGGATGGTGTAGTAGGCGCAGATCATGGCGACGCGCAGGCCGATGATGAGGCCGCTGGCGAAGAGGAAGTAGAGGACGCTGAGGCTGATGGCGTGGGTGATGTTGTCGCTGACGTTCAGCAGGTGGCAGCCCAGGCAGATGATGAGGGTGTTGATGAGGATGGCGATGATGATGCGCGGCAGGTTCCGGATGTTGGAGTGCCGGATGATGACTTTGTAGAAGCGGAAGATGCTGAAGATGACGGCGCTGCTGAGGGCGACGCTGAGGCTGAAGAGGGGGAGGTAGTGGAGGGTTAAGGGGTCGCTGTTGACGGAGTAAAAGAGAAGCCAGGCACAGGCGGCGGCGAGGACGGAGCAGAGGAGGTCGAGGCCGAAGATGACGCCGCGGTGGATGTATTGGAGGCCTTGAAGGCGGTCAGCGGCGCGTCGGGCGAGGCGCCGGAAGGTGCTGTGCATGCGCTTTTTCATGCGGGGTATGGGGGAGATTGTGTGGTGTTGTTGCGGGTGCCTGGTGTTGTGCCGGGCGGTGGGGGCTGTGTGGTCTGGTGGGGTTAGGGTTTGAGGCGCAGGCGGCGGACCATGGAGGCGGAGTGGGAGTCGCTGCCCCAGTAGCTGTAGAGTTGGCGCTGCCGGAGTTCTTCGGCGCGCTCGCGGATGTGGCGGCCGTAGAAGTCGGTGAGGGAGCCGATGTTGCCTTGCAGTTCGATGCCTTGGCGGGTGAGGTCGCTGATGTCTTCGATGCTCAGCAGGCGATGGTAGCGCTCGGGATGGGCGAGGACGGGGGTGCAGCCGAGCTCTCGCACGCTCAGGAGGCTGTCGAGCCAGCCGTCGGGCAGGAGGTATTGCGGGAGTTCGACGAGGAGGCGCCGCTCGGGCAGGCAGAGGGGGCCGCCGGGTTGCCGGAGGGCGCTTTCAAAGCCTTCGTCGATCATGTATTCGGCGGCGAGGTGGAGCTTGATGCTGTCTTCGCCGAGTTGTTCGCGGATGTCGTCTTGGAAGCGGTGGAAGTGGTTGCGGAGGTTTTCGGGGGTGTTTTGGGGGTAGCGCAGCATGATGTGCGGGGTGCAGCAGATGCGGCGGATGCCGCGTTTGATGAGTTCGCGGATGATGCCGAGGCTGGAGGCGAGGTCGGGCGCGCCGTCGTCGACGCCGGGCAGGATGTGGCTGTGGGTGTCGGTGCCGTCGGTGAGGAGTTCTCGGCTGTGGGCGCTGGGTTTGAAGAATTTGAAGAGCATGGTGGGGTAGGGTGTTGGGGAGGTGGAGAAGAGGTCCGGGTTGAGGTTTTTGTTAGAATTGGGTGATGGTGGGCTCTGCGTCTACCCGGCGAGTCTGGGCTGCGCGGGGGCTCTGCCGGCCTGTGTGTCGGGGCGGGTTGGTGTTAGGTGGTGGGGGTGTTGGCGGACTGCTGTTCGGCGAGGGCGCTTTTTTGTTCTTTGACGCCGTAGCCGTAACTGTAGCCGTAGCCGTAGTAGTTGTAGCTGCCGGCTTTGAAGTCGACGCCGTTGATGATGAAGCCGATGTTGCGCAGTTGCCGGCCGGCGGCGCTGCGGAAGACTTGGCTGAAGTAGCGTTTGTCGATTTTGCCGGCGCGGATGATGTAGAGGCTGCTGTCGACGTGTTCGGCGATGATGCTGGTGTCGGCGAGGACGGGGAAGGGCGGGGTGTCGATGATGATGGTGTCGTAGATTTGCCGCAGGCCTTCGAGTAGTTCGCGGAAGCTGTCTTGGCTGAGGAGGGTGACGGGGTTGGGGACGGCGGGGCCGGCGTAGAGGATGTCGACGCCTTTCAGGGGCATGTCGGGCAGGGGGTGGATGATGCCGGCGGGGTTGTCTTCCTGGTTGAGCAGCAGGGTGGTGAGGCCTTTGCGCCCCTTGCCGCCGAGGTGGCGCGTGAGGGAGTATTTGCGCAGGTCGGCGTCGATGAGCAGGACTTTGCGCCCGGCTTTGGCGAAGGCGAGGGCGATGTTGGCGGTGCAGGTGGTTTTGCCTTCTCCGCTGAGGGTGGAGGTGACGAGGTAGATGTGGCCGCCTTGCGGGCGCCGCGGCAGGAGGCTGTCGGCGTTGTGCCGCACGATGTGGAAGCATTCGGTGGAGATGGCGTGCGGGTCGCGGATGAAGAGGTCGCTCTGGCTGCGCTCTTTGCGGGTGAGCAGGGGGAGTTCGCCGATGACGGGCAGGTTGTTGATGCCTGCGAGGTCATGCTTGTTGTTGACTTTGTTGTTGAGTATGCCCAAGCCGATGAGGCTCATGAGGCAGAGGGCTCCACCGCCGACGGTGCCGCCGATGAGGTAGAGGTTCATGTTCGGCGAGGTGGGGGCGTCTGAGCCGTAGGCGGCTTCCAGAACGCGGGCGCTGGGCTCGGCGATGGCGAGGTTGAGGGCGTTTTCCTGTTCTTTAGTGAGCAGCAGCAGGTAGAGTTCTTCCTTGACTTTGTGTTCGCGGACGAGGGGGGTGAGTTCTTGCGCGTGGGTGGCGGTGGCGCTGAGGCGGCCGGCGAGGTCGTCGCGCTTTTTCTCGAGGGCTTTTTTCTGCAGTTCGAGGTTGTTGCGGTAGTTGGTCAGGGCGCGCTTGCCTGCGACGAGGGTGGCCTGCATTTGCTCGCGCAGGGCGATGACGCGCGGGTTGCGGTTGCCGGCGCTCTTGATGAGGGTGGAGTATTCGAGGTAGGCCTCGTTATAGCTTTCGATGTTTTTGGAGATGCTGGTGTCAGCGATGCCGGTGTCGACGGCGAGCAGGCCGTTGAGGGTGGCGGCTTTGTCGAGGTCTTGGCTCAGTTTGTCGGCGAGGTTGATCTTGGTGTCGAGTTCAAAGAGGTCCTTTTCGACGGCCTGGCTGGAGCTGAAGTCGGCGTTGAGGGTGGCTTCGGCGCCGGTGATGATTTGGTCGGCGGCTCGTTTGTCGGCCATTTGTTTGTCGACGTCGCTGAGTTCTGCGCCGATGGCGAGCAGGCGTTCGCGGATGAATTGCTCGGTTTTGCGGGCGGATTCGCTGCGGGCGTCGCGCGATTGGATGTTATAGCACTCGATGAGGGTGTTGAGGATGTCTTCGGCTTTCTGCGGGTGGGTGGCGGTGAGGTTCAGGACGAGGACGCTGGCGTCTTTTTCTTCGCCTCGGGTGACGTTGAGGGCGGCGAGCAGACTGCGGGTGACGGCGAGGGCGGGCCGGTGCTCAGCGATGATGGTGCGGCTGTACCACTCGGGGCTGAGGTGCGAGGTGGGGTGGACGGTGAGGGTGGCAAAGGGGAGGGAGATGGGGCTGCCGAAGCGGGCTTGCTGGATGACGGTTTCACCCTGAGGGTTGATGTAGCTGAGGGTGAGCTCGCTGTCGCTTTCCGGGGTGATGCTGAGGCGGCAGCCGCGGTCGCTGTTGATTTGGTCGAAGGTGATGAGGATGGGGCTTTCGCGGTAGAGTTCGACTTCGCGGAAGCTTTGCTTGGTCCAGTAGCTGGTTTGCAGGTTGAGTTTGTCGACGACCTGCCGCATGAGGGCGGTGGATTTGAGGATGAGGCTCTCGTTGGAGAGGTTGGCGGCTCCCTGGTCAGCGCCGAGGTCGGCGAGGATGCGCTCGGAGGCGTTGTCCCCCTTGCTCTTGCTGTCGCGCATCATGACGCTGGCGCTTTTTTCGTAGACGTATTTCTGCGAGCCTCCGATGTAGTAGGCGATGGTGCCGCCGATGGCGGCGGCGATGATGACGAGGTACCAGAAGCGCCGCAGGGTGCTGAGGATGGTGTCGAGGGAGAAGGCGGAGCTTTCTTCTTCGGTGCTGGCGCCGGTGCTGTCTGCCTGGGGGCGGAGGTCTTCCATGGAGGGGGGGAGGTGGATGGGGGGTGTCGGGGCGGAGGAGGGGTAAGTTGGGGGCATCAACCGGCTGCCGCGTCGCTGGTGTCTCGGCGGCAGCCGGCGGGAGAGGCTGCATCAGATGCAGCAGATGGCGACGATGGCGGCGACGAGGCCTACGCCGCTGGCGGTCCACCCGACGATTTGCATGGTTTCGCTGCGGGTGTTGATGGTTTTGTCGTTCGGGGTGACGTAGATGACGTCGTTTTGCTGCAGGTAGTAGTAGGGGGATTCGGTGATGTTGGTGCGGCGGAGGTCGAGTTTGGCCATTTCTCGCTTGCCGTTCTTTTCGCGGATGATGGTGATGTCGCGGTTGCCGTCGATGGTGAGGTCTCCGGCTTTGGCGAGGGCTTCAAAGATGGTGATGCGCTCGCCGTCTACGCTGTAGACGCCGGGGGAGGATACTTCGCCGAGGACGGAGAATTTGAAGTTGATGATGCGGACGTTGACGGCGGCGTCTTTGATGTAGTCGTCGCTGCGCAGGCGGTTGGCGATTTCTTTGCCGAGGGCGGAGCAGGTTTTGCCGGCGGCGTGGATGGTGCCGATGACGGGCAGGACGATGTTGCCGTTGGCGTCAACGAGGTAGCCTTTCTGTTGGCGGTTGGTGCTGTTGGTGCCGGAGTCGCCCATTTCGGTGATGGTGAAGGGGACGACGAGTTCGGGCTGTTTGCTGCTGACGGTGATGGAGAGTTCGTCGTTTTTCTGGATGGTGGTCTGGTAGCTCTGAAGCTGCTCGGCGGTGACGCCGTACTGGGCGTCGCGCAGGTAGACGACTTCTTCGGAACTGACGCAGGAGTTGAGTCCGGTGAGGAGCAGGGCGGCTGTGCCGATGAGGGCGGCCCGGCGGAGCTGTGTGTTGGGTTTCATATGGGGGGTGCGGTTAGTGAAAAGGGTGGCGATTTTGCACTGCCGAGAGCGGGGTGTTGAGGGCTTTGCAGGGTGTCACTGAAGCACCTCCGTGTATATCTGGTAGGCGACTTCATCAGGGCTGAAGCAGGAGTTGAGTCCGGTGGGGAGCAGGGCGGCAGTGCCGATGAGGGCGGCCCTGCGGATCTGCGTGTTGGGTTTCATATGAGGGATGCGGTTAGCTAAAAGGGGTGGTTGTTTCGATACCGTGGCTGGGGGGTGTTGGGCGCTTGGCGGTGTATCGCAGAAGCGCTGCTATATATAGCAGCCCTAGCGCCACATGTCAAGCTGTTGTGGTCTATAAAATATAAATTATTGCAGAGATTTTTTGACTCCTTGCCCCTCCTATAGGAGGTGGAGCTTGGGGATGTCGCAGCTTTTTGTTGCCTGGTGTTTCGTCTAATAGTTTGATTTTTGTACGCTATTTCCTAGTTTGGAATAGTGACGTCCGATCGATGAACGGCACTTGTTTTGTGGTTCTCGAGCTCTTTTGATTGATGAAGGAGGGTTGTTCTAACTAATTGTTGTTTATGTTTGGATAAGTTGGTTGATAATGTATCAAAATAGTTATAATTATAGGCTTGGCGACTGGGTCCTCGGCTCGCCATCCGAGCGCAGTGCTCGGTTGCTCCCGGATGCATCCTCCGGGAACGGAGCAGTCCGCCGGGATAGGCCTCAGCTCGATCGTTTGTTCGATGGGCTCTGGTTCCTGCTCCTCTCATGACGCGCCTAGTATACTGCATTGAGAATGCATATATCGGTCATACACCAGAGACCCTCTCTACCTCACCCGCAGACACAAACAAGTCCCCCGATTGCATTTGACCTAAAGTTTTGGAGAAAAACGCAAGCCCGAACTGCATACAAACGACACCATATAAAGGTCAAACCCAGATTCTCACCAACACTCTAGCAAGAAATAAATATGTTTTAACGAAAAAAAGCTTGCACAGCATTCTCAATGCATACGACGTGTAGGATGATGAGCAGGATGTCTGAAGTTAAACTTGTGCAGAAATTGTTGGGTGAACTTCCTCTGGATGTTTGTGACGTTGCCCGCTTGGTGCTGGAGTCTGTCGAGGAGCTGGGGCAGAGGGCTCATGGCTTGTCGCGGGCAGAGCTCATGCAGTTATTGCGGCGTGCCATGCGCCTCGGGGCCGAGGAGCTGCTGCGGTCAGAGCATACGGTGTCGCTGGCGGAGGCGTCTTGGGCTAGCGTGGAGGCTCGCGAATCGTTGCGGCCGAGTTCGCGTCGGGATTTGCGGCATTTTGTGCGGCGGATTCTGCGTGTGGAGGGGGCTGCGGAGTTGCAGCTGCGCCGGATGTCGACGGCGCAGTGTCGCCGCATTCTGGAGGCTGCGTTTGGGCGGAGCCGCAGCAGTTATGTGAAGGGACGGGTGATTCTGCACGGTATTTTTGCCTACGGAATTAGGCGCGGGTGGTGTGACCGAAATCCGGTGGCTTGTGTGGAGGTGCCGGCGGTGCGCGAGCGCCCGATTGATCCGTTGCGTTCGGATGAGGTGGCCCGGCTGCGCGGGGTTTGTGAGCATGAGCCGTTTCGTGCGATGCGCTTTTCGCTGCATTTGCTGCTGTATTGCGGTATTCGCCCGACGGAGGTGCAGAGGCTTCAGCAGCGGGATGTTTTCTGGGAGGATGGGCTTGTTGTGATTCGCCCGCAGACGAGCAAGACGGGCGGGGGGCGTGCGGTGCCGCTGCGCGGGGCCTCTGTGCTGCGGCGCGAGGAGTGTGTGATTCCTCGCAACTGGCAGCGCCGCTGGCGGGCGCTGAGGCGAGCGGCGGGTTTTACGCGCTGGGCGCCGGATGTTTGTCGCCATACGTTTGCGAGTTACCATGCGGCGTATTTCCGCGATTTGGGCCGGTTGCAGCTGGAGATGGGGCACCGCGACAGTTCGCTGCTGCGCTGCCGTTACGTGACGCCTGTGCTACAGCGCGAGGCGGCTTCATTCTGGGCGCTGCCACTCCCGGATGGTGCCCCGCTGCGGCCGGCAATCCCGGGGCTCTCATGTGAGTCTTGTGGGGATGGGCGGCGGGGGGACGGCTCAGGGTGATGGCGGGCGGGCGGAGGGCTACCGCTGGTGCGGTCTGTGTTGGACCTCGATGCGCGAGGTGTCAGAGTGTGTCGATGTCGCCTTCGCTGCGCTGGTTTCCGGCTTGAGCGAGGGCGCTGAAGGCGTTGAGCATTTTGACGGGGCTTTTCATGCCGGGGGCGATTTCGATGCCGCTGTTGAGGTCGAGGCCGTCGGGGTGGCAGTGGCGGAGGATGCCGGGGATGTTTTCGGCTTTGATGCCGCCGGCGAGGATCCAGGGGTGGGGGAAGTGCAGGGTGTCGAGCTGATCGAGGTTCAGGGTGTGCCCGGTGCCGCCTTGGCCGCGCCGCCCGCTGTCGAGCAGGTAGTAGGCGCAGTGGGGGGCCCAGGTGTCGATGTCCTGTTGCAGTTCGTCGAGGCTGCTGTATTGGGCCGGCCAGAGGACGCGTATGACGCGCTCGGGGCCGATGGCGTCGGCGTCGGCGGTGCTTTGGTTGCCGTGCAGCTGGGCGTAGTCGAGCCTGGCTTCTTTCATGGTGCGCAGGATGCTTTCGCTTCCCTGGCGGACGAAGACGCCGACGCGCTCCATATCGGCGCTGGCGATGCCGGCGGCGCGCTCAGGGGTGATGCTGCGGGGGCTTTGCCGATGGAAGACGAAGCCGATGAAGCGGGCTCCGCAGGCGGCGGCGCAGTCGATGCTGGTGGCGTGGGTTTGGCCGCAGGCTTTGATGAAGGGGGTGCTGGTTGCAGCGGTGCGGAGGTTGGGGATATTGGTGTTATCCGGGGCTTTGGCGGGGGTGTTCGTTATGGGGTGGGTTGTGTTGTTCTGCATGGCGGGGAGGGGATATGATGATGTTATTGACGGGGCGTTGCTCGGCTTGTGCGCAGGTCGGCCAAGGGCTCCGGTGGCCGTTGGGTTCGGCGGAGGGCAGTGGGGCTTATGGGTGAAGGAGTTGGCGGAGGGTGTTCTGCGGGTCGGGGGTTTGCATGAGGGCGGTACCGATGAGGGCGGCTTGGTAGCCGGCGTTTGCTGCGTCGCGGATGTGTTCGGGGCGGCTCATGGCGCTGGCGGCGATCCAGCATTCGCCGGGAAGGCGACGGCCGGCGAGGCTGAGGCCGGCGCGGCGGTCGGTGGCGAAGGTTTCGAGGTTGCGGGCGTTGACTTGGATGATGCGGGCTCCTGAGGCTCGCGCGATGTCGAGTTCGGCTTCGCTGAAGATTTCGACGACGGCGTGTAGTCCGCGGCTTTCGGCCAGTTCCCGCAGGTCTCGCAGTTGGCTGATGCCGGGCGTGAGGGCGACGATGAGCAGCAGGGCTGAGGCGGGGGTGGCGAAGCTTTGCCGCACTTGGAGTTCGTCGAAGATGAAGTCTTTGCGCAGCAGGGGGAGGCCGGGGGCTGCGGCTGCGGCGGCGCTGAGGTCGGCGGTGTTGCCGCGGAAGTACTGCTGCTCGGTGAGGACGCTCATGCAGGCGGCGCCTCCGGCACTGTATTGCCGGGCGGCTTGCCGGGGGCTGCGCTCGGCGTTGATGATGCCGGCGGAGGGTGAGGCTCGTTTGTATTCGGCGATGATGTGCAGGGGGGCGCCGTTGGTGAGCGGGGCGGTGAGGGTGCTCAGGAAGTCGGGGCGCTTGCCGCCGGGGAAGGCTGCGCTTTCGTCGAGGGGCTCGGGTATGTGCTGCCGCAAGGCGCACAGTTCGTTTTGTTTGGCGTGGATGAAGCGTTGGAGGTTCATGATTGTTTCCAGTTGGCGATGACGTGCAGGCCGATGCCTTCTGCGAGGGCGCGGCGGGCGCGCTGAACGCAGATGTGGCGATCTGTTTCGGGTTCAAAGATGCTGATGCAGAGGGCGACGTTGAGGGCGACCATTTCGCTCATGGCGCGCGGGCCTTTGCCGGCGAGGATGTCGAGCAGGACTTGCCGGGCTTCTTCGGGTGTTTCGATGCGCAGTTCGTCTTCGCCGGCGGGCGGGGTGAAGCCGAGGGCTTCGGGGTCGATTTCCATGGGTTCGACGATGCCGTTGGTGACGGAGCAGGCGGTGGCGGGGCCGAAGGTGGTGGCTTCGTCGTAGCCGCCGGCGCCGCAGAGGACGATGGCTCGTTTGTAGCCGCCGCGCGCGAGGACGTCGGCGATGACGGGGACGAGTTCCGGTTTGGCGACGCCGAGCATCATGTGGGTGGGGCGGCTGGGGTTGATCAGCGGGCCGAGGAGGTTGAAGAGGGTGCGTACGCCGAGTTCTTGGCGGATGGAGGCGATGTTTTTGAAGCAGGGGTGGAACTGCGGGGCGAATTGGAAGGCGAAGCCGCAGCGGCGTACGGAGGCGCGGATGCCGTCGGCGTCTTGCGCCAGCGGGTAGCCGAGGGCTTCGAGGACGTCGGCGGCGCCGGAGCTGGAGGAGACGGCTCGGTTGCCGTGTTTGACGACTTGGTAGCCGAGGGCGGCCATGACGATGGCGCTGGCGGTGGAGCAGTTGAAGCTCTTTTTGCCGTCGCCGCCGGTGCCGACGATGTCGACGTAGTCGCCTTTGATGCCGTTGACGGGTTTGGAGCGTTCGAGGGCGCAGCGGACGGCGGAGGCGATTTCGGTGGCGCTTTCGCCTTTGGCGCGAAGGGTCAGCAGGAAGGCGCCGGCTTGGGCCGGGGTCATTCGTCCGTCCATGAGGGCGGCGAAGGACTGGTCGGCCTGTTCTTCGCTGAGGTTGTTGCCGTCGGCCAGGGTGTCGAGGATGGAGGCGATGGTCATGCCTCGCAGGATGGCTTTCGGGAAGTTTTCGATGATGCGCAGGCCGTCGGGGGTGAGTACGGATTCGGGGTGATATTGCACGCCGACCCAGGGGCGGTCTTTGTAGCGCATGCTCATGACTTCGCCGTCTTCGTCGCGCGCGGTGACTTCGATGAGGGGGTGGTCATCGGGGCATTTGACGACGAGGGAGTGGTAGCGCCCGACGGTCATGGGGCTGGCGATGCCGCGATAGAGGCCGGTGCCGCTGTGCTCGATGCGGCTGGTTTTGCCGTGCATGACGCGCGGCCCGCGCACGACGGGGCATCCGGCGTGCGCGCCGAGGCACTGGTGGCCGAGGCAGATGCCCAGCACGGGGATGTGGTGGGGGAGGCGCTTGAGGAACTCAAGGCAGTAGCCGGCGTTTTCCGGGTTGCTGGGTCCAGGGGAGAGGATGACGCTTTCGAGCTCGGGCGAGGTGGCCAGTTCGAGGACTTTGGGGTTGTCGTTGGTCAGCACGAGCGGGGTGCGCCCGGTCTGCATGAGGTATTGGATGATGTTGTAGGAGAAGGAGTCGTAGTTATCAATGAAGAGGATCATGACTTGAGGACGGGTTGGGGGTTAGTCCTGAGCGGTGAGGACGGCATCGATGATGCGTCCTTTGTTGCGGCATTCGGCCCATTCGTGGTCGGGCTGTGAGTCGTAGACGAGGCCGGCGCCGGTCTGCCAGTTGAGTTTGCCGTCGCGCAGCCACATGGAGCGGATGGTGATGCCGGTGTCGAGGTGCACGGCGTCGTGGTCGAGGCCCATCCAGCCGATGCAGCCGGCGTAGGGGCCGCGCGGGACTTGCTCGAGGCCGTGGATGATTTCCATGGCGCGCACTTTGGGCGCGCCGGAGACGGTGCCGGCCGGGAAGGTGGCGGCGAGCACGTCGAGGGCGTCGCGCCCGGGGGCGAGCTCGGCGGTGACGCGGCTGGTCATGTGCATGACGTGCGAGAAGCGCTCGATGTCCATGAGTCGGCGGACTTTGACGCTGCCGCCCTCGGCGATGCGGCCGAGGTCGTTGCGGCCGAGGTCGACGAGCATGACGTGCTCGGCGCGCTCTTTGGGGTCGCGCTGCATGTCGTCGGCGAGGGCTTCGTCTTCGGCGGCGTTGCGGCCGCGCTTGCGGGTGCCGGCGATCGGGGCGAGCAGCAGGTGGCCGCCGGTGCACTGCACCATGACTTCGGGAGAGGCGCCGAAGAGTTCCAGATCGTTGAAGCGCATGTAGAACATGTAGGGCGAGGGGTTGAGGCTGCGCAGGCGGCGGTAGAGGGTGAAGGTGTCACCCTCAAAGGGAGCGCTGCCGCGCGAGGAGGCGACGACTTGGATGGCTTCGCCGTCGTGCAGAAGCTGGCGGACGGTTTCGACGCCTTTCTTGTAGGTCTCTTCGTCGGGGCAGTAGCTGACGGGGCCGATGCTGAAGGGGCGCGGGTGTGAGTTGCTCAGCGGCTCCATGTTCACGAGGTCGCGGTGCTCGCCGAGGCTGAGCTGGTAGAGGCGGTTATAGACGTGGTCGAAGACGAGGACGGTGGCGGCGAGCACGAGGTGGCTCTCGGCGTCGGCGACGTTGAGGGTTTGGGCGAGCTTCGGCTGAAAGACGGTGGCCATTTCGTAGCCCCAGTAGCCGTAGAGAGCGCGGGTGATGGGGGCGAGCTCGGGCTCTTCGGGCTCGATGTGCAGCAGGTCGAGGGCTCGGCGCATGCCGTCCATGTAGGGCTGGCCGCTTAGTTCGCGGAGGGGGGCGAGGTCGTCACGGTGGGTTTTGACCTCGAGCTTGCCGCCGCGGCAGAGGAATTCGGCGAGGTAGTCGGTGGCGATGATGCTGTAGCGTCCCCATCGCCCGTCGACTTCTGCGCTTTCGAGGAGGATGGCCTCGGGGTTGCTGCGGCTCAGCTGCATGAAGAGTCGAATGGGTGTCTGCGTGTCGCCTTCGGCGAGGCGGCGGCACTGCTGGTGGAGGGTGATGGAGCTTGTCATGGCTTGTGATGGTGATGGTGGTGACCCCGATCAATGAAAAAACCGTTCCGGCATATCGGGAAGCCAGAACGGTGTCATTGCTTTGCTGTGCTGTGTGCGTCGGTGTGACACACTGGGCGCTTCCCGGTGAGTTAGATGAGGCGATACCAATACCAGCTCCGCGTTTGCGCAGGGAGCGGCTTGGTGGTCTCATTGTCAGTCATCGAAAACATCCGCGAGGCATTATGCACGCTGCTCTCACTTTTGCAAGCAAAATTTCACGCCTTTGCGGATTTTTGCGGCGGGCGGCTCGCCCGCGCTCGGGTGCCGGGGGCGGGCGAGCCGCACTTGCTGTCGCGATCGCGGCTTGCTTTAGCTGCGTTTTGTGATATGATGGGCGGCGCTTATGGGTGATGAGGCTAAGAGAGCGCCGTGGTGGCTGCTGTTGCAGCTCTGGGGGCTGGATGTCCTGCTGGCGGCGTCTCTGTGGGGGGTGGCGATTGCGGCCTTTATGCAGGTGGTGGTGGTGGATGAGGGGCCGGTGCTCTTGCTGGGGGTGGCGGCTTGGATGGTGGCTCTGTTGGTGAGGCTGGCGGGGGCGGTTTCGGATGAGGGGTGGTATCCGCGCTATTATCGCTCTCACTTCGCGCTTATGCTGGTGGTGACGCTCAGTGTGGTGATGGCGGCGCTTTGGTTGCTGTTTTTTTACGTGGGTCAGTCGATGATCGGGGAGTTGGGCCGCGTGGCTTTCCCCATGGTGCTGGTTTTTCTGCTGCCGGTGCTGGAGCGCATCGGTCTGTCGCGCGCATCGCTGCGCATGTGCGGCGATTTGGTATCGGGGCTTGTGTTCGCCGCGGCCTGCGTGGTGCCGGCGCGTTATCTCTGCATGGGGCTTGATCCGGGGCCGGCGGCGCCGCTGTGGTATTTTTCCGTCCTCATGGGGCTGTTTTTTATGATGAGGCGGGCGTGGAGATCTCGGGCCGGAGATGGGGCGGCGGAGCTGTTCGTCACGGTAGGTCTGCTGTTGGTGATGATTGCGGCGCTGGCGACGAGCATCCGCGCGCCTTTTTACGAGCGTTCGTTTTGCGTGATGGTGGCCATGGGCTGTGCTGCATTGCAGATTCTCATCCGCTTGCGCCGCAGCCTGAGTGCGGATGCGCTCTTTGCCATCGGGTGGCTTGTGATGGCGCTCCCTCCGGTGCTGTGCATGGTGATGTTCACGCCGGAGAGCTGGTGACGGGAGGGTCCCTCCTGTCCGCTGCCCCGCAGGGCGCGGGGCTGGCGCTTCCGGTGGACGGCGGCTCGCTGCCTCGGTGATGGTGCGTTGTGTGAAGGTCTGCGGAGGTTATGGAGAAGCTTTGCAGAGGGTTGCCGATGGTTACAGAAGCTTTGTCAGGTGGTGCAGCCCTGCAAAAAAAGCCTCGGCTTGGGGCCGACGCTTGGGAAAAATGGAGACGGCTCGAGGCGTTCGGACTCAGTAGTCTCGCTTGAGCAGGTAGTCGTTGATGGCCAGCAGATTCTCGGCTCGCTTGGGTGAAAAGACGTCGAGGGCGGCTCGGGCGGCGGCGGTGAGTTCGCGGGCTTCGGCTCGGGCGCGGTCCATGCCGAGGAGGGCCGGGTAGGTGGCCTTTTGCTCCCGGGCGTCTTTGCCGATGCTCTTGCCGAGCACTTCGGGGCTGGAGGTGACGTCGAGGATGTCGTCGATGATCTGGAAGGCGAGTCCGAGGTTGCGCCCGTAGGCGGTGAGCGCTTCGAGCTGCTCTTGGGTGCAGCCGGCGGCCATGCCGCCGAGGCGCAGCGAGGAGATGATGAGGGCGGAGGTTTTGCCGTGGTGGATGGTGCGCAGCTCGTCGATGCTCAGCTGGCGGCCTTCGCTGAGCAGGTCGAGCGCCTGACCGCCCACGAGTTGCAGGCTGCCGGTGCGGTAGGCGAGCTCGGCGACGTAGTCGCGGACGTCGTAGCGGTCGTTGGAGGGTACGAGGGCGAGCATACCGAAGGCTTCGGTGAGCAGGGCGTCGCCCGCCAGCACGGCGATGCCTTCGCCGAAGACTTTGTGGTTGGTCGGTCGCCCGCGCCGCAGGTCGTCGTTGTCCATGCAGGGCAGGTCGTCGTGGATGAGGGTGTAGGTGTGCAGGGTCTCCAGAGCGCAGGCGGCGTTGAGGGCGATGTCGTCGCTGCCGCCGCAGGCCTTGGCGGCTTCGAGGCAGAGCAGGGGGCGTATGCGTTTGCCGCCGGCAAAGATGCTGTAGCGCATGGCTTTGTGCAGGATGACCGGCTCGGTTTGTTCGGAGGGCAGCAGTTCGCCGAGTCGCTGCTCGACTTTGGCGGCGGTTTCTTTGATGAGCTCTTTGATGTCCATGAGAGAGTGGTGGGGTGCGGGGCCTCTCGCTTGCGCCCGGGGTGAAGAGAGGGGCGTGCTCCGGCTATTATGCCAGAGCACGCCCCTGCTGTAAATCGGAAAGTTGCCGGATGACAGGCTTGTCCGAGGCTCGCGCCGCGTTTGCGCGGCGCGAGAGCTTCGCTCACTTCCCGGCCACGAGGAGCTCGGCGATCTGCACGGCGTTGAGCGCGGCGCCCTTGCGGACCTGGTCGCCGACGACCCAGAGGCTCAGGGCGTTGTCAATGGCGAGGTCCTTGCGGATGCGGCCCACGTAGCAGGTGTCGCCGTTGGTGGAGTCGAGCGGGGTCGGCCAGATGCCCTTTTCCGGCTCGTCCATGAGGGCGACGCCGGGCATGCCCTCGTAGCAGGCGCGGGCGCCTTCCACGTCGATGGGCTTTTCAAACTGGGCGATGCAGGAGATGGAGTGGCTGCGGTAGACGGGGACGCGAACGCAGGTGCAGCTGACGCTCAGATTCGGGAGGCCCATGATCTTGCGGCCTTCGTTGAGCATCTTGAGCTCTTCCTTGGTGTAGCCCGTGTCGGTGAACTTGTCGATCTGGGGCAGGACGTTGAAGGCGATCTGGCGCGGGTAGGTGCTGATCTCAACGGGGTGGCCGTTGACGATGGCGCGCACCTGATTCTCCAGCTCGGTGATGCCGTGCTGACCGCTGCCGGAGACGGCCTGATAGCTGCTGGCCAGAATCATCTTGAGGCCGTAGCGAAGGTGCAGCGGGTAGAGCGCCATCAGGGTGATGATGGTGGTGCAGTTCGGGTTCGCGATGATGTTGCGCGGGTGATTGAAGGCTTCTTTGCCGTTGATTTCGGGCACGACAAGCGGCACGTCATCGTCCTGACGGAAGGCGGAGGAGTTGTCGATGACAACGCAGCCGGCGGCCGCGGCAATCGGGGCGTATTCGCGGGAGATGTCCCCGCCGGCGGAGAAGAGGGCGATATCGACGTCGCCGAAGGAGTCGGGGGTGAGCTCTTCGACGGTGAGGATGCTGTCGCGGAAGCTGACCTGTTTACCGGCAGAGCGACGGGAGGCCAGAAGTTTGAGCGAGGCCAGCGGGAAGTTGCGGGTCTCGAGGCAGGAGAGGATTTCGACGCCGACCGCTCCGGTGGCGCCCACAATGGCGACTCTGGGGTTTTTCAGGTTCATGGGGGTGATTCGACTCTGCCCTGCGCGTCGCGCGCAGCGCGGGGGCAGTATACAACAAATGGTTTTTTTGGCAAGCTTTATTTGCGCGGCTTTTCATTCGGAGAAGACGCGGTGTGGTCGGGTATGGCGTGAGCCGGATCGCCTGCGGTGGGAGCGCGGTGCCCGGCAGAGGTGGCGGTGACCGGCAGGGGTGGTTGGCAGCTGAGCGCGTGCGGATGGAGGGCAAGGGGGCAAGACAAAACCGGCCTGCGCGTGGCGCAGGCCGGTTGAGAGGGACGGGGCTCGGCGGCGCGGCCAAGGTGGCCTCGCCTGCCGGGTCGGGGAATCAGTTGTGCGTCTGGGCTCGCTTGACCTCGGCGTCGGCTTGGGTCATCTGCCCGAGCACGCGGCGGTACTCCATCGGGAAGACCTTGACGAAGTTCGTCAGGGCGTTGTCGAAGTCCGCGAGGATTTCGGCGGCGCGCTGCGAGCCGGTGTAGCGGGCGTGCTCCTCGATGAGGCCGCGCAGGCGCTCGATGTCCTCGGGCTCGGTGACGGGGTCCAGGTCGATCATGTCGAGGTTGCAGTAGCGGTCGAAGAGGTGCTGCTCGTCCCAGACGTAGGCGTAGCCGCCGCTCATGCCGGCACCGAAGTTGTGGCCGGTGTGGCCGAGCACGACGACGCAGCCGCCGGTCATGTATTCGCAGCAGTGGTCGCCGGCTCCCTCGACGACGGCGCAGGCGCCGGAGTTGCGCACGGCGAATCGCTCGCCGACTTGTCCGCGGATGAAGACCTTGCCGCCGGTGGCGCCGTAGAGCAACACGTTGCCGGCAATCACGTTCTCGCAGGGCACGTAGCGCGTGCCCGGGAAGGGCGTGATGATGATCTTGCCGCCGGAAAGGCCCTTGCCGACGTAGTCGTTGGCCTGTCCCTGCAGGCGGAAGGTGATGCCGTGGGCGAGGAAGGCGCCGAAGCTCTGACCGGCGGTGCCGACCATGTTGACGGTGATGGTGTCATCGGGCAGGCCGGCGTGGCCGTACTTCTTCGCGATGTAGTAGGAGAGGCGGGTGCCGACGGCGCGGTCCGTGTTGCGGAGGAGCAGGTCGAGTTCCACCGGCTTGCCTTCCTCCAGCGCCGGCTTCACTTGAGGCAGCAGGGCGTCATCGAAGATGGTGCAGCTGTTGCGGTGATTGGCGCTGCCGTGCACGTTGAGGGCTTCCGGGCGGATGATGCGCGAGAAGTCCAGATTCTTCGTCTTCCAGTAGTTCAGGGCGCGATCGACGCGCAGCAGGTCGGCGCGGCCGACGGCCTCGTCGATGCTGTGCAGGCCGAGGGCGGCCAGATATTCGCGCGTCTCTCGGGCGACGAAGCGCAGGAAGGTGACGATGTTCTCGGGCTTGCCGCGGTAGCGCTTGCGCAGCGCGGGATCCTGCGTCGCAACGCCGACGGGGCAGGTGTTTTTGTTGCAGACGCGCGCCATGATGCAGCCGAGGGCAATCATGAGCGAGGTGGCGAAGCCGTACTCCTCAGCACCCAGCAGGGTGGCGATGATGACGTCTCGGCCGTTCTTGATGAGGCCGTCCGTCTGCAGGCGTACCTTCTCGCGCAGGCCGTTGAGAACGAGGGTCTGGTGGCTCTCGGCGACGCCGAGCTCCCAGGGCATGCCGGCGTATTTCACGGAGGTGAGAGGCGAGGCGCCCGTGCCGCCGTCGTGCCCGGAGACGAGCACCATGTCCGCGCCGCCCTTGGCAACGCCGGCCGCAACGGTGCCGACGCCGACTTCCGAGACGAGCTTGACGCTGACGCGCGCCTCTGGATTGGAGTTGCGCAGGTCGAAGATGAGCTGGGCCAGGTCTTCGATGGAGTAGATGTCGTGGTGCGGCGGCGGCGAGATGAGGGTGACACCCGGCGTTGCGTGGCGCACGCGGGCAATCTCTTCGTCGACCTTGCTGCCGGGCAGCTGGCCGCCTTCGCCGGGCTTGGCGCCCTGAGCCACCTTGATTTGCAGCTCGCGGGCGTTGGCGAGGTATTCGGCCGTGACGCCGAAGCGACCGGAGGCAATCTGCTTGATGGCCGAGCAGGTGCTGTCGCCGTTGGGCAGGGGAATGTAGCGGGCGGGGTCTTCACCGCCCTCGCCGCTGTTGCTCATCGAGCCGATGCGGTTCATGGCGATGGCGATGGCCTCGTGCGCTTCCTTGGAGAGCGCGCCGAAGCTCATGGCGCCCGAGACGAAGCGCTTCATGATGCTCTCCTCACTCTCCACCTCGTCGAGCGGGATGGGGGTCGTGGGGGCGAAGTCGAAGAGCCCGCGCAGGGTGCAGAGCGTCTCCGTGTTCTCGTTGACCATCTCCGAGAAGACCTTGAACTGCGCGTAGTCGTCGTTGCGCAGGGACTTCTGGAACTGGCCGATGACCTTGGACGTCCAGATGTGTTTCTCGCCGCCGCGATGCCACTTGTAGAGGCCGGCGTCCTCCAGCTCGGTGCGGGGCTCGAAGATGAGGGCTTTTTTGCGGTTGAGGCGTTCGACGGATTCGGCGGCAATCTCCGTCAGCCCGATGCCGCCGATGCGCGAGGCGGTGCCGGGGAAGAAGCGGTTGACGATGTCGTCGCCGAGGCCGATGGCTTCGAAAATCTGCGCGCCGCGGTAGGAGCGCAGGGTGGAGATGCCCATCTTCGACATGGTCTTGAGCAGGCCGAAGTCGACGGCTTCCAGATAGTTCTCCATGCCCTTGGTGGCGGAGACAGATTCGCCGAGCTTGCCCTCGCGGGCGAGGTTGACGATGGTGCCGAGCGCCAGCCAGGGGCAGACAGCAGTGGCGCCGTAGCCGAGCAGCAGCGCGAAGTGCATGACCTGGCGGGCTTCGCCGGTCTCGGCGATGACGCCGGTGCTGGTGCGCACGCCCATCTCGCGGAGTTTGGCGTTGACGGCGGCGACGGCCAGCAGGCTCGGGATGGGCGCTTCGTTGCCCGAGAGCGTGCGGTCGGAGAGGATGATGATGCGGTAGCCCTTTTCAATGGCCTGCTCTGTCTCGCGCTCGAGCTCGGCGAGGCCTTCCTCCAGCCCGTGGGCGGAGAGGGCGGAGAAGCCGGTGGAGAGGGTGATGCAGCGGAAGTCGGGCTCCTTGTTGCTCTTGAGCGCCTCGAGGTCGCTCATGGTGAGGATGGGGCGCGCGAGCTTGATGAGGCGCGCCATCTGCGGGGTCTCGTCGAGGATGTTCGCCGGGTTGCCGATGAAGGTGGTCAGCGACATGACGAGCTGCTCGCGGATGGGGTCGATCGGCGGGTTGGTCACCTGCGCGAACTGCTGCTTGAAGTAGTTGAAGAGCAGCTGCGGGCGCTCGGAGAGCACCGCGAGGGCGGCGTCGTTGCCCATGGCGTAGACGGGGTCGTGCCCGGTGTTGGCCATGGGCATGATGAAGTGCTCGAGCTCGTCCTTCGTGTAGCCGAAGAGCACCTGACGCGAGAAGATCTGATTCGGGTTGACTTCCGGCGCGTTGACGCTGTCGAAGAAGCCGTGGATCTTGATGCGGTTCTCCTGGCACCAGCGGCGGTAGGGGCGTCGGCGGGCGACTTTCGTCTTGGTCTCGGCGCTATAGCTGATGTGGTGCGTGGCGAAGTCGATCCAGACGATTTCACCGGGGGTGAGGCAGCCGCGCTTGACGACGTGAGCCGGGTCGGTGTCGAGCACGCCGGCTTCGCTGGCGAGGATGAAGAGTCCGTTGTCGTCCACCTCAAAGCGCGCGGGGCGCAGGCCGTTGCGGTCGATGAGGGCACCGGCGCCGAGGCCGTTGGTGAAGCAGACGGCGGCCGGGCCGTCCCACGGGGCCATGAAGCCCGAGTGGTAGTCGTAGAAGCCGCGCAGGTCTTCGCCGATGAAGTAGCGGTTGCCGAAGGCCTGGGGCACGAGCATCATCATGCTGTGCGGCAGGCTGCGCCCGCCCGTGACGAGCAGCTCCAGCGCGTTGTCGAGGCTGGCGGAGTCGCTCTGTCCGGCCGGGATGACGGGCAGAATCTTTTTGATGTCGTCGCCGAAGAGCGGGCTGGCGAGGTTGCTCTCCAGAGCGCTCATCTGGTTGAGGTTGCCGCGCAGGGTGTTCACTTCGCCGTTGTGGGCCATGTAGCGGAAGGGATGCGCGAGCGGCCAGCTCGGGAAGGTGTTGGTGGAGTAGCGCTGGTGGACGATGGCGAAGCAGCTCTTGAAGCGCTTGTCGGCGAGGTCCTTGTAGAAGAGCGGCAGCTGGGGAGCCAGCAGCAGGCCTTTGTAGACGATGGTGCGCGAGGAGAGCGAGGGAATGTAGAAGCGGTCGCCCAGCTTGGGCTGCTCGGCTTCGACGCCGTGCTCGATGACTCGGCGGAGGATGTAGAGGCGGCGCTCGAGCTCATCGCCGCTCAGGCTGCCGTCCTTCGGGGCGAGGAAGCACTGCTCGATGAGCGGGGCGCTCTCTCGGGCCAGATGGCCGATGCGCTCTTCGTCGACGGGAACTTCGCGCCAGCCCAGAAACTCAAAGCCCTCGGCGGCTGCGGCTTCCTCGACCTTGGCCCGGCAGACGGCGCAGGGCACTTTGTCCTTGGGCAGGAAAAACATGCCGACGGCGTAGTGCCCGGCGGCGGGAAGTTTGCATTTGCTGACGGCGGCGAAAAACTCGTGGGGAATCTGCATCAGCATGCCGGCGCCGTCGCCCGTTTCGGGGTCGCAGCCGGTGGCGCCTCGGTGCAGAAGTCGCTCCAGAATCGTGATGCCTTTTTCAATGATGCTGTGGGAGGGTTTGCCTTTGGTGTCGACCACCATGCCGACGCCGCAGGCGTCATGTTCCTCTGCAGGATCATACAGGCCTTGAGCCTGAGGATAATATGCACTTGTACTCACTGGCTTTGTGTGGGGGTGTTTGAGTTAGCGGGCATCCACAGCTCTGCCCGCGTGCGTGAGGGTATCACAGCGAGCCGTTTTTGGCAATGAAAATCTGAGACACGTACATGGGATGCTAAGTGTTATGATGGCCTTTGCGGCAGACGCGAGACGAATGGAAGGGTCGGAAAAACGGAGAAGCCCGCCTCCCCTGTCCGGGAGACGGGCTTCGCTGTTCGCACGGTCGAGCTGTCGTTGTCAGGCACCGACGGGCTGGATGAGGAGGTTGAAGAGGAGCTCTCGAACATCATTCTCTTGGTCTCCTGCCTCTCCCCCATCTTCTCCTTCATCGGTAATTTCGAACTGGCAATAGGCGGTGCCAGTGGTATAATCAAGCACGATGACAATCGGTGCCTGCATGATCTGGAGGGCACCATCATTGCCGAGCCCCAGATCTGAGAGCAGATCCTGATTTTCGTTAAGCTGAGCGAGGGTCGTGTCCTCAAAGGTAATCTCAAGGGCTGCATACTGGGGAAGCCCCTCATCCGTCTGCTGGAGGATCGTATAGACAAGAGAAACCGGATATCTGCCGACAGCGTGCACAAACTGCCCCTCCGCATCCGAGCGCGTGTCGGTGTGGCTGCCACCGCTCTGCGGATTCGTGGCGTAGATCTTGAGCTGGGTAGCGCCATTGAGGGTGAACTGCCGCGAGCCGCTGTAGAACTGCTGCATGGTCATGATGCCACGGGTAGCTGAGGCGTCATCGCCTCCTCCGCTGCAGGAAACAAGACAGGAGAATGCTGCTGTGCACGCTATCAAAAGACTGAGTGCTTTTTTCATAAGGATAGAGATTGAGGCTCTTAGTTCTGTTAACTCTAGCAGAATGGATTGCTCTGTCAAGTAAAATGATGGGTGATGACTCTAAAAGATGGATAGAGCTGAGCAATGCCGCTGCGACGATCGCGGTATGGAGAGGGGCAGCTGCTTCATATTCGAATACAGAAAGCCCCGGCAGAGAGGCTCTGCCGGGACTCTGAAAAGGGCTGGGGCTGCTGCCTCTTAAGATTTGGGCTGGAGGGATTCGTCACCGAAGGAGATGCCGATCTCCTTGGCGGCGGTCACGATCTGGCTCTGGCTGTCGACGAGGTGCAGGGTGCGCACGGCCTCCTCGATGGGCATGGAGACCATGTCGTTGCGGCTCAGGGCGACCGTGTCGCCGAACTTGCCCTCCTCGATGAGGTCGATGGCCTTGGCGCCGCAGCGCACGCCCAACACGCGGTCGAAGGGAATGGGCGAGCCGCCGCGCTGGATGTGGCCGAGCACGCAGTAGCGGGTCTCGATGCCCGTGAGCGTCTCGAGCTTCGTGGAGAGGAAGGCGGCGATGCCGCCGAGGCGCACCTCGCCCTTCGTCTCCTCATCGAGCGTCAGCAGCTTGCCGCCGATGCGGGCGCCTTCGCTCACGACGACGATGATTTCGCGCTGGCCGAGGGCCTTGAGCAGCTCCACCTTGCGGACGATGTCCTCGAGAGTGAACTCGATCTCGGGCAGCAGAATGACGTCGGCGCCGCCGGCGATACCGCCGTAGAGGGCGATCCAGCCGGCGTGGCGGCCCATGACTTCGACGACCATCATGCGCTGGTGCGAGAAGGCCGTCGTGCGCAGGCGATCGAGGTTCTCGCTCACGACGGAGACGGCCGTCCAGAAGCCGAAGGTATAGTCCGTGGCGCCGAGGTCATTGTCGATGGTCTTGGGGACGCCGACGATGGGCAGGCCGATGTGGCGGAGCTCCAGGCCGATGGTCTGCGAGCCGTCGCCGCCCACGACGATGAGGGCCTTGAGGTTGAGGCGCTCGACGGTGGCCTTGCTGCGCTCCAGCACGTCTTCGGCGATCTGAAGCCTGCCGCCCACACCGCTCTTGACAGTGAAGTTGCCCTTGTTGACGGTGCCGAGGATGGTGCCGCCGGTGGAGCGGATGTTCAGGCAGCTTTGCGGCGTGAGAATGCGATAGCGCTCATTCTCCGGGGTGGAAAGCAGGCCCTCGAAGCCATCGTAGAAGCCGTAAACCGTCCAACCGCGGGCCGATGCTGCGGCCACGGCGCCTTCAATCACTGCGTTAAGTCCGGGGCAGTCGCCGCCGGCGTTGAGAATTCCGATGTTCATGAGCTATCAGTAGATGGGGGTGAAGGAGGTGTGGTGCCCGGCGGCGTGCGGTGCAGGCTCGTTCTGGGAGGATGCGTGCTGCGCGGGAGTGTTCGGCTCGGGCGTCGTTTGGGTGGAGAGTTTGATGAATTTGTTCGGCTCGGAGGTGTCGCTGGTCGCCTGCCAGTTGCGCCACTCCTGCCAACCGTCGCGCATGAAGCGGGCGGCCAGTTGATAGCGCTGGGTCGGCGAGGGCATACCCAGAATGACGACGAGCAGGCGCTGGGCGTAGGTGGCTTGTTTGCCGGTTTGCGGGTTGATCAACTTGACGGAGGCGCGGCGCGCGGTGGCGATCAGGCAGCTGCCTGCGCTGGCCGAGCGGGCGGCCTTGAGGCCGTCAACCGATTCGCCCGTAGAGAGCATGCGGTTGGTGTTCAACACGGTGCGGTGCTGTACGCTGCCGTCGGGCATGTGGATGCTCACGTTGGCCGAGCGCTGCGAGCAGATCGTGCGCAGGGTCGTGTTGTCCAAGGCGTAGATCGAGAGCCGCGCCATGTCCTTGGCGGTGGAGTAGGAGACGTGGGCGCCGCTCGGCCCCTTGAAGTAGGTCGTCTTCATCTGCAGCGTCTGGCGCGCCAGACGGTTCATCTGCGTGGTGAAGGCGTCGAGCGGGTCATTCGGGTTGAGCACCGAGCCGCAGGCGTAGGCGAGCGCCGTCGCCGCCGAGCTGTCGTCCCAGAGCAGGGCCGAGTAGAGCGCATCGCGGATCGAGATGCGGGCGCCGGGAACGAGGCCGAGCAGGTTCGTGTGCGGGTTCTCCAGCACGGCCGGAGGCGCCGTAATCATCTGATTGAGGCTGATGTTCTGCCCCTGAACCCAGTCGAGCACGATGGCCGCCGTCGCCAAGTTCGCCAGCATGCCGATGGGGCGCCTCTGATTGGCTTCCGAGGCGTAGAGCACGCGGCCGGTCGAGACCTCCATGGCCAGATAGCTGGGCTGCAGGGGCTGGGCAGGCTGCTGCTGCTCGACCGAATCGGCGCAGGAGCCCAGCAGCAGCGAGGCTGCGGCGATGAGGGCTGACTTGAGGCGGAAGAGCTTCTTCATGATGCGGATTTGCTGGTCTTGCGCGCCGCTTTGCCGGCCTTCGGGCGGTCGTGCAGGTCTTCCGGCTCGCGGTCGCCGAAGATGATGCCCAAGTCGCGGGCCGTCTGCACGATCTGGCTGTCCGGCTGCACGAGGCGCGGCTGCTTGACGGCCTCGTCGATGGTGACGGTGCCGACGTTGAGCCCTTCGAGCACGACGGAGGTGCCGAACTTTTTCTCCTCGATGAGGCGCACGGCCTCCACGCCGAAGCGGATGCCCAGAATGCGGTCGAAGGCGCAGGGGCTGCCGCCGCGCTGCGTGTGGCCGAGCACGCAGTAGCGCGTCTCGATGCCGGTGAGCTCCTCGAGCTCGCGGGCCAGGCGATTGCCGATGCCGCCGAGGCGCTCATCGCCGTTCTCCGTGTTGCGCACGGTGACGAGGTGCCCGTTGATGCGCGCGCCCTCGGCGACGACAACGATGATCTCGCGCTGCCCCGCGGCCTTGCGAGCCTTGATGCAATCGACCACCTTGTTGAGGTCGAAGGCGATCTCCGGGATGAGCACCACGTCGGCTGCCGACGAGATACCGCTGTGCAGGGCAATCCAGCCGGAGAGGTTGCCCATGACCTCCACCACCATCATGCGCTGGTGCGAGTTGGCCGTGGTGCGAATGCGGTCGATGGACTCGGTGACGACCGTCACGGCACTCTGGAAGCCGAAGGTGTAGTCCGACGCGACGCAGAGGTCGTTGTTGATCGTCTTGGGGATGCTGATGACGGGCAGGCCCTCCTCGGAGAGCAGCTGGGCGGTTTTGGCCGAGCCGTCACCGCCGATGACGACGAGGGCCTGAAGGCCGAGGGCGGTGATGGTCTTTTTCGCCTTGGCCATGACGTCCTTGTCAATCGAAGCGCGGCCGACCTTGTTGGTGCGCACGTTGAAGTTGCCCGTGTTCGTCGTGCCGAGAATCGTGCCGCCGATCGAGCGAATCTTGTGCGTCTTGATCGGGGTGAGGATCTCATAGCGGCGGCCGCCGGCAACCGGCAGCAGCCCTTCAAATCCGTCGTGGAAGCCGATGACGCGCCAGCCGCGGCGGTAGGCGGAGGTGACAAAGCCTTCAATGACTGCGTTGATGCCGGGACAATCGCCGCCGGAGTTGAGAATGCCGATAATCATGGATGGGTCGTGTGAATGAGTATGTTATATTACTTGCAGGTGGTCGGGGCGGCGATGGCGCCGAAGTAGTGCGCGCAGTTCCAGAGGGCGCGGGGGTGGTGGAAGAAGGATTTCCACATGCTGCCCTTGAGTCCGTTGGCCGGCGAGCCGTCGCGCTCGCAGTAGCCGAACCACTCGCCGTGCTCGTGATCCTGAAGGTGCTCGAAGGCCCAGTCGTGAACGCGCTGGTGCCACTCGGCGTATTTTTCGTCGCCCGTCATGACGTAGGCGAGGCAGGTGCCGATGAGCGCCTCATCGTGGGGCCACCAGAACTTCATGTTGTGCCAGTACTCCTGCACGGGGCCGCCGAAGACGTCGGTGTAGTAGAGCAGACCGCCGAACTTCGGATCCCAGCCGCGCGCCAGCGACCAGTCGATCATCTTGCAGCCCGTGTCGATCAGCTCGGGATCGTTGCCGCGCAGGCGAGCTTCCTCGAGGATGAACCAGCCGCCCTCGATGGCGTGGCCGGGGTTCTGCGTGCGCTCGTCGAAGTGGTCAATGATGGAGCCGTCGGGCGCGACGTTCTCCATGACGGCCTTGATGTCCTCCTTCATGAAGAGGCGGCGCAGGTCGCCGATGCAGCGGTCAATCCAGCCGGTGTAGAAGCCGTCGGGGTCGCCGAGGTATTTGCGCATCTCCTGACAGGTGACGAGCATGATCATGCGGCAGCCGAGGTTCTCCGTCGGGCGCAGCCCCGTCGTCTTGGGCAGCATCTTGCCGGGGGTGAAGAAGATGTCCGCGAAGATGTCAAACCAGTGGCGGGCGCGCTCAGCGCTGCGCGCGTCGCCCGTCGCTCCGTAGTGGGCGGCATGCGCGATGGCGGCAAAGCACTCGCTGTAGGCGTAGCGGCGCTTGCGAATGGGGGTGCCGTCCGCCGTGACGTGGAAGTACATGCGGCCGTCGCTCAGGTCAACGCACTTCGTCTCCAGGAAGTTCAGCGCGCTTTCGGCGTACTGGAGCCACTGCGGGCGCTTCTCGATGCTGTTGTAGCAGGTGAGCAGCATCCAAGCCATGCGGCCCTGAGCCCATACGTTCTTGTCCGTGTCCACCAGCGTGCCGTCCGCATCAAAGCAGTGGTAGAGACCGCCGTTGACGGTATCAACCGCGCGCGGGAACCAGAAGGGCTCAACCTCGTCGAGCAGCTTGTCGCGGTAAAATTGTCCGAGAGCTTTCGTATCCATCGTCTTTCTCGTGGTGTGAGAGTTTCTCTTCAGATGAAGCCGTGCGGATACCCGAGTCTCACTTGTTGATGGCCCAGTCGAAGAAGCCGATGGCCTTCAGCTCATCGCGCAGCTGCGTGAGCGTGGCCTGATCCGGCGTGCCCATGGGAAGTCGGGCCGGCCCGAGATCCACGCCCCACCAGCCCATGATGGCCTTGCAGCAGCCCATGTAGCCCTTGGCAGCGATGATGTTGATCATCTTCACCGAGAGCTGCTGCAGGTGGCGGGCCTCGGCGATGTCGCCGGCCTCAAAGGCCGCGATGAGGCTCTGATAGAGCTTGGGCGCGTAGTTGAAGGACGAACCGACGCCGCCCTGTGCACCCGTGGCCAGGGCGCCGAGGAACCACTCGTCAACACCCCAGGGGCAGTCGTATTTGCCGCCCTCGTAGTTGAGCGCCTCGATGTAGAGCGCCAGATCGGGGTTGGTGAACTTGAGGCCGCTGAAGTTCGGAATCTTTTTGGCGGCCGCCTCCATGAACTTGCAGGGGTTGAAGGAGACGTGCGTCAGAGCGGGGATGTCGTAGAAGTAATAGGGCAGCTCGGGGGCTCCGGCGGCCTCATAGGCGCAGCAGTCAACGAGAGCATCGAGGCTGCCGGGCTTGAAGTAGCAGGGGGAGTTGCTCGCCGTGGCGGCCGCGCCGCACTTCACGGCGTATTCGGCCAGCTCGCGGCCGTCTCGCACGCAGTTGCCGCCGGTGTGCACGACGAAGCGGATGCCGTGCTTGGGGCCGGCTTCGCCCCAGGCAGCCATGTTCTCCTTGCGCTCGGTGAGCTGCATGTGGGCAGACTCGCCGGTCGAGCCGGTGATGAAGGCGAGTTTGATGCCCTGCGACGCGAGGAAGGCAGCTTGGGCATCGACGGCGTTGGGGTTGCAGGTGCCGTCCGCATTCATCGGCGTATGGGTGGCGGCCACGAGTCCGTGTAATTTCAAGGTGGTATTCATGGTGGTGCGAGAACTATTGTGGGCAAAAAAGCCCCATCGGGAGTGTAATGCAGAAATCTGCCGTTTTCAAGCCATTTTTGACGATGAGAACGAATTTTCGGAGCTGTCTCCCGAGGGCGACGGGCTGTGTAGACAAGGCCTTGCACCTCGCTGGAGGAGGCGCTTGACAAGAGCTTACAATGCCGATATACGCTGCTCCATTGCCCTGCCGTTGCTCTGTGTTCTCGTGCGGGGGACGGCGTTAGGCGCCATGATAGGATCGTCTGCCGTCGGGTATGCGGCGCAGCTGAGAAGGCTTCCGCCCCTGCTTCTCCTCGCGCTCTCCAGCCGAGGTGGAGGGATACGTCTCCGTCAGGACAGAGGGAGGGAAACAGAGGGGTGGCTGCCCGGAGTGGGAGCTCGTGGCAATGTCGGAGGCCGGAGTGGGAGCTCGAGGGAACGCCGGAGGCCGGAGAGGAGGCGGAGGCCCCGGTAAAGGACTGTGGACAGAGGGAGCGCGCGGGGGAGGCATGAACAGGTCGGTCTTCTGTGGTAAAGTTCAAGGTGTGCGGTGGTGAGGAGGGTGAAGGTGAGAAAAAGGTGCGGGGAAGTGGGGGGGCTGCCTCCGGCGGCGGTGGGGTGGACCGAGGGTGACTGAGGCGTGAAGGGCGGGGGAGGGAAGGTGCCTTGAATGTTTTTTTTGCTGAATTTCCTTGACAAAAGGGGGGTGTTGTGGCATCTTGCGGGTCCGCTCTCGCCTCGTGGTGAGGGCGAGATCAACCCGGCGGGTGATATCGGACGCACCGACGTCGGAAGAACTCCACACAAACGATCATTTCATACCATTCTGATACCATGACTGAGTACACTCTCAAGGTCTGCAAGCGCGATCTCGTCGGCACCGGCAAGCTCAATGCGCTCCGTGCCCAGGGCTACGTGCCCGGCGTTGTCTACGGCTCCCACGTCGAGAAAAACATCAACATCCAGGCCAAGGCCTCGGACGTTCGCGCCCTCCTTGCTGACAAGGAGACGGACAGCCTTGTCGTCGAGCTCGACATCGACGGCGAGAAGATGTTCACCCTCATCAAGCACGTGCAGCGCGACTTCCTCAACGATGCCACGACGCACCTCGACTTCCAGACGGTGACGCCCGACACGATCGTGCGCGCCAAGATCGAGCTCCGCCTCAAGGGCACCCCCGTCGGCGTGAGCATGGGCGGCCAGGTCAACCAGATCATCTACGAGGTGCCCGTTCGCGCCGCCGTCAAGGATCTGCCGACCCACCTCGAGGCCGACATCACGGGCATCAAGCTCAACGAGTCCCTGCGCATGAGCCAGGTGCAGCTGCCCGCCAACGTCACCTCGCCCTTCAACGGCACGGTGGTGCTGGCCTCGGTGGTCAAGCCCTGATCGCCTCGCTGAAGTCTTTTTCATGTTTTGAGTCGTGCCGCGTCCCTCGCCGAGGGACGCGGCATTTGCGTTCTCTTGCTCGACGGCGCGATGACCCTCTGTATCGCCGCGGGGACTGAGGGGTGAGCTCGGGGCGTACGCGGGTGTAGCTGTGGGGGGATCGGCGGAGCCGACCGTGTGAGGAGTCGATGGCAGTTGGGTGTGCGGGGCTCAATGAGTCCGGCGGACGAGGCCGCCGGATGGTTGTCTGACTGATCCCGTCATCTCGAGGAGGAGGGCCCGGGCCGTGCGAGATTCTCCCCTCTTGACTGGCAGTCAGCAGAACCTCAGGGACAGAGGCCACCCTTCAACCGACCGGATGCTGCGCAGTCACATCGGACCCCGGACTCGGTATCCCCTCTCACTGTCGGCTCCATACCGCAGAGTAACGGGCACCCCAACCCGATGTGCGCGGAACCGGCCGCCGCGTTCACGGCAGAGTCCGCATAGTGCAATCCGACGACCCGCGGCGGCTCACAACTCGGCTGCCGTACCCATCGACCTGCTGCGTCCGTCGCGCGCCTCAGCCGCGGTATTTGGCGCGCTGGTGCTGCCAGAGGGCAAAGGCGAGGCAGATCACGTTCGGCAGCCAGAGCACAATATAGGGTGTGATGCCGCCGGATTTGCGCGACAGTTCGCAGAGCACGAGCGCCATAAAGTAGATGGCGGCCACCATGATGCCCAGAAAGAAGCCCGTGGAGGTGTCGCGTCGCCGCGCCGTGATGGCCAGAGGCACGCCGATGAGCGAGAAGACGATGCAGGCGCAGGCGAAGGAGGCGCGCTGCACGCCCTCGGTCTCAAAGGCGTTGATGTTTTTCTCATTCATCCCGCCCTTGTAGTAGGAGGCGTCTGAGCGCGCGGCGTTCCAGAGGAAGGAGGCGCAGGGGAAGCTCTCATGGCTGTCTGCGGCGAGGCTGTAGCGTCTCATAGCCTCCAGATCGACGGGTTGCAGCAGCTCCGTGTGCCGCAGCACCTGGCTGATTTCACTGTTGGTGAAGCGGTTCGGCTTGAGCTTGCGGTGCGTGCGCAGGGGAATGTGAATGCGCATCGGCATGCTCTCCACCATGATGAGGTTCGTGATGTCGCCGTCGTGCGTCTCAATGGTGCAGTTCTCGAGCTCCAGAGAGAGAATGCGCTGTTTCTCGTCAAAGGTGCCAATGCGGGCCTTTTCCGCATGCATGGCATCGAAGTTGCCGCTGCCGGTTACGGGGTTGCCGCTGTCGTCGATGGGGTAGACGTGCAGCCCGAGAATGTCATCGCCGTGGCGGTTCTCGACGTAGAGCTGCGTCTTGTCGATGCGCGTGGCGTTCTGCGAGGCGTTGAGCAGGTTGCGCGGGTTGTCCGTTGCAGCGCGCATGACAAGCTCGCTCATGGCCTGTTTGCCGCGCGGTGCGACCTCGATGTTGATGTAGTAGCAGAGCGCCGAGAGCACGACGGCCATGCCGATGGCCGGCGCACTGAGCCGCCAGAGACTCAAGCCCGCCATGCGCATCGAGGTCAGCTCATTGTCGGCCGCGAGGCGCCCGTAGACGAGCAGCACGGCAGTCAGAAAGCCCCAAGGCACCGTGAAGGTCAGCGAGAAGGGGATGACCTGAAGGATGAAGTCGACGACGATGCTCGGCGGCGCCCCGCTCTCGACCAGCAGAGAATGCAGCTCCTTGAAAAGCTGCCCGAGCAACATCAGCAGCGTCAGCGAGAGAACCCCCAGCGCGGTGACGACGATGAGTTGCAGCAGGATGTAGCGGTCGAGCGTCTTCATGGGGCGGGCAGTGCGGGAGAGGGGCGGAGGGGTGTCCGAGAGCGTCAGGCCGGAGAATCGGCGAAGTTGCGCAGCAGTTGCAGCCCGAGCTTCTGGCTCTTCTCGGGGTGGAACTGCGTCGCCACGAGCCTGCCGCAGCGGATGGCGGCCGCGAAGTTGACGCCGTAGCAGCAGTCAGCGGCAATGATGTCCTGCTGCTCAGGCTCCGGGTAATACGAGTGCACGAAGTAAAAGTGGCGGTTCTCGCCCATGCCGGCCCACATGGGATCGTCGGCGTGACGGAAGTGCACCTCATTCCACCCCATGTGCGGCACCTTGAGCTCGCCCTCGGGGAAGCGGCGGACACGGCCGCGGAAGATGCCGAGGCCGGCAACGCCGGGGCTCTCTTCACCGCTCTCAAAGAGGATTTGGTAGCCGATGCAGATGCCGAGGAAGGGGCGATCCTCGGCCACCCAGCGGCGCACGGCCTCGTCGAGCTGCTGCTCGCGCAGGGCTCGGGCGCAGTCCCCGAAGGCCCCGACGCCCGGCAGCACGAGGTGCGTGAGGCCCTCCAGATCCTCGGGGCTCCTCACGAGTTGCGAAGCGGCCCCGACGGCCAGAAAGGAGTTGCGAACGCTGGAGAGGTTGCCGGCGCCGTAGTCGATGATACCAAGCTTGCTCATGAGGTGCGGATGAGGGGAAAATGGGAGGTGCGGAGAAAGGGGAAAGACGGGAGGGAAGGGGAGGATCAGACGGGAGGAGGCGGGCCTGTGGGCGGTGAGGTGGAGGGGTGGTGAGGAATCGGCTCTCAGAGCGCTCCCTTGGTGGAGGGAATCAGGGACGCGGTGCGCGGATCGATGGCGACGGCGTCGCGCAGGGCGTGGGCGATGCTCTTGTAGACGGCCTCGGCAATGTGGTGGCCGTCGCGCCCGTAAAAGACTTCGATGTGCAGGTTGCAGCGCAGATTGTTCGTCAGCGCGCGGCAGAACTCGACCGTGAGCGAGAGGGGCATGTTGGGGGCATCCGCCGCGCCCTCCGGCGCGCGGAACTCGAGGTAGGGGCGGTTGGAGAGATCGATGACGCAGCGGCAGAGCGTCTCATCCATCGGGATGTAGGCGCAGCCGTAGCGGCGAATGCCGCGCTTGTCACTCAGCGCGCGCGCAATCGTCTCACCGATGACGATGCCCGTGTCCTCCACCGTGTGGTGGGCATCCACCTCGAGGTCGCCCTGTGCCGTCAACGCCATGTCGATGAGGCTGTGGCGGGCAAAGAGGTGGAGCATGTGGTCAAAGAAGGGGTGCCCGGTGGCGATGGCGGCGCATCCGCTGCCGTCGAGGTTGAGCTCAAGACTGATGTCAGTCTCGCCTGTCGTGCGCTTGCTGCTTGCTTTTCTGGGGTCGGCCATGGGGGTGATACCCTATTGTAGCACTTCCGCCGCCCTTTGCCAACAGTAAAAGGAGGGCAAATCGGGCCTCGTATGACTCAAATAAGGGCCTCGTGAGATCAACACAAGCCACAGGGCCCCGGCAAGAGGGCTCTCGAAGCGGCAAGCCGCCCCCTGCGCCTTATCCACTCGGGCGCTTTCCCCTCGGGAATTGTCCCCGCGAAAGGACTGCTCGAGCCCCGGGACACCCATTCCCCCTCTTTGCCCTTGACGCCGTCTCGCGGCTCGGTGTAAACTGCCTCATGCTCACCTGCGAATCCTCGGCGCTGATGCAGCGCTGCCTCTGGCTCGACTGGCTGCGCCTGCTGGCCCTCTTCCTCGTCGTGCTCTGCCATTGCTGCGACCCACTGCTCTTCAATCCCCTCGCGGCGCCGTCAGCCGAGCTGAGCTTCTGGGGAGCCGTCTGGCAGAGCTCGACGCGCGCCTGCGTCCCCCTCTTCGTCTGCATCACCGGGGCGCTGCTGCTGCCGGCGCTCGAGTCCACCTTCCGCTTCTGGAAGCGCCGCATTACCCGCGTGCTCTGGCCCTTCCTCATCTGGAGCGCCCTCTACTGCCTCTTCCCCTGGCTCTTCCTCGGCCTCGGCGGGGCAGAGCCCGCGAGCATGGCCGATCACTTCGTCTCTGCCGCGGCCGAGCCGAGCGGCGCGCTGAGCAGCGCGCTGGGCGACGTGGCCCGCATCCCGCTGAGCTTTTCCCTCTACGCCGTCCACATGTGGTACGTCTACCTGCTCATCGGCCTCTACCTCTTCATCCCGATCCTCTCCGCCTGGCTGGAGCGTGCCACGCCGGCCGAGCAATACGCCGTGCTCGGTATCTGGGTGTTTTCCCTCTTCATCCCCTACATCAATCTGGCCACGCCCGAGCTCTGGGGCGTGTGCGCCTGGAACGACTGCGGCATGCTGCACTACTTCGCCGGCTTCAGCGGCTACCTCCTGCTGGGGCACCTCATGCGCCACGGCCGCCGCATCGGTATCGGCCGCGCGCTGGCGGCGGGGGTGGTGCTCATCGCGCTCGGATACGCCGTCACACTGATCGGCTTCCGCGTCGTGCAGACGGAGTCCTATACGGCCGACGGCTTCGGCGAGATGCTGAGCCTGGCCCTCTCCCCGGCCACCCCGGGCACGCCCTACGTGCCGGCGCACGAGGTCTTCCTCTTTTTCTGCAGCCCGAATGTCGCGTTGATGGTCACGGGCCTGCTGCTCATCTTCCGCGAAATCCAGGACTCTCCGCTGTGGCTGCGCCGCCTGCTCGCCAACCTCACCTCCTGCGGCTTCGGGATCTACCTCGTGCACTACTTCTTCGTCGGCCCGGCCTTCTCCTTCTGCCGTGATCTGGGCATCCCCGGCGAACTGCTGGTGCCGGCTGCGGCGCTGATCGTGCTGCCCGTGACCTGGTGCTTCGTGGCCCTGCTCAAGCGCGTCGTGCCCGGCAAGTGGCTGCTGGGCTGAGTTGGGCAGGGGAAGGAGCATCTCTCGCCGGAGGTCGCCTTTCGCTGAGAGGGGGGCGCGGCGAAGGGTTGCTTCCGGGTCGAAGTTGTGACGAGGCCGTCCGCGGCAGCGGTCAATTCGGGGAGGCGTTAGCGCGGTGTGAGTCTTGCTTGGAGTGAGTCTTGCTTGGAGTGAGTCTTGCTTGGGGTGAGTCTTGCGCGGTGTGAGGATGACTCAGCGTGAGGATGGCGCGGTTTCGTCCGGCAGGCTCAGGCCGTCGGATGCCCGCGTCTCCCTGAAGCGCAAGGAGCCTGAAGATCGGCCCCCTGATGTGCAGGATGCTCAGGAGTTCAGCCCTCCTGATGGGCGGCGCGAAAGCGCTCCATGCCCGGCAGTGGCTGCTGCTCGGGCGCGCTCAGGGGGCGAATGACGCGGCAGGGAACGCCGCCGGCCAGCACGTTGGCCGGCACGTCGCGGGTGACGACGCTGCCGCCCGCAATGATGCTGTTTTCACCGATGTGGACGCCGGGCAGCACCTTGACGCCGCCGCCGATCCAGACGCCGGCGTCGATGCTGATGGGCAGGCTGTATTCGGCGCCGGTGCGCCTTGTCTCCGCATCGGCGGGATGGGAGGCGGTGTAGAAGCCGCACTGCGGGCCGACGAGCACGTTGTCGCCGAAGGTGACCTTGCCGCCGTCGAGAATGACGCAGTCGTGGTTGATGAAGACGCCGTCGCCCAGCTCGATGTTGGAGCCGTAGTCGCACCAGAAATTGGGCATAATCATCGCCTGCCCGCGGATGCGGCCGATGAGCCGGCTGAGGATGTCCCGCTGGGTGGCCTCATCGGCCGGGTCCGTGTGGTTGAATTGGTAACAGAGGTGTTTGGCCTGAACCCTCAGGGCTAAAAGTTCGCTGTCATTGGCGTCGAAGAGCTCCCCGCGGAGCATCTTGCTTTGTTCCGATCGTTCCATGTCCGTGACTCTAGCACAGGAGCGTTGACTGGTCAAGGGTGGTGCGGCTCCCGACGCGCCCTTGCCGATGTTCACGAAAAAGGAGGAGTGGCTCGGGCGGAGCGTCCGGCGGGCAAGCCTCGCGTAGCTCCGCCCCGTCCTCCGTGCTTCGTGTGCACGCTCGGGGGCGGGAGCCCCGGGCCGAGCTCTGAGGGAGAGCGGTGCGAAGGGGCCCTGCGGTGCAAAGGAGCCTCGCGGCGCGATCGGCGAAGGCGCATGGAGCGCGATTTCCGCTTGACGCTCCGCCGGCGGCGTGCCATCATGCCGACATGAAGATGCAAGCTTTGTTCTCATCGCTGGTCGCGGCGGCGTTTTGCCTGACGCTCGCGCCGCTGCCCGCAGCAGCTGATGCCAATCCGTCCCCGAGCGCCGAGGCAAGCCACGGCGACCTCAGCAAGGCGGAGCGCAAGAAGCTGGCGGCGGAAAAGAAGGCGGCCAAGAGGAAGGCGGCTCGCGCCAAGGCCGTGTTCAAGTGGTTCCGCTCTGAGAAGGCCGCCCTCGCTTTCGGCAAAAAGCACAATTTGCCCGTCTGGATGGTCTACAGCGACCCGGCAACCTGCCCCGTCTGCGTGGTCTTTGAAAAAGAGATCCTCAACAACCCGAAGCTCAAGCGCAGCCGCGGTATCGGCTGCGGCTACATCAGCGGCAAGCCGATGCCCAAATATCAGTGCACGGCTAAGCCCAGCGGCGCGATCGTCCTGCCCGACGGCACGGTGGCGGACAACCTCTCCTGCTACAAGGGCTGGGAGGTCGACCAGTACATCGAGCAGCTGAAGAAGGCCGCCGATCGCCTCGAGCCGGCCGACGATGCCGCGGCGGAGTGAGCGGCGGCATCGCCTCCGTGCAGAGAGGGACGAGAGGGGCAGGACCGAGGGTGAGCCGCTCTGAGAGTGCGCCCGGCGGGGGTCGTTCAAGGCCGTGGGCTCGCCAACCGGAAGTCGCGCCAACGGCGCCGGCGGCACCTCGGGGGGACTGCTGGGGATTCGCCGCGGGGGACGGGCTCGGTGCCCTTTTCCTTTCGCTGCGCTTCGTCCCCCCTCTGTCAGCAGGACGAAAAGGGCTTGACGCCGGGGGGCCCGGCTGGGAGAATGGGGCATGCTCCGTTTGTTGCTCTCTCTGCTCACGGCGGCTGCCTGCTGCACTGCAGCTTGCACCGCTGCCTGTGCCACGGCGGCATCTCAGGCCGCTCCATCGCGACCGAATGTCGTGGTGATTATGACCGATGACCTCGGTTACGGTGATTTAGGCTGCACGGGATCCCGCCAAGTGCTCAGTCCGAATATCGACCGCCTTGCCGAGACGGGCGTGTTCTGCGAGCGCGCCTACGCGGCGGCCCCCATGTGCGCGCCCTCCCGCATGGCTCTGATGACGGGGCGCCAGCCGAAGCGCTACGGCATCACGATGAACCCCAACTGGAAAGACCCCAATCTGCCCGAGAGCCGCTACGGCTTGCCGACCACGGAGCGCATGCTGCCCGATTACCTCAACCCGCTGGGCTATTGCTGCGGCGTGGTGGGCAAGTGGCACCTGGGGCACACGGAAGGCCAGCGGCCGCAGGATCGCGGCTTTGCCCGGTGGTGGGGCTTCCTCGGCGGTTCGCGCTCCTACCTCCCGATGGCCAAGGAGCAGGAGGGGCTCAACCCCAGCCGCATCGTCTCCAACTACGACCCCACGCCGCAGGTCAGCTATCTGACGGACGACGTGACGCGCGAGGCGCTGCGCTTCATCCGCGAGCAGGGGGCTCGCAAGCAGCCCTTTTTCCTCTTCGTCGCCTACAACGCGCCGCACTGGCCGCTGGAGTCTCTGTCGGCGGATCGCGAGGCCACGAAGCGCCACGCAGCGGCTCAGGGAGCTCCCGTGCCGGCGGGTGATCGCCTGCATTACTGCGCCATGATTCACGCCGTGGATCGCGGCGTGGGGCAGATTGTCGAGGCGCTCCGCGAGCAGGGCGTGGCTGCGGATACCCTCGTCTTCTTCATGTCCGATAACGGCGGTGCCCCCGAGGCCCCGGCCAGCAACGCCCCTTGGCGAGGCCACAAGCGCCTGCACTACGACGGCGGGGTGCGCGTGCCCTTCATCGTGAGCTGTGCTGCTGAAAAGCCCGGCCCCGCGCTGCCCGCCGATGCGTTCAAGCCCGGCAGTCGCTGTCGCAAGCTGGTTTCTCTGATGGACGTCCTGCCCACGGTGCTGGATCTCAACGATCAGGATGCTCCGGACGCCATGGACGGCCGCAGCCTTCTGCCCGCTCTTCGGGGAGAGCCGACCGCCGGACGCCGTCTGGAGTGGTGCACGGCTGAGACGAACGCCATCCTCGCCGACGGCTGGAAGCTGCTGCGCGCGAAGGGCGTGCCTCCGCGCCTCTACTGCCTGCGCGAGGATCCCACCGAGCAGCGGGATCGCTCCGCCTCCGAGCCCGAAATCCTGCGCTGTCTTGCGCGCGAGCTCGACGCCTACCTGAACGCGACGCCCGCGCCCCGTTACTCGGATAATCCCGCTTGGGGGCAGAAGCTGCTGCGCGAGCATACGGAGGCCAAGATGATGCCCCAGCGCTGATCCGCCGATCAGCATTGGCGGTGTGAACTCGGCAAGGGCCCGGCGCGGTGTGCTCGGCGCGGCGGATTCCTCGGGGTGCATTCAGCTGGCTGCCTCGGGCGGGCCCCGGCCCCAAGAGAATCGCCCGCCGCTTCCGGCGGGTGCGTTCGAGGACCGCAGGAGTCGAGTCCCTGCGCCGCGGGTGCGGGAGGAGAGAGATTCGGGAGGTGTGGGGCGCGACTGATTCGGGACGATCGGGGAGCGAGGGATTCGGAAGGCCTGCCGAATCCGAAGCCGGGCGGATGAGGGAGGCCCGCGAATTCGGAGTCCGCGAGCGACGCTTCCGATCTTGACTTTGCCCCGCGCTGTGCTAGACTGTTTCGCAGAATGAGCAGCTTCGGATATTATCGCTTCGCCGCTGTGACCCCCTCCGTGAGGGTCGCCGATGTGGAATACAATGTCGCGCGCCTCGTGAGCAGCATGCAGGCCGCCGTTCAGGGCGGGGCGCAGGTGGTGCTCTTCCCCGAGCTCTGCCTGACGGGCTACAGCTGCGGTGACCTCTTTTTTCAGCGACGCCTTCAAAAGGCGGCTCTCGCCGGCCTGAAGAGCTTTGCGGAGCAGACGGCTCGCTTCAGCCGCGACGGGCACTCCCCCGTCGCCGTCGTCTCGCTGCCTCTCGTCGTGCAGGACGGCCTCTACAACGTCGCAGCCGTCGTGCAGGGCGGGCGCGTGCTGGGCTTTGTCCCCAAGTCCGTGCTGCCGAATTATCGCGAGTTTTACGAGAAGCGCCAGTTCCTCCCAGCCTCCAAGCTGCCGGTCAGCGAGCTGTCGCTGCCGGGATTCGGCACGGTGCCGATCGGGACGGATCTGCTCTTCGCCGATGCGGAGGAGCTCGTCTTCGGCATTGAGATCTGCGAGGACCTCTGGACGGTGATCCCGCCCAGCAGCCGCCTCTGCCTTCAGGGCGCTCGGGTGATTCTGAACCCCTCGGCCAGCAACGAGCTGGCGGGCAAGGCCTCGTACCGCCGCCGCTTGGTGGCGCAGCAGAGCGGCAGCTGTCTGGCCGGCTATGTGTTTGCATCGGCGGGCATCGGCGAGAGCACGCAGGACGTCGTCTACAGCGGCCATGCGCTCATCGCCGACAACGGGCGCATCGTGGCCGAGAATACGCGCTTCATGCGCGAGAGCAGCTACATCGTGGCCGATCTCGATCTCGCGCGCCTCAGCAATGCCCGCATGAGCGAGAGCTCCTTCCACGATGCCGAGCTGCCGGAGGCATGGCGCGGCGTGCGCCGCGTGGAGCTCAGCGCTCTGCCGGACACCTGTGACCTCAGCCACGCGGGCCTCGTTCCCCGGCCCTTCCTGCCGCCGCCCGCAGTGCGCAGCCAACGCTGCGAAGATATCCTCAACATTCAGGCCGCCGGTCTGGCGCGCCGCATGGAGCAGACGAAGGCCCGCTCGCTGGTGATCGGGATTTCCGGCGGACTGGACAGTTCGCTGGCGCTGCTGGTGTGCTGCAGGGCCTGCCGCATGCTGGGCAAGGATCCGTCGATGATTCTCGCCATCACGATGCCGGGCTTCGGCACGACGGGCCGCACCTACGGAAATGCCGTGAAGATGATTCAGCTCGTCGGCGCGACCTTCAAGGAGGTGAACATCCGCGAGGCCTGCCTGCACCACTTCCGCGAGCTCGGCTTCGACCCCTCGCAGCGCACGGTGACCTACGAGAACGTGCAGGCGCGCGAGCGCACCAAGATCCTGATGAACCACGCCAACCTCACCGGAGGTCTTGTCGTCGGCACGGGCGACCTCTCGGAGATCGCGCTGGGCTGGTCCACCTACAACGGAGACCACATGAGCATGTATGCCGTCAACTGCTCGATCCCCAAGACGCTCATCCGCTGCCTCATCTCTCACGTGGCGGAGCAGAGCTCGCGCGAGCTGGCCGCCGTGCTTCAGGATGTCATCGACACGCCCGTGAGCCCGGAGCTTCTGCCGCCGGCCGACGACGGCAGCGTCGAGCAGAAGACTGAGGACATTCTCGGCCCCTACGATCTGCACGACTTCTTCCTCTACCACTTCATCAAGTACGGCGCCGAACCCGACAAGCTGCGCGCGCTGGCCTGTCTGGCCTTTGCCGACGAGTACCCTCCCGAGCTCATCGACAAGACGCTCAACACCTTCCTGCGGCGCTTCTTCTCCCAGCAGTTCAAGCGCAGCTGCATCCCCGACGGCCCGAAGGTCGGCACCATCGCCCTCTCGCCGCGCGGCGACTGGCGCATGCCCAGCGACGCCAACGGGGCCGTCTGGCAGCAGCGAGGCTGAGCGGCTTGAGGGAATGCTCACGGTAATGTGCTTGCCTGCCTCGGCGTTTTAGGCTACAATGCCCGCGCCGCCACGGCTCTCTTTCGGCTGATTCCCACCACGGTACACACGATGTCACACACCACGGAACTCTACCGCCCCAATGCCGCCATCATCTATCAGCGCTCAGATGGCACGGTTCTCGTATGCGAGCGCGTCAAGCCTGCCGGCGCCTGGCAGTTTCCGCAGGGCGGCATCAAGAAGGGCGAGGCTCCGATGGAGGCGGCCTGCCGCGAGGGGATGGAGGAGACGGGTTTCCGCCCGAATGAATACGACGTCATCGCCGAGCACGGGCCCTACCGCTACGACTACCCGCCCAAGGAGCGCGAGCGCGTGCTGCGCAAGCGCGGCATCCCCTACGCCGGGCAGGAGCAGCACTACTTCCTCTGCCGGATGCACAGCGATCAGGCCGAGCCCTGGCTCGACAACAAGGAGTTCTGCTCCTATCGCTGGATTCAGCCGGCGGACTTTGATTTCGACGCCCTGCCGTCTTTCAAGCGCGGCGTCTACCGGCAGGTGATGAGCGATTTCTTCGGCCTCTGACGCGCATGGTGCCCGTCGCGCACATTCGCTCGCCCTTCCGAGAAAAGTTCGGCGTGCCCCGCCAGGGCAATCTCGCGCCCCACGTCATCAGCGAAATCGTGTTCGAGTCGGCCTTCCGCGACGAGAGCTGCGTGCGCGGCCTCGAGGGCTTCTCGCACATCTGGCTCATCTGGGGCTTTGACCGCAACGGGGATCGCTGGCAGCCCACCGTCCGCCCGCCGCGACTCGGCGGCAATGAGCGGCGGGGCGTGTTTGCGACGCGCTCACCCTTTCGCCCGAACGGCCTGGGGCTCTCCGTCGTCCGCCTCCTCGAGCTGCTGCCCGGCCCCGTCCTGCGCGTGTCCGGCGCTGATCTCGTCGACGGCAGCCCCATCTACGACATCAAGCCCTACGTTCCCTATGCGGACGCCATCCCCGACGCCACCGGCGGCTTCACCGCCGTCGAGCGTCGCCTGCTGAGCATCTCCCTCCCCGACTCCCTGCTGCCGCCGCATCTGCCCCCTCACTGGCGAGAGGCGCTCGAAGAGACGCTGGCGCAGGATCCCCGCCCGGCCTACCAGAACGACCCCGAGCGCGTCTATCACCTCTCCTTCGCCCCCTGCGAAGTCCATTTCCGGGTGGAACGGGGAGTGGCCATCGTGCTGAGCATCGAGCCCGAAGGCTCTGCGAGTTCCTGAGAGGCTCTCCGAGCGCCTGAGACTTTCGGCTCCTTCCTCATTCCCCCTCCTCACCCTCCTCCCTTCAAAGGCCGCATCCCGGCCTCCTGCCATGACGACAACCCCGGATACCTTCCCGCACCTGCGCGCGGCCTTCGCGCAGAACTTCGCCGAAGGCCTCGAGCGCGGCGCCGCCCTGAGCCTCTGGCACGAGGGGCGTGAGGTGCTCAGCCTCTGCGGTGGAGAAGCCCGCGACGGCGTGCCCTGGGGCCCCGAGACCCTCGTGCCCGTCTTTTCCGCCACCAAGGCTGCGTCGGCGTCCTGCCTGCTGCTGGCTCTCTATGACTGCTGCCAGAGCCCGGAGCTGGAGGTCGGCGACCTCTGGCCGAAGTTTCCGGCCCCGCACCTGACGATTGCGGAGCTGCTCTCGCACCAGTCGGGGCTGGCGGCGCTGGACGTCACGGCGGGAATTTTCGACTTGGACGCCTGCCGCTACGCCATTGAGCACAGCCATCCGCACTGGGGGCCGCCGGAGCACGGCTACCACCCGCACACGATCGGCCCGATGATCGACGTGCTGATGCTGGAGCTGACGGGGCAGCGCCTCGGCGCCTTCTGGGAGCAGCGCGTGCGCGCGCCTCTGGGGCTCGACTTTTACATCGGCCTGCCCGTCAGCGAGCGCGGGCGCGTCGCCGAGCTGCGCGCGCCGCACCTGTCCCGCGGCAGCCGCCTGCCGAGCGGGCCCTTTTACCGGGCCTTCTTCGACCCCTCCACCGAGGTCTGGGCCGCCTTCCACAGCATCATCGGGCTCAACGGCGCGCGGGAGATGAACACCCCCGCCGCCTGGGAGAGCGCCTCGCCCGCGAAGGGAGGCGTGGCTTCGGCGCGCGGACTGGCCGCTTTTTATCAGGTGCTGCTGGGGCAGCTGCCGGGCAGCCCTTACCCGCCCGAAGTCGCGGAATGGATGGGCGAGTGCCGCAGCAGCGGATTTGATCGCATCCTCATGCGCCCGACCTCCTTCACCTGCGGCTGCATGTGCGAGCCTGCCGAGCTCTTCGGCGAGGGCGGCTTCGGGCACGCCGGCGCCGGCGGCTGCCATGCCTTCTGCGAGCCGGAGCGCGGCAGCTCCTTCGCTTACGTGATGAACGCCATGGAGATGGGCATCCTGCCCGGGCCGCGCGTGCAGCGCCTCATCGACGCTCTGGCGGAGGACCGCCGCTGCGGCGCGTCCGCAGGCTGCTGAGCGTCCTCGGCGTGCGGCAGCCCTCGGACGGATGCCCGCCGGAGCGCGGCTTCGCCTCCTGACGGACAAGCGCTGCCGTGTGGGCTTCCGCCTCGCCGACGGCGAGCCGATGCGAGCTCGGGAAGGCTGCTCAGGAAGGCCGGAGCGGCAGCGGCAGAGCGGTGGCGATGTGCGTGTCAGCCTAGCGAAAGAGCTGCGCCCATCCGGGGAGGATGCCCACGGCGCGTCAGCGATTGCGCATGTAGGTTACAATGCCCTCGCCGATGGCGCGCGCGTAGCGCCGCGCGTTCGCATCCTTGCTCAGAAAGCGGGCGTGCTCGGGATTCGACAGAAAGGCCACCTCGGTGATGGCCGCCGGCACGTAGGACTCCTCGCAGGCGTTGAGCCAGTCACCGCCGCCGAGTCGCCCGTTGTCGCGCACGATGACGCGGCACTTTTCCCCGCCGTTGGGCATGCCGTGATCGAGAATGCGCTCATCCATCACCTCGGCCATCGTCTCGGCCATCTCGACACCCTCCTCATTGCAGTAAAAGGCCCCGCGCGTCCAGACCTTCCAGTCCTCCGAGTTGCTGTTGTGGTGCAGGAAGACGACGCAGGCCGGCTTGCAGCTCAGCGCATAGTTGACACTGAGCATGCCCACGGCCATGCGGTGCGGGTGCTGGCTGGAGCGGTACACGGCCCCGACCTCCGGCGTGTTGACCTGATGCACGCCGGCCGCCTTGCCCGCGGCGGCGAGCTCGGGATCCGTGGGGGCCGCCCCGCGGTTGCAGATGATGCAGGTGAAGCCGGCGTCTTCGATCACCTTTTTGACCTCGCCGGCATAGCGGTACCAGAACTCGCACTCCTCAATGCTGCCGAAGCGCGCATCGGGCGTGCGCGCGCCCTGGCCTCCCCGCTCCGGGTGGTAGTAGTGGCCGATATCGAGGGCGACGGTTTGGGATTCGCGCACTTGGGCGCGCATGCGCCAGGCGGTGCAGGAGTTGAGCCCGACGATCATCGTCAGGCAGGTGGCGAGGCAGAGCAGCGTGTGTTTCATCATGGTTCTGAGAGGGGGTGGGGGAAGGCGAATGAGTGGATCGGAAGGGGAGGGGGGGGAAGGGGACGGGAGACGCGGCCCGTGCCGGGCGCGTCCGCTGACGGCGGCCCGTGCCCATCCCGCGGCGCAGCCGGAGCCGCGCCAAGCGCTGCGGAAGGCGTGCGGGAGGCGGCGGTGGATGGGGCTGAGCGGGAGGCGTTACGCGAAGCTGCGCGGGATGCGTTACGCAAAGCCGGGCGGAGGGCGGTGCTCCTCGGAGCTCGTCGGCCTCCGTCGGCGGAGCTCAGAGCAGCTCGCCCTGACCGCCCGGCGCCGCCCCCACCTTGCGGTAGGCAGCCGGCAACGCCTCGCGACCGCGGGGCGTGCGCTTGATGTAGCCCTGCATGATGAGGAAGGGTTCGTGCACATCCTCGATGGTCGACTCATCCTCCCCTACGGCCACCGCGAGCGACGACAGACCCACCGGGCCGCCGTCAAACTTGTAGATCATCGTCTCCAGCAGGCGCTTGTCCATCTCATCGAGGCCGTCGTCGTCAATGTCGAGCATCCCGAGAGCCGCGAGCGCCACCTCATCAGTGATGCGGCCGTCGGCGCGCACCTGAGCGTAATCGCGCACCCAGCGCAGCAAGGCATTGGCCACGCGGGGCGTGCCGCGCGAGCGACGGGCGATCGCCAGAGCCCCTTCCGTTGAAATGTCGACATCGAGCAGACCTGCCGAGCGGCGCAGAATCAGGCAGAGCTCCTCGGCCGAATAATAATCCAGACGATTCACCAGCCCGAAGCGCGAGCGCAGCGGGCCCGTCAGCATGCCCGAGCGCGTCGTCGCGCCCACGAGCGTGAACTTCGGCAGATTGAGCTGAATCGAGCGCGCATTCGGCCCCTGATCAATGATGATATCGAGGCGAAAATCCTCCATGGCCGGGTAGAGATACTCCTCAATGGCCGGGTGCAGGCGGTGAATCTCATCGATGAAGAGCACATCGCCGCGCTCGACGTTGGTGAGAATCCCCGCGAGATCCCCGGCCTTCTCGATCTGCGGCCCCGAGGTCGTGTGCAGCTTGTGGCCGACGGCGTTGGCGATGATGTTGGCCAGCGTCGTCTTGCCGAGCCCGGGCGGCCCGCTGAGCAGCACGTGATCCAGCACGTCATCCCTCATCTTGGCCGCCGCCACCATCAGCATGAGCCTCTCCTTCACCTTCTCCTGCCCGCAGAACTCGCTGAAGGCGGGCGGACGCAGCGAGAGATCAAAGCTCGTGACCGGCGTCTCGGCCATGCGCGTGTAGAGGGATTCGGCCATGAACGCACTCTACCACAGGAGGGCCCCGCCGTCAAGGCGCGCCTTCGCCATCGACCCTCCGCCCCCACTTGGCGCTCCTGCCCCTCCGCAGCTGCCGTTCAGGCCGCCGAAGCAGGGGAGGGCGGCGCCATCGAGGAGCTCACAAGCCGGCAAGCCGGGGTGCGACGCCAGCGCCCCGAGGCGGGGGAAGGGCGATAACGGAGTCGGCGCCGGGAGCGGAGTACGGCGTGCGGCGTACGGAGAGCGGCGTCTGAGCTGGGGACAACACCCGGAGGGAAAGGTGTGGAGAAGCGCGAGAAAAGGCCGCCGAGGCGCGGGAGACGCCCGGGCATGCCTCTTCTCCTCCTCCGGCTGAGATGCCGGGAGAGGAGAAGCTCCGCCTCAGCGAGGAGCGGGGAGAGAAAAGTTGCCCTTCGTGTCTGAAAAGTTGCAAATTGAACTTGAAAAAAGCAGTTGGACGTGGTATGGCTCCTCCGTTATGAAAGGGCAGATTCGCAGCATTCTGATGATCTTCTCCTTCCTCGTCGGAGGCGTTTTCCACGAATCCCTCTCGCAGCTCTACTGGCTGCAACCCATCGGCATCGGCCTGATGCTCAGCGTCACCTTCATCGGCGTTGAGCTCCGCAAGCTCAAGCCCACGTGGATGCACATCCTCATCTTCCTGTGCATCCAGCTCATCGGCATCGGCTCTTGGTTTATCGCCAAAAGCCTCGGCTACCCCGTGCTCGCCGAAGCTCTCTATTACTGCGGCGCTGCTCCCATTGCCGCCGCCAGCCCCATGATCGTCGGCATCATCGGCGGCGACATCGAGTTCAGCGCCACGGCCATGCTGCTCAGTCAGGTCGTCTTTGCCGTGCTCACTCCCTTTGTGCTGCCCTTCGTTGTGCACGACCCCGGCCTCTCCTACGCGACGCTGGCTTCCCTCGTCGGCCAGCAGCTCATCTACATCATGGTCGTGCCGGCCCTCGTGGCCTGCGTCATCCGCCTGATTTACCCGCCCAGCAAGCTCTGGGCGCCCAAGCTGCGCGATTTCTCGCTCGGTATCTGGATCTGGAACCTCACGCTCATTGCGGCCATCAGCACGGAGCGCATGCTGCAGATGCACTACTCCTGGCATGACATCTGGCCCATGGCTCTGGCCGCCGCCTGCATCTGCGCCTTCGGCTTCGTGGCCGGCTACTGGCTGGGCTACCCCAAGCTCAAGCGCGAGTGCTCGCAGGCCCTCGGGCAGAAAAACACCATCCTCACCCTCTACATCGCCAACCAGCCCTTTGCAACGCCTCTGGCCTCCGTGGCGCCCGCTTGCTACGTCTTCTTCCACAACGTGGCTAACGCCATTCAGATGGCCCTCGCCGTGCGCGAGAAAAACCGCCTCGCTCACGCTGCTGCGGCGAAGGACGGCGAAACCGAGCCCGTGAAGAGCGGCAGTGCGGATCCCGCCTGATTCGCGCCGCGCGTGCCTCTGCCGCCGCCTTTGATCTCTTTCGTCAGGGCCATTCGCCCGCGGGCATCATAGCCCGCGGCAACAATACCCTCAGCAACATCCCCCTTGGCTGCAAGCCTCGCGGCAACATGCCGTGAGGGCCTTTCGCGCGCTTTGTCCCCTGCGTGAGGGGCTTTCGCGCTCGTTGTGCCCCTCGTGAGGTAAGCTCTCAACGAGCTCACCTCTCAGGTGACTGCGGAGCACTCGTTGTCTGAG
>URLZ01000007.1 GCA_900548895.1 uncultured Akkermansia sp.
CCCACCCCCACACACCTCACCCCACACCTGCGTGACGCACATGAACAAACCCCTTCTCTCCCGGCTCACCTGGGCCCTGTTGGCTGCCGCCGTCCTGCTGGCCGGCATCCAAGCCTACCTCTTGCTTCGCCCCACTCCGGCGGCGGCACAAGCCGGAGTCCAACCCGGTGATGCCCCCGCCGCCCCCCTCAGCTCTCCTGCAGCCCTTTCTGAGCCCTCCGCCCTCACCGCTTCCTCCATGACGGACGGGCGCGGGCCGGAGGCCCGAGCAGCCGCCATACCCGCTGCTCCGGCGAACATGAGAGCCGGAGGAGTCGCACCGCTCGCAGCCAACGCCGCAGCCACCGCAGCGGCGCAGCCTCGGCATGGCAAGTCCGCACCGGAGGCTTGCCCGTCGGCGGGGGCGGCGAGCGCTCCTTCGGTTCGCACCCGTGAGGCGCTCTCTTCCGCGGCTCCGCTCGCGATGAGTGAACAAGCGAACCATGCCACTGCGAAAGCGCGGCGGCGCGACGCTGTTCAAGATCGCTTGCGCAGCACCTCCCTTCTAGTTCGGCTGCGCGATCTGTGCCGTCCGGACGCTGATGCGGTGGCTCAGGCGCCCCTCGCGCCCGCCAATAGGGCGGCAGCCCCCCTCTCCGCCGAGGATACCGTCGCCTACGGCACCCCCGAACGCGACACTGGGGCCGACCAGGAAAATGCTGACCAAGAAGAGGCCGACCAGGAAGATGCTGAGGCCCCCGGCTCCTTCGGCAATCCGGGCACCGCTGACACCCGAGACACGGAGCCCCGAAACACCCGCAAGATGCCGGCGCCCCGTGACGCCTGCGTGGCCCGAGGCGCCGGCCATGCCAACGGCTCCACCGGTGCACGCAACAGCTTTCGTGCTCTTGATGCCCGCAGAGCCCGCAACTCCTCCGGTGTCCCCAGCGCGTCGGAGGCGGCCGGGGCAGCCGCCTGCGCCCCCGTTCCCTGCGCCCCGGTGTCCGCTCAGCAACATGAGTCCGCGGAGCAGGGTCACCCGAGTCCCGCCCCTGTCGATCTGCTGCAAAGCAGCGACGGCGAGCTCAGCCTTGCGGCGGACTTCGCCCTCTACCGCGAGGCGCTGGAGGGCGTCGACGACCGCCTGCCGGCCCGACGCGGCACGGAGCGCGTGCTCTTCCCTCTTCCCGGAGGTGAGGGTGCTCAAGTGGCTCTGCGCTGGCAGGCCGACCACGGGCGCATCAGCAGCCTGAGCGCCGATCTGCTGACGGCTCAGGAGACGCGCGACCTGCGCCTCGTCATCCACCTGCTGCGCCAGAGCTGCGCAGGCGGCGCGGAGGTTCTCGACCTCGGTCTCTACCTCATCCGCCTGCCCGAGCCCGGGCAGAGCGAGGGCTTCGTGCACCGCGCGGCCTTTCTGCGCCTGAGTGCCGACGGGCAGGCCGTGCGCTTCGGCGACTGAAAAGCGTGCCCGGCAAGCGTCGAAGGCCCGAGCCCCCAAGCTCGCCGCGGCGTCTGCGCAGCGCGGCGGAAGCCGGCGGTGGCGCGGAAATCGTTTGCCCTGAGGGAGCCTGTATGCTACAATGCCGCCATGAGGCTTCTCCCCCTGCTGCCGGCTCTCACCCTGCTCCTCCCCGCCTGCGATCGCAGCGAGGAGTCGACAAAACCCGCCTACGAGGGGCAGAGTGCCCACTGGAATCAGCAGGCCGTGCCGATCTCCCTTCAGTGCGCCGCCTGCCACGCCAAGGAGTTTGAGGACTGGGCGGGCAGCGATCACGCCTGGGCCTGGCGCCAGGTTGATCCCGCGCTGGATTCGGAGCCTTTTCACGGCCAGAGTTACACGGCCCACGGCTCGAAGCTGAGTTTCCGCACGGCGCGCGACGGAGGCCTCGTGATTCAGGACGGCGAATCCGGCAAGAGCTTCGACGTACACTCCGTGCTGGGGCGCACGCCGCTGGTGCAGTATCTCGTGCGGGGGGAGCGCGGGGCTCTGCACACTCCCAGTGCCGCGTGGGACACGCAGAAGCTGGAGTGGTTCGATATGTTCGCGGATGATGAGCGTCTGTCGCGCGAGGGCGCGGCGAGCCGCCGAGCGGGCGACTGGGGCCACTGGCTGGGGCGCGGCATGAACTGGAATTCGCAGTGCGCGTGGTGCCACATGACGGGCTTTCACAAAAATTACGATGAGGCGACGGACGCCTACGCCTCCTCTTGGACGGAGCCGGGCGTCACCTGCATTCAGTGCCACAAGTTGGCCGCGCACCCCGACGCGAGCGACGGCTGCATGGTGGCGAAGGGCGACCGCAAGCTCACGCCCCGGCAGATTCACGACAACTGCGCCACCTGCCACGCCCGCCGCGAGGAGCTCGACGATGCGTTCTGCGTCGGCGACAGCTTCGATGAGCACTTTCGCCTCGAGCTGCCGCTCGTGCGCGGCATTTTCTGGCCCAACGGCATGCAGCGCGATGAGGACTACTGCGAGACGGGGCTGCGCCTGAGCCGCATGGGGCGCACGGGCGTCACCTGCCTCGACTGCCATGACCCGCACACGGCGCAGCTGCGCCTGCCGCAGGAGGACAACTCGCTCTGCCTGCGCTGCCACGGCACGGGCACGGAGGTCAACGGCGTGGCAGCCCCCGTCATCGACATGGCGACGCACAGCCCCTGCCCCGCCGGTTCTGCCGGCGCCACCTGCGTGGAGTGCCACATGCCCAAGAGCCCCTACATGGCGCGCGACCCGCGCCGCGACCACTCCTTCAACTCACCGGATCCGCAGCTGAGCCTCGAGCTGGGCATTCCCAACGCCTGCACCATGTGCCACCGCGACCGCGATGACGCTTGGGCGGCGGCGGCCGTCGCCAAAACCTACGGCCCGAACCCCAAGATGGCTGCTCAGCGCGATCGCACGCGGGCCGTCTGGGCCGCGCAGGAGGGCCGGGGCAACGCCGCCGACCTGCTGCGCGCCTATCGGGCGGAGGAGGTGCCGGCCTGGCGCGCCACCCTGCTGGAGCTGCTGGCCCGCGAGGCGGAGGCGAATCAGCCCGATTCTCCGCTGTACAAGGACATCCTCGCCGAGGCGCGCCGCGCCGCGCAGGATGAAAACGCGATGGTGCGCGCGGCGGCCGCCCGACTGCTCGGCGCTGAGGCCATCGGCATGATTCACGACCCGAGCCGCCTCGTGCGCCGCGCGGCCGCCTGGCCCCTCGTCGACAGCCTCGTGCGGATGCCCGATGCCGCCGACGTCGTCCGCGAGCTGGAGGCGACCGCGAAGCATCAGGGCGATCAGCCCACCGGGGCCATGCAGCTGGCCGTGCTCGCCGATGCCCGCGGCAAGCTGGACGAAGCCGAGCACCAGTATCAGCGGGCCATCAGCCTCGACCCGCACAGCACCGTGCCGCGCATCGACTATGCGGTCTTTCTGGATCGCGAGGGGAGGCCCGTGGAGGCGCTCACGCAGATGCTCGAATGCGCCAAGCGCCACCCGCAGGATGCCGAGGTGCAGTACCGCTTGGCGCTCATCCTCGCCGAGCTGAGGCACTATGAGCCCGCCCTGCTCGCCCTTGACAAGGCGATTCGCATCGAGCCCGGCTTCCTGCAGGCGCGTGCGAACCGCGCCGAGCTGCTGCGCTTCCTCGGCCGCGAATCGGAGGCCCGCGAGGAGATGCAGCGCATCGAAGAGCTGCGGCAAGCGCCGACAACCCCGGAGTGACGCCCATGCTCATCCCCATCCTGACCATCCTTGTCGGCGCCATCATCTTCTTCACCGTCTTCAAAGGCGTCATCCGCATGCTCCTGCTGGCCGTGGCCATCATCGGAGCCATTGCCGTCTGGCTGCTCATTCAGCGCAACGGCTTCACCTTCGTCGCCTTCATCACCAACGCGCCCGCGCCGTGGATGGTTCAGGTGCTGGCCTGGGGCGCCTCCATTTTCACCTTTTTCGTCTTCTACCACGGCATGGAGTGGTTCTCGCAGCTCTTCACGTGGCGGAAGTTTTCGCTGCCGGGTCTGGTTACCTCCGTGCTCATGAGCGGCATCATGCTCTGGGTCTTCAGCATCGGGCTCTCCTATTACGGCGAGATTGCGCGGCTGGGCTACTTCCACGACAAGGCCCTCGCTCTGCTCGGTCAGGGGGAAAATCCCGAAATCCCGTGGGCCTGGAAGGCTAAAAAGACCATGCGAGCCTCCGATCTCACCGCGTGGCTCGAATCCATCGACCCCATGGAGGACAAGGCGCAGGCCAATCTGGCCAGCCTCGTTGCCTTCGGCTGCACGCTCGACGAAGCCCACTACACCGCCTTTTACCACAATCAGCTGGAGGCCCTGCACATCCCTCAGGGATCGCGGCTGCTGGAACTCTTCGGCGACACCGGGCTGCGCAAGCTCGTCGCTGACGGCCATTTCGTCACCCTGCTGGAGAACGAGCACCTCAAGACCTTCCTGCAATTCGGCAACACGCAGGAGATTTTCCGCCAGCTCGAGTTTGAGCTCTGAGCCGACTCTTTCGCAAGGCCTCAGGCCTGCGCCGCCCCCGCCGCCCCCGCCGGCATGACGCCCCCGCCGCAACGCCCGCCTGAGGCCCCCTGTCGCTGTGCCCGGCGTCCGGCAGCGGTGCGGCTTCTCGACCGTCGGCCCGTCATCCACCTGCACTTCGCTCGACGAAACCCCACCCTCAGCGCAAGCGTGTAGGCGCCCTCACCCGGCCGAGCTCCTTCCGCCCGCGATCGGGCAACAGACAGCTCGGTCGGGAAAGCTAAAAAGTGCTCTCTTTCAAATTTTTTTTTCGCAAAAAATCTTGACATGAGAGTTAGTCCGAACTATCATTCGTGCGTACGAATTAGTTTTAGCTAACTATGAAGATCGAATCACCGCTCAAAACGCTGCGCCAGATCCCCATCGGAGGGCGCGCGCGCGTCGTCCGCGTGGGGGGCGAAGGCCCTCTGCGCCGCCGTTTGCTCGACATGGGGATCACCAATGGCGTCACCCTGCAAGTCCTCAAATCCGCCCCGCTGGGCGACCCCGTGGAAATCTCTCTGCGCGGCTACCGCCTCTCTCTGCGCAAGAGCGAGGGCGACCGCCTGCAGCTCGATGAAATCTCGTAACCCCTCAAGTTAGTCTTTACGAACCATGAAACGCATCATTGCACTTGCCGGCAATCCGAACTGCGGCAAAACCCTCCTCTTCAATGAGCTCACCGGTGCCAACCAGCACGTGGGCAACTGGCCGGGGGTGACCGTCGAGCGCAAATCCGGCACCATGCTGGAGCACGAGGACATCGAGATTCTGGATCTTCCGGGTGTCTACTCGCTCTCGCCCTACTCGCCTGAGGAGCGCGTCACGCGCCACTACCTGCTGGAGCAAAAGCCGGACCTCATCGTCAACATCGTCGACGCCACCAACCTCGAGCGCAACCTCTACCTGACGCACCAGCTGCTGGAGACGGGGCTTCCCATCCTCGTCGTGCTCAACATGATCGACCTCGCCGTTCAGGAGGGGATCGACATTGACGCCGACAAACTCAGCCGAGCGCTGGGTTGCCCGGTCATTGCCGCCAGCGCCCTCAAACTCATCGGCATCGCCGAGCTGCGCGAGGCTCTTTCCGGCGCGACGCTGCCGGCGGCGGCCCCGATTCCCAGCTTCAACGCTCCCATCGAAGAGGCCCTCGCGGGCATCATCGCTCTGACCGGCTGTGACCGCTGGACCGCCGTCAAGCTGCTGGAGAACGATCCCGAGCTCATCGACACGCTCAGCCCCCGCCAGCGGCACGACGTCGCCGCCCTGCGCCTCGGGCTCGAGAGCCGGCACGATGACGACATCGACTCGCTCATCGCCGCCGGACGCTACGAGTGGATCGAGCCCATTGTGAGCTCCTGCCGCCGAGTGCGCAGCGTGAAGCCCCCGCTGGCCGCCCGCATCGATGCCGTGCTGACGCACCGCGTGCTGGGTCTCATCATCTTCGCCGCCGTGATGTTCGGCATCTATTACCTGAGCATCAGTACCGTCGGCACTTGGGGAACGGACTGGGCCAACGACGTACTCTTCGGGCCTATCGTCGGCGGCTGGCTCGGCGGCTTCCTCGGGGCAGAAGCCGTGCCGACGGAATCGCTCGTGCAGCTCAGCGCCGTGCTGGCCATGATCCTCGTCTTCCCCGTGACGCTGAGGCGCCTGCACGACCTCAACCTCAACGGCTCCTGGCTCTACCTCGCGCTGGCTCCCTTCCTGCTCGAATACATGTTCCCGCACCTGCCGGATACCCTTCACAGCGTGCTCATGTATGCGCTTTACGCCGTTAACCTCTTCCTGCTGCTCGCCTGCTTCAGCTTCCGCGGCAACAGCATGACGAACCCCTACGGCCACGTGCCGCGCCGCATCTCGCTCTCGCCGCTCAAGCTCGACGGGCGCGCCGGCCGCCGCGAGTACGCCCTGTGGTTCGTCGTCATGAGCGCCGTTGCCCTCGGCATCTCCTCCCTCGGCTACCTGCAGCTCGACTGTGACCCGCAGATTCAGGACCTCGTCAGCAACGGCATTGTCGCCGGTGTGGGCGCCGTGCTGGGCTTCCTGCCTCAGATGGCCGTGCTCTTCCTGCTGCTCGCCCTTCTCGAGGACTGCGGCTACATGGCGCGCGTCGCCTTCATGATGGACCGCATCTTCCGCTCCCTGGGGCTCTCCGGCAAATCCTTCATTCCCCTGCTGGTGTCGATGGGCTGCGGCGTGCCCGGCGTCATGGCCACCCGCACCATTGAGAATGAAAAGGACCGCCGCATGAGCGTCATGCTCACCACCTTCATTCCCTGCGGCGCGAAGATGCCCATCATCGCCCTGCTCGCCGCGCTCATCGGATCGGACGCCCTCATCTCCACCGTGGCCTACTTCGCCGGCGTGGGCTCGGTGATCCTCAGCGGCATCATCCTGCGCAAGACGCACATGTTCGCGGGCAGCTACACGCCCTTCGTCATGGAGCTGCCGCCCTATCACATGCCCAACGGCGTGAGCATCAACCTGCGAGCCATGGAGCGCTGCAAAGCCTTCGCCCGCAAGGCCGGTACAGTCATCTTCCTCGCCTCGGCCGCCATCTGGTTCACGCAGAGTTACACCTGGAAGCTCAACTACCTCAACACCTCCGAAGCGCCTGAGGCCATCGAGCAGAGCATGCTGGCCGACATCGGCCACCAGATGGCGCCGCTCTTCGGCCCGCTGGGCTGGAACGACTGGAAGCCCGCTGTCGCCACTGTGACCGGCCTCGTGGCCAAGGAGACCGTCATCGGCACCTTCGGCGTGCTTTACAAGGCCGAGGAGGGCGGCGAGGATGAGCCCTTCGACCTGACGCCCTCTCAGCCCAAGTTCAACGCCATGTCGGCGCTCACCGTGGGGGTCTGGCAGCTCGACCCCGCTGTCCGCGAGGCGAACTTCGCCGCCGAGGACGGTGAGAGCAGCGATGAGGCTTTCGCGGCTGCAACCGACGGCGCCGAGAGCGGCGCGGCCGAGGCCGAAGCTCAGGCCGCGGAAGAGGGCGGCGATGAAGAGGATGTCAGCGGCCTGGCCGCCAACATTCAGGCCGCCGGAACCTTCACCCTGTGGAGCGGGCTCTCCTTCATGCTCTTCAACCTGCTCTGCGCCCCCTGCTTCGCAGCCTGCGGTGCCATCCGCCGCGAGATGAACAGCGCGCGCTGGACCTGGTTCGCCATCGGCTACATGTGCGTCTGGGCATACATCATCGCCCTGCTCGTCTACCAGTACGGCAACTGGTGGCAGACGGGAGTCTTCGGCACCGGCCAGCTCGTGGCCATCGCCCTCAGTCTCGGCCTGCTCTACATGCTGCTGCGCCCCATGCCGAAGCGGCCCTGACGCTCAGGGCGACAGAGCTCAGGGCGGCGGGTCGGGCCACCCGCCCGCCGCCCGATGAAAAAGAGACCGCCACCCAATACGGCAAGCTCCGTCCGAAAGCAAGACCCACCCATCAGGGCCCAGTCACCCGCCTTCTCAGCCTCCTCACGACTCATACAAGCTCACAAGAACACCCAACCACATCACCCGAACCATGAATGACCTCATTGCCATCCTGATCCTGCTGGCCTTGGCCGCCTGGGCTCTCTACCGCAGTCTCTTCCCGGCCGGGTTGAGAAAGCACGCCTGCAGCGGCAGCTGCCACTCATGCAGCGGCTGCGCCCTCGGCAACATCGCCCGGACGGCGGAAGCCACCGCCAAACACAAGCACGGTCAGGCCGTCCACGCCTCGGCTCACGGCGGCAACGATCACTAACGGCTTCAGAGTTGCAGCGGCGGCACCGCCGCCAAAGCGACTCCGATCCCTGCAACCCGACAACCCGATAACTTAACCCGGAAGCCTTGAACGGCGACCCGGCCCGACACCCCAGCGCCTGAGGGGAAGCGATTTCTCTGACACCAGCGCCGAGAACACCTCTCCTCCGGCACCTTCACCATTTCTCTCAAAACATACAACACCAATGAAAACCAAACACATCATCGCAACCGCCCTGACAGGTCTGATGACCCTGCCCGCCATCGCTGAGGAAAGCTCCACACCGACGACGGGAGACATCCTCCGCAGCATCAACATGTTCACACCGGAGGAAGGCGACCCCGCCTACAAGGTCAAGCCCTCCGAGAAGTTCGGCACCGAGTGGGCCCTCGACATGGCCTACGGCTACTGGGGCACCAACAATGCCATGCCCGGGACGAACGGTAAAAACAACTACTTCCTCCTGCACGGCCAGCTCAACCAGCGCCTCATCGAGGATGCCGAGAACGGCGGCACCTGGCTGCGCTTTGAAATCTCGGGCTCCGTCGCCCTCGACGCCACGACGCGCCGCCAGGAGGGCGAGTTCATCGGAGGATACGGCACCATCAACGACGTGCACGGTGACATCTTCGGGCCCCACAAGTTCATCATCCCCGAGCTGGCCATCATGCACTATTTCGCCGGCCAGCGCGCCTGCATCATCGCCGGTATGGTCAACCTGACCAACTACTTTGACGCCGTGAGCATCGCCAACGACTCCTTCTCGGGCTTCACGAACACCGGCTTCATGAACTCGGCCATCCTGCCGCTCGTCGACAGCAATCTCGGCGCCGTCCTCCAGGTCGAGCTCAACCACAGCAACTACGTCATGGCCGCCGTCAGCCGCACGGACTGCGAATCCGGCTACAACCCCTTCGATACGCACGGCAGCGGCTACTGCATCGTCGGTGAATGGGGGCACATCGTCGACGACGGCAAGCTGATTCTGCGCGTCAATCCCTTCTTCCAGAGCATCGAGCAGCAGACGGAGACGGGGACGAAGGCCCGCAAGAATGCCGGCCTCGTCGCCAGCATCGAATACACGCCCTGCGACTACGTGACCCTCTTCACCCGCGCCGGCTTCAGCGCCAAGCAAGAGCTGGGCAACAGCGCCGAATTCTCGGTCGGCGCCAACCTGAAGCTCATCCCGGGCCGCGAAGATGACTTCTTCGGCATCGCCTGGGGCGTCTACAAGGGTCAGAACTCACCCGAGGAGCCGACGGCTCACAACCGCGAATCCACTCTGGAGCTGATGTACAGCTTCCAAGTCAACGATTACATCAAAGTCGTCCCCCACTTCCAATACATCCACAACCCCTCCTATCGCGACGATTGCCGGGACGAGACGGTTTTCGGCATCCAAACCGTCTTCTCTTTCTGAACTCCGTTTTTATCGGTATTGTGCTGTAACGTGTATGCATAAGGCGTGCCGGGCGAAAGCCCGGCACGCCGAACTGCGTCAGGGAAGGCGAAACGCGTTGCCGCAGTCGCCGCAGTCAATCAGGCACGGCGGCTCCCGGCCCCACGGCTGCGCAGCAGGCGACGGCTCATGCTGTTCTCCGCACCGCCGGCCTTGTTCGCCAGCGCCGTGCGACTCTCACCCGACTTCTCGGCCTCCTTTTTCGGAGACTCGCCTTCGGGCTGCGCTTGGCGGCTGCGCTGCAGGCGGCGGCTCGGGCTGTTCTCCGGGCCTCCGGCCTTGTTCGCCAGCGCGCGGTCGAGGGGCGAGGCCTCAGCAGCGCTCAGGCCGGCTGGGGTGATGAGAAGGGCGGCAGCGGCCAGCAGGATGAGGCCGTTCATACGGAAGGGAATTTTAGTCATATGTATCTGGAAGTTAAACGTTAAAAGATGAGATCAAGGGCGGCTTCGAGCCGTCGTGAACAACAGCGCACCGAGCGGTGCACCAACGGCATGGGGGAAGAGACGGCGACGTCGCCCTCCCCGCACGGATCTCCAACGCTCAACAACGCAGAGGACGACAGCCGGCGGAACGCGGCAGGCAGGCGCAGCGGTCGCCGATCTCCCACGCGGAAGTCATCCCGGCAGCGAGCGTGCATCCGGACACGACCTCCGGCGGGGAGTTCAGGGCGTGAGGCAACGCTGTCGGAGCCGTCCGACGACCGGCGTCATCCAGCAGGCTCAGCGACCGATAGTGGTGGTGATGCGGCTCGAGACTGCCGCAGAAGCCCTCACCGAAGCTCTCTGGCCTTGCCTCATCCACCTGATCATACGACGCCACGGACTGAGCCGGGCAGAAGCCCTCCGCATGGCAACAGGGCACCGGCAACTCGAGCGCCGGCCCGAGCAGAAACAGGGGAGCCAGCAACCAGAGCAGCAGCGCCATCACCTGTGAGAGCACACACTTCATCGTCTTTTTGAGGCAATAGCACTCTTCCCCCTCGTTAGTCAATGCAAACTTCAAAAAAAAGAGATTTTTTTCATTTTGCGCTTGCCAAAAGGGGGCAAGAGTTGTATTAAACATTCAAGCAACCGTTTGAATATGTCCTGTCAATTCACCACGGAAATGGCCGAGCAGCTGCCACCGGACGAAGACATCTGCGACTTGGCTGACTTTTTCAAAGTCTTCGGTGACAGCTCGCGGCTCCGCGTGCTCTGGGCCCTGCATCAGGGAGAACTCTGCGTGACGCACCTCGCCGAGATGCTCAACATGAGTGCCGCGGCTGTCTCCCATCAGCTCAAGATTCTCCGCCAGAGCCACCTCGTGCGCACCCGCCGCGACGGCAAAAACATCTATTACTCCCTCGCGGACGACCACGTGCAGAAAATCCTCGACATGGGGCTCGAGCACATCTACGAATAAACTTCTCCCCAACCGCCCTTTGAATCCTCGTCAACCACTCTCAACAATCAAACGCTTATGCAATTATTTAACGCAATAGACACCATTCAGGAAAAGCTCGCCGGCTGGAAGGTCATCGGGTTTTCAGCCATCTGCCTCGGTCTGAGCCTCTGGGGCAGCCTCGGAGGACCGCAAGCGCTGATTCCCCTGGCTTGGGGCAGCGTGATTCTCAACGGCGTGCCGATTCTCATCAAGGCCTTCAAGGTCATCTTTCTGGGGCATCGTCTCAACGCCGCCGTACTGACGTCGATGGGTATGCTCGCCTCGCTGGCCATCGGGCAGTATTTCGCCGCCGGTGAGATTGCGCTCATCATGGCGATCGGCGAGATGCTCGAACACGGCACGCTGACGCGAGCCCGCCGCGGTCTGCGCGAGCTCATTGCCCTGAGCCCGGATCAAGCGCGTCGTCTGGTGAGCGAGACGCCGAAGAAGCATTGCTGCTGTTGCTGCGGGAACAAGGAGCAGAAGAGCTCGGAGGCGGGCGCCTCTGCAGGCGCAGCTCGGGCGGAGGCGGCCTCCGGCAGCTGCTGCTCGATGCCGACCAATGACGAAGAGGCTGTTGCGGCCCAGAAGGCCCGCAGCGAGCGCGGTGCTGACCTGAGCATCACCGCGGCGGACGAGGAGCTGGTGCCGACGGACAGCCTGCGCCGCGGCGACCGCCTGCGCATCCGCCCGGGCGAGAGCATCCCGGCCGACGGCGTGGTGCTGAAGGGCGAGAGCACGGTTGACCAGTCCATCCTCACCGGCGAGCCCCTGCCCCTCGACAAGGGTGTGGGTGATACCGTCTTCGCCGGCTGCATCAACGGGCCGGGCTGCCTCGAAATCGAGGTGACGCGCGACGCGTCGGACTCCTCCCTCAAGCGCCTCATTCGCCTCGTGCAGGAGGCCGGGCAGAAGCAGGCGCCGATTCAGCGCGAGGCCGATCGCTGGGCTCAGTGGCTGATTCCCTTTGCCATGCTCCTCGCCGTGGTCGGCTTCATCGTGCTGCGCGTCAACGGCTACAGCTATGATGAAGCACTGCTGCGCGCGGTGACGGTGCTGGTGGTCTTCTGCCCCTGCTCTCTGGTGCTCGCCACGCCGACGAGCATTGCCGCCGCCATCGGTCAGGCGACGAAGCACGGCGTCATCATCAAGTCCGGCGAAGCGCTCGAGGCGCTCGGGCGCGTTGATACGATCGCCTTCGACAAAACAGGCACGCTGACCTGTGGGCGCCCCGAGCTCACCGAGCTCATCAGCGTGGGTTCCCTGGGCCGCGATGAACTGCTGCGCACGGCCGCTGCTCTCGAAGCCGGCAGCGAGCACCCGCTGGCACAGGCGATCGTGCGGGCGGCAGACGGCCCGCTGCCCCCCGCCGAGCACTTCCGCGCCACGGCCGGACGCGGCGTTGAGGCGGAGTTGAACGGGAAGCGCTGGATCTGCGGCAGTGAAGAGGCTCTGCGGGAAAGCGGCATCGTGCCGACGGCGGAGCAACAGGCGCAGCTCGACGCGCTGCGCAACAAGGGCATGGCCACCGTTCTGCTGGGCAGCGAAGGGAAACTCGAGGGCCTGCTGGCGCTCAGCGACCGGCCGCGCGAGGAGACGCGTGAAGTGCTGGGCGAGCTGACACAGCGCCGCGTCATGCTCACGGGTGACCACGAGCTGGCCGCGAACCACCTGGCCGAGACGCTGGGCATCGACAGCGTGCACGCCTCGCTGCTCCCCGGGCAGAAGTCCGCCATCGTCGAGGCGCTCCAGCGGCAGGGCTGCCGCGTCGCCATGGTCGGCGACGGCATCAACGACGCGCCCGCGCTCAAGGCCGCGCAGGTCGGCATCGCCATGAGCAAGCCCGGCAGCGACATCGCCACCGAGGCCGCGGACGTGGCCCTGATGCAGGACGGCCTGCGCCGCCTGCCCTACCTCATGCGCCTCGGGCGGGCCACCATCAACACCATCCGCTTCAACATCAGCCTCTCGCTCATCATCAACATCATCGCCGTGACGATGAGCCTCATGGGGCTGCTCAACCCCGTCACCGGCGCCCTGGTGCACAACGCCGGCTCCGTCCTCGTCGTCTTCAACGCCGCCCTGCTCTACGACCGCCGCTTCGACAAGTTGAAGAAGGAGCAGCAGGCCTGAGCGGCCCCCTGACAGGATCCGAATTCAAAGGACACCGAAGGACCCCGAAAAAAATCCCTCGCCCTCTCTGTCGGCGCCGCAGCCGAGCCCTCCGCTCGCCGCGGCGCAACGCCCGAGCCTCACCGCAGGCCTCCGGGCGGGCAGAGCGGGCGGGGGATTTCAAGATTTTCCCGATTCCCTGCGGACGTCACCCCCTGTGATCAAGAGGGAGCAAAGGGACGCCGAAAAAGGGACGGCCGCGGGAACGCACACGGCCCTCGAAGCCGCGGACGCGATGATCGACGCAAGAGGCCCGACCTCGTGTAGCTCTGCAACGGGTTGACCTCCGGCCCGGCGCGGCAGAGCACTCGCCTGCCGCGCCCTTTCGTCCTCGGCCGTCAACTCTCCCCGAAGCTCAGGGCCGGATGGTGTGGGGATTGTTCGAAGGATTATTGCTCGCCGGCAGCTCGCCGCGAGGGCGCAGGCCTGAGGCTCGAGCGGGGCGAACCACCGGGCGCACAATCGTGCGCGGGTGCACAATCGGCCGCGGCCCGATCGCGGGCCCGTAATAATAGGGCGGCACCACGATCGAGGGACGCGAAGGCGGAACCACCACCGTCGTGTTGCCCGTATTTTTCTGCACCTTCTCCAACTGCTGGCGCAGCGATTCATTGTCGCGGCTCAGGCGCTTGTTGTCATCCTGAGCGGCGTCGAGCTTTTTCTCCAGCTCGGCAATCTGATCGCGCAGCGCCTTCTCGGAACGGGCGCGATCCAGATACTCCTTGCGGGCATCATCGTAAAAAGCCTGAGAGGACTTGACGGCGTCGGCGAAGCGCTCGGCTTCGGAGGCCAGCCCGAGGCGCTTCGCCTCGCGCTGATTCCAGAGCGAGGCCACATACTCCGCCACGCGCGCGTCCAGCGACACGAGCGGACTGCACATGCCCAACACATCCGTCCCCGTCATGTAGCGCGGGTGCAGCCCGGCATCCGAGAGATTTTGCCGCACGAGCGCCTCCTTCTCCAAGCGTCGGGCCTCGCGCTGCTCCGCCTCGCGGCGGATGGCATCCCGGCGCGCCTGAATGTCCTCGGGGCGCATCTCGAAGCGCTCCTGAAGCTCCTGGGGCAGCAGATCCGCCTTCACCTTGCGCATGCCGTCGCGGTAGCGCACCTGCACAAAATCCATCCCGCGGCGAATCACCTCGGCATCGGGCAGAACCGTCGAGTCATTGAGTTGAAAATCCTCGGCCAAAGCGGCGACCGAGCCGAGAGCAAGCAACAGGAGAGCGCGTTTCATAGTGTCGGGTATACGGGTGGGGTGTCAAGCAGGCGATTGATATCCGTGAGCGTGGAGAAACTGGAAGCATTGCGGCCCTCGGCATTGCAGCGCTTCGGGTCCGCCCCGGCCTCGAGCAGCAGGCGCACGCAGGCGACATCCTGCGCCATCGCCGCGTAAATCAGCGGCGTCGAGCCCTCGGCATCGGCGAGATCGGGGTCCGCGCCGCGGCTCAGCAGCAGCGTCACCACGGGAGCGCAGGAATTCTGGGCAGCGGCGCAGAGCAGCGTGCTGCCCTCAACGGGCTCATTGACGCCCACCCCGGCATCGAGCAGCATGGCCAAACTCTTCTCCCGGCGGGCGGAAGCCGCCAGCAGCGCCGCGCGCGCCTTCAGCTCCGCCGGCAAGGCCGCGGGATTCTCCAGCAGGCGCTTCAGCACATCCACCTTGCCGAGAGAGGCCGCCAGCGTCAGGAGACAATCGCCGGACTCATCAACCGCGCAGGGATCCGCTCCCTGCCTCCAGGCATCGTAATGGCTCCGATACGCCTCCGCGAGCGCATCATCGGCAGAGCGCTGCATCGCCACCGAGATGAGCACGCCCGCCATCATCAGATACAGCACCCCCCAGACCACTCCCGCGGATCCGCCGCGGCGCGCGAGCACGCGCGCCACCGCCACCGCGATGTAGCTCACCGCCAGCGTCACGCAGAGCGTCAGCAGCACGGCATCCGCCACACTGCCGACCTCCTCATCCGCCACGGCCGACATCGTGCGGCTGAGCACCGCGCAGAGCACCACCAGCAGCAACAGGGGGTTGAAAAACTTAGCCATCTGCCTCGTTGTATACCAGAATCCGCGCGCCCTGTCGAGCAGAATTTCAGCCTTGTCTGACAGCAACTTTCTGCTATAGTAAGGCCATGAGCCGCCTCTCCATCCCTCAGTACGTGATGGCCCTGGCGCACGTCGCTGCCCTGCGCTCAGAAGACCCCTACCGCAAAGTGGGTGCCGCCGCCCTCGACCGCGACAACCGCGTCATCGGCACCGCCTACAACGGCCTCTTCCCCGGCTTCACGGCGCCGAAAGGCTTCTGGACCTCTCGGCACGATCGACAGAAATACATGCTGCATGCGGAAATCAACCTCTGCAGCCTCTTCCGGCGCGGGGAAGCGCGCATCGTCGCCTGCACCACCATGCCCTGCACCTCCTGCATGCAGGCGCTGTGCGCCCACGGCGTGCGCACCATCTACTACGGGGAGACCTACGCCGACTCCGAGGCGCCGGCCATCGCGGCCATGTACGGCGTCGAGCTCATCCAAGTCTCGGACTACCCGCTGGCACACGACTTCACCCTCGTGCACGACAGCCTTCCGCCCGTCGACGAGGTAACCCTCTCAGACGGCACCGCCCCGCAGCAGCACCCCGAGGGCAGCGCGCCGGAGCGGCAGCATCAGCCCCATGACCAATCCGCCGAATCAGACGCTTAGCCCCCGTCAACGGGCCCTGCACGAAGCGGCTCTGCACGACCGCATGCGCGGCTGCCTGCTCGGCCTCATGTGCGGGGACGCCCTCGGCGCTCCCGTCGAGCGCAAGGATCGGGCGGAGCTGCACCGGCGCTTCCCCGAAGGGCTCCCCGGCCTCATCAGCGGCTGGGGCAACACCGCCCGCGTTGCCGCCGGCGACGTCACGGACGACAGTGAAATGGCCATCTGCCTGCTTGAAAGCCTCTGCCGCTGCCGAGGCTACCGAGCCGAAGACGCCCGCCGCAACTACGTGCGCTGGCTCAACACCGAGCCGCCCACCGTCGGCAGGACCACCGCCGCCGCGCTGCGGGGTGACGCGCAGCCCGACTCGCAGGCGAACGGTGCGCTCATGCGCATCGCCCCTCTGGCCATCTACTCCTGCCTCGACGCCGGGCTCGACTGGAGCCGCGCCGCCGCGCAAGACGCGGCCATCACCCACGTGCACCCGCGCTGCGCCCACGCCAACATCATCTTCACCGAGGCACTGCGGCTCGCCCTCAGCGGAGCCGGAACCGAGGCCATCCACCGCCGAGCCCTTGCGCGCGCCGAGCAGCTCGGCGACCGAGCCCTCGAACAGCGCCTGCTCGACGCCCGGCAAGGCCTGCCCGCGCTCGAACCGCGGGCCGGGTGGGTCGAAATCGCCTTTCAGGCCGCCTTCCGCCTGCTGCTGCTCTGCCGGGAGGCCTCGGACGTCGCCCCAGCGCTCTGCCGCCTCGCGGCCGAAGGCGGAGATCCCGACACCAACGCCGCCATCGCCGGAGCTCTCCTCGGCGCCCGCTTCGGCACCGCGGCCCTACCCGAAGACTGGCAGCAGAGCGTCCTTCGCGGCTCGACGACGCGTCCGGCCGACCTGAGGCCGGCGCGGGCCCTCGAATGCCTCAACGAAGCGATCCGTCAAAGCGGCGCCCCCCAAGGCGGCGCCTGCGCCTGAGGGCCTTCCCTGCCCTCGCTCGGAGCGTCTCCGACTATCCGCCTCGACGCCGCGCCCTCTCTTGGAGCGCGCCCGATCGCTGCCCGCCGGAAAAGCTCAGCGCCGGGGCACAAAAAAGCAGGGGATTCGCCGGAGCGAATCCCCTGTGAAAACGAACAGTACGGAAGAGAGCCCTTACTTGACGCGGTAGTACTGGTAGTGAACGCGGTCGTCGATGGAGAGAGCCTCACGAGCAGCACGGGGAACGGAGGGCTCTGCCTCGAAGGAGAAGCTCATGTACTGACCGAACTTCTGGTGGTCAGACTCATAAGCGAACTCGCGGCGACCGAGGTTCTTGGTCTCCGTAACCTTGGCGCCGACGGACTCAAGCTTCTCCGTCATCGCGGCGGTCAGCTCGTCAAGCGTGGCAGATCCCTTCATGTTCAGGACGATCAGTGCTTCGTACTTTCTCATAACTGTGTTTGATGTAAGATATCGGGCTTTTTACGTAAAGCGGTGGCGTATGATGCACCTTTTCCGCACGGAATGCAAGTCTAAAATGCGCTCCGCATCAATTTTTCAGCACCGAAGCCGCGCCTCAGGGGCGCGGCTTCAGCGACTCACGGAGCCCGTGCGGGGCTCAAATGAGCTTCAGGCGCACGAGATCCTGCGTGTCGATGAGACCCACGGGCACGCGCTTGTCGTCGAGCACCACGAGGTCGTCAATGCGGCGGTCGCGCAGGGTCTTCACCGCCGTGATGGCGAGCTTGTCCGCCTCGACGTAGACCGGATTCTTCGTCATGAGCTGCGCCACTGGCGTCTTGCCGCAGGACTCGTCCTTCTGGTAGGCGCGGGCGAAGTCGCCGTGCGTGAAGACGCCGGCGAGCGTGCCGTCCTCATGCGTCAGCACGCAGGCACCGGCGCGAGCCGCCGTCATGGCGATGATGCATTTGGCCACCGTCGCCGTCTCGGGCAGGCAGGCGAACTCGCGGCGCATGATATCGCTGATGCGCGTGAGCAGGGCGCGGCCGAGCGAGCCGCCGGGGTGGCTGCGGGCGAAATCCTCCTTCGTGAAGTGGCGCGCCTCCAGCAGGGCCATCGCGAGGGCATCACCCATCACCAGCATGGCCGTCGACGACGAGGTCGGCGCGAGATTCAGCGGGCAGGCCTCGTGATCCACGGCCGTGTTGAGCACCACGTCGGAGAGCTGGGCGAGCGTCGAGCCGGGCTTGCCCGTCATGCCGATGATCGTCATCTCATAGCGCTTGAGGAAGGGCATGAGCGTGAGCAGCTCCGCCGTCTCACCCGAGAACGACATCGCGATGCAGGCATCGCCGTCCTGCACGATACCGAGATCGCCATGCAGCGCATTCATCGAATCGAGCACAATGGCCGGAGCCCCGGTGGACGTCAGCGTCGCGGCGATCTTTTCGCCGATGATGCCGCTCTTGCCGACGCCGACCACGATGATCTTGTGCCCGCTGTCAATCGCCTTGCGCAGCGCCTCCACCGCCTGGCAGAACGTCTCATCCAGCCGCGCGGCGATCGCCCGGAGGGCCTCAATCTCATCCTCAAAAACCTTTTTGCCTCGGATCGTGTGATCTGTCATAATTCGGAAGTTTATTTACGTCCCCCACTCTATCACAGCCTCCCCTTCCCTGCAATAAAAAAAGGCCTCGCCGCCGCGCCCCGCGCGAGCCGCCACGCCGAGGACAGCCCCGGCGCGGCACGCGAGCCGAGCGAGCCGAGGTCCGACAGGCCGAGGAGGAAAACGGAGCGCAGGACAGGCCGACGCAATCAGCGCAGCCGGAGGGGGAGGAGCCTGGCGTTCCGCTCGCACAAAGAGAAACCGCAGCCACCCGGGCTTCGGGCGACTGCGGTTTGCTGCGCTAACGGACAGGGAGGGATTCGAACCCTCGGTACGCTTTTGACGTACACACGATTTCCAATCGTGCTCATTCGACCACTCTGACACCTGCCCTCTGTTCGGGGGCTCCGTCAGGAGCGCGGGCGGATTATAGCGGAAGAGGCCCTGCCATGCAAGCATTATTTCGCCAACGGGGCGAATTTTATGATTTTTCCGTCGCCGAGCCGTCAGTTCAGGCGGCGCCGGAGCAAGTCGGCGTAGCGGACACCGTGCCCGCCGAAGAGATCGAGCGCGCTGCCGACGGTCGCGTCGATCCGACCGTCGCTGAGCCGATCGATGAGCTCGAAGTCGCCGAGGCTGCTGATGCCGCCGGCGTAGGTCATCGGGCAACCGCGCCAGCCGGCCAGCAGGGTGACGAGCTCGCGGTCAATGCCGCCGCATTTGCCCTCGACGTCGGCGGCGTGGATGAGGAATTCGTCGCAGGAGGAAGCCAGAGCATCGAGGGTGGCGGGGGTGACGTCGAGATCGGTGAGGGTCTGCCAGCGGTTCATCGCCACCGTCCAGCCGTGGCGGGTGCGGCGGCAGCTCAGATCGAGCACAAGGCGGCGGCGCCCGACGCGCTCGCCGAGCTGCGCGAGCACCTCCGGCAGAAATCGGCCCTCGGCGCTGAAGAGAGCGCTGGTGACGATGACGTGCGAGGCCCCGGCCTCAATCCATGCCTCGGCGTTGTCGGCGTTGATGCCGCCGCCAATCTGCATGCCGCCCGGCCAGGCGGCGAGCGCAGCCCGGGCAGCCTCGTCGTTGCCGGGGCCAAGCTTGATGATGTGGCCGCCCCGCAGCCCGTCGGCCCGGTAGCGCTCGGCGAACCAGGCGGAGCCGTGCTCAGAGACGAAGTTGGTGCGCAGGGCTTCCCCGCTGTCGGTGAGGGTGCTGCCGACGATTTGTTTCACCCGGCCGTTGTGGAGATCGATGCAGGGGCGGAAGTGAGTCATGGCCCCCATTATACGGGCTGCCCCGCACTTGGCAAGCCTAAGTTGCCCGCAGCAGCCGAGTCCATGAGGGGATGGGAGGACGGGAGCGGCGTGCCGCCTGACTCTGCGGCAAACATCCGGCACCACCCTCGTTCCCCCTTCTCCCCCGGCGACTGCGTCTAGGGTCCGCCAACTCCGGACGGCCGGACGGGCGCCGGACGGGCACCTGTCCGCCCCCCCCGACCACAAAAAACCCCGCTCCGGCATGGCACGGAGCGGGGGCTTTTGACATCGGGCGCCTCACGATGCCCGGCGGGCACGCGAGACGTCCGCGGAGGGGGGGGGCTCACATGCCGACGATTTCGTAACCGCCGTCCACGTAGAGCACCTGACCGGTGACGCTGGCGGCGCCGTCGCTGGCGAGGAAGGTCGCCGTGGCGCCGAGCTCGTCGAGGGTGCAGGAGCGCTGCAGGGGGCTGCGCTCTTCGTAGACCTTGAACATGCCGGTGAAGCCGGAGACGCCGCGGGCGGCGAGCGTCTGCACGGGGCCGGCGGAGATGCAGTTGACGCGGATGGGCTTCTCGCGGCGACCGAGATCAAAGGCGAGGTACTTGGCGCAGGTCTCCAGCGCGCTCTTCGAAACGGCCATGAGGTTGTAATTCGGCACGACCTTCTGGCTGGCGTAATACGTCAGCGCGGTGATGGAGCCGCCGTTGACCATGAGCGGAGCGACGGCGCGGCTCAGGGCAATGAGCGAGTAGGCCGAGATCTGCAGCGAGAGGTTGAAGGCGTCGCGGGGAATGTCCGAGAAATGGCCTTCGAGGGCGCCGGGGGCCTTCGGGGCAAAGGCGATGGCGTGCAGCAGCATGTCCACGTGGTCAGTGTGCTGCGCGACGAAGGAGAAGAAGTTGGCGATGGACTCGTCGCTGGAGACGTCGAGCTCACAGACGGGCGTATCTTCGCCGAAGGTCTCTTTGACGAGCTTGATGACGCCGTCCTTGAGGCGCTCACCCTGATAGTTGAAGATGAGCTTGGCGCCGGCTTCATGCCAGGCCTTGGCGATGCCGAAGGCGATGCTGCGCTTGTTGGCGACGCCGGTCACGACGCCGACTTTTCCTTCCAATGGTTTTTCGAGTGACATAAGCTGAATGTGTCTGGGGTGGGGAAAATGTGTCCGAGTGAGAAAATCAACGGCAGGGGAACTCCTGCGAGATGATGCGCGAGTAGGTGACGGACATAGCGATGCCCATCTGCTCCATGTGAGCGATGCGGCGGTCGATCTCCTCAACGGGCATGTTGTAGTCATCCACCACGAACTTGAGGCGGTAATAGACGAAGCCGCCCTCCCGATCCAGCAGCAGCTGGCCCTCGGGGAGGTTGGCGTTGAGGGTGAGCAGCAGCATGCTCAGCTCGGTGAGATCCTCGCGGGCAATGCGCAGGGCAAAGTGGGCATCAAAGACGAGGCTGCAGGGCTCCAGCAGCTCGGTGAACATGAAGGTGCAGGGCAGGCCGGTGGCGTCGATGGGCAGGTAGGCCAAGCCGATTTTCTCGGCATTCGGCCCCATGGTGATCCACTCGTACTCCTCCCCTCGGTTGAGGAGGTGCTGGCGCACGCGCGCCAAGAGATTCGGTTGTTTCGGCATAAAAAAAGGGGGGCTGTTCCGCAGGCCGTTGCGGCGCTGCTTCTCTACGCCGACGATATTACACCCCGCCGGGCTCTGCGTCAACCGAAAATGTATGCACTCGCGGGGCTCTTCAACGGCCCGAGGCCGGGCAGGCGTCGCGGAGGCTCTGAAGTTTGAGGGCGACGCGCTCGATGGTGGCGAGTTCTTCAGCACTGAAGTTGTCCGCCATCTCATCAATGCGGCGGCGGAAGTTGCCGTAGACAGACTCAAAGACTTCATGCCCCTTGGGCGAAAGCTTAATGCAGACGGAGCGGCGGTCGTTCGGGTTGGGGCGGCGCTCAAAAAAGCCCTTCGAGACCATGGACTCCACGAGAAGCGAGGTGGCGGGGACGGTCATTTGCAGCCGCGTGGCGAGTTGCTTGAGAGAGATGCCCTGCGGCACGTCCGTCGTCAGCAGGCGCAGCTGGGTGAGCGCGGCTCCCTGGCGCACCGTCAGGACGTGCACCTTGCGCAGATCCGGCGAATCGGAGTGGCGGATGCTGTCGCGGCGGATGTCGTCGAGAACGTAGAGCAGGCGCTGAAAGGCAACGTGCGGGGCGTGGGCTTGCGGAGCTTCCATGGCTTTCATCTTACACGCTCAGCCTGTTTTGTCCAGCCTGTTTTGACGGATGTGTGCAGGGATACCGCCCTTCGCGCCCCGGCGAGCGCGTTAGATCGTGCACCTTCCGTCCGGCGCAATATCTGCCGCGAAGCTGCGCCTGCGGCTTGCCAAACGCAGTGCGAGGTGATAGAGTGGAGGGCATGCAGCATCAGAGTCCGCCGCGCGCTTGGGTTGAAGTTGATTTGGAGGCCATTGCTCACAATCTCGATGTGGCGCGCCAGGCGCTGCCGGAGACGGAGCTGATGCCGGTGGTGAAGGCCGGAGCCTACGGGCACGGCCTAGAGCCCGTGGCGCGCCGGCTCGACACGAGCGGCATTGCCTTTTTCGGCGTGGCGAACGCCGGTGAGGCGCGCCGCCTGAGCCTCGCGGGGGTGCGCACCAAGCCCTTCATTCTGGGGCCGACGCTGCCCGACGAGCGCGAGGAGATCGTGCTCAACGGCTGGGGCTGCACCGTATCCTCGCTCGAGGAGGCTCAGCAGTTTCAGAGCCTCGCGGAGCTCTACGACAAAACCTTTCTGGTGCACCTGGCGGTGGACACGGGTATGGGGCGCGAGGGCTTCCTGCCCGAGCAGCTGGGATCGGTGGTCGAGCCGCTCAAGGCCATGAAGCACCTGCTGGTCGACGGGGTGATGTCTCACTTCCCCGTGGCGGATGAAGATGTCCCCTTCACGCAGGCGGAAATCGGCGTCTTCCGCGACTGCGTCCGCGAGCTCAGCCGCCACTTCCGCCTGCGCTACCGCCACATCGCCGCCAGCGCCGGCGAGCTGGGCTACGAGGTGCCGGAGGCCAACCTCGCCCGCCCGGGCCTGCTGCTCTACGGCGTGGGGCCCATGGCCTCGATCTACGACAGCGTGCTGCGCCCGACGCTCAAGCTGCGCTCGCTGGTGACGCTGGTGCGCGAGCTGCCCGCCGGCCACGGCGTCTCCTACGGGCGCGAGTTCGTGACACCGCGCCCGATGCGGGTGGCCACGATCGGCATCGGCTACGCCGACGGCTGGAGCCGCCGGCTGGCCAACCGCGGCACGCGCTTTTACATCAACGGGCAGTACTGCCCGATGCTGGGGCGCGTGACAATGGATCAGGTGATGGCCGACGTGTCAGCGCTGCCGGAAGTCAAGCCCGGCGACGAAGTCGAGCTGATCGGCGAACACATCCCCGTCGCGGAAGTCGCCGAGCGCGCCGGCACCATCGTGTGGGAAATCTTCACCGGACTCGGCCCGCGCCTGCCGCGCCTCTATCACTGAAAGCCGGAACCCCGCTGAGCGCCGTCCCCCGACCTCCGCCTGACACCATGACAAACGCCCCCACCCCCTGCCCCCTTCCCTCTGCAGGAGCGCCGCACGCCGCAACCGAAGCACCGAACGCCGCAGCAGCAGGATCTCCTGCCCCGGCTGACACCTCGACCGCGGCCCCGACATCCGCCTCTGCCCCCGCATCCGCCACGACCGCCGGCAGCCCCGCGCCGTCAGAGGCGTCCGTGCAGCTCACCATGCTCGGCACCGGCAACGCGGCGGTGACGCGCTGCTACAACACCTGCTTTGCGCTGCGCTTCGGCGCGCGCGTGCTGCTGGTGGACGGCGGCGGCGGCAACGGCATACTCCCCCGGCTGGAGGCGGCCGACATCACCCTGCGCGACATCTGCGACGTCTTTCTCACCCACACGCACACCGACCACATCTTCGGGCTCGTGTGGGTGCTGCGCATGGTGGCGCAGGCCGTCAACGCCGGGCAGCAGCGCGAGCCGCTGCACGTCTACGGGCACGCCGAGGGCCTCCGCGCGCTCGAGAGCATCTGCCGCCTGACGCTGCCGGGCAAAGTCTGCCGACAATTCGGCGCCGCCATTCTCTTCCGCCCGCTGGAGGACGGAGAAACCTTCAGCGCCGCCGGGATGCAGCTTCGCGCCTTCGACATCGGCTCGACGAAGGCCAAGCAGTTCGGCTTCACCCTCGCGCTGCCCGGCGGCGGTACCCTCGCCTGCCTCGGAGACGAGCCCTTCGCCGAGCGCACGCGCCCCTTCGTTGAGGGGGCGGACTGGTTGCTCTGCGAGGCCTTCTGCTGCTACGAAGATCGCGAGCGCTTTCACCCCTACGAAAAACACCACAGCACCGCGCAGGACGCCGGGCGTCTGGCCGCGGGCCTCGGCGCCAAACACCTGCTGCTCTACCACACGGAGGATGCGGACCTGCCTCGCCGCCGCGAGCGCTACAGCCGCGAGGCCTCCGCCTTTTTCCCCGGCCCCGTGCTGGTGCCCGACGATGGAGAAAGCCTGTGGCTCTGAGGCCGAGGGGCAGCGGCGGTACCGCGAATTTTTCTCCTCTGCGGTCACACATTTGGCTTGCCAATCGGGGGGCATGCTGGTATTTTCTCGCGCATGGCTACCGACAAGAAGATCACGATCAAGACGAACAAAGGCGATATTAACCTCACGGTCTTCGCTTCCAAGACGCCGATGACCGCCGCGAGCTTCCTCAACCTGAGCAAGCGCGGGTTCTACGATGGTCTGACCTTCCACCGAGTCATCGCCGACTTCATGATTCAGGGCGGCGACCCCGAGGGCACCGGCTGCGGCGGCCCCGGCTACACCTTTGACGACGAGTGCCGCCCCGACCTCAAGTTCACGAAGCCCGGCCTGCTCGCGATGGCCAACGCCGGCCGCTCGTGGACGGGAGCCGGCACCAACGGCTCGCAGTTCTTCATCACCCACGTGCCGACTACCTGGCTGAACGGCAAACACACCATCTTCGGCGAAGTGCTCAGCCCGGCCGATCAGGACGTCGTCAACTCCATCCGCCAGGGCGACACCATCCTGACGATCGAGATTCACGACGATTGCGAGGACCTCTTCACCGAGCAGGCCTCGAACCTCAAGCGCTGGAACGGCAAACTGGGTGCCCGCTAAGCTACTGAATCGTGGTCTTTGCCGTTCAGGATCTGCACATCGAGTTCGGCCCGCGTGTGCTCTTTGACTCTCTCTCCTTCGTCGTCGAGAGCGGGGAGCGCATCGCCTTCGCCGGGCAAAACGGCGCCGGCAAGTCGACGCTCATGAAGTGCATCGTCGGCGTGATGGAGCCCGACCGCGGCCGCGTGCTGCTGCCGGCCCACACGCAGGTGGGCTACCTGCCGCAGGACGGCATCCACATCTCGGGCACGCCCCTTCTCGATGAAGTCATCGGCTCGGCGGGCAACGCCGCCGAGCTTCAGCAGCGCGTCGACGAACTCTCCGCCGAAATCCAGAGCCTGCCGACGGACTCTCCCGAGTACCGCGAAAAGCTCGATGAAATCGGGCGGCTCGAGCTGCTCCTGCACGACCGCGACGCCGCCGCCCTGCGCCCGCGCGTCGAATCCATCCTGCGCGGCCTCGGCTTCTCCGCCTCAGACTTCACGCGCGACTGCGGCGAATTCTCCGGCGGCTGGCAGATGCGCATCGCCCTGGCCAAGCTGCTGGTGCGCGAACCCGAGGTGCTGCTGCTCGACGAGCCGACGAACCATCTCGACATCCAAAGCCAGCGCTGGCTCGAGCAGTACCTGCGCCACTACAGCGGCGCCATCTGCATCATCAGCCACGACGTCGCCCTGCTCGACGCACTCGTATCGCGCACCATCGCCTTCCACAACGGCCGCGCCGAGGAATACGCCGGCAACTTCTCCTATTACCTGCGCGAAAGCAAAGCGCGCAAAGAAGCCCTCGCCCGCCGCGCCAAGGCCCAGCAGCGCGAGATCGCCAAAACGCAGGAGTTCATCAACCGCTTCCGCGCCAAGGCCACGAAGGCCACCCAGGTGCAGAGCCGCATCAAGCAGCTTGAAAAAGTCGAGCTCATCGAGGTGGAGCAATACGACGCCGTCATGAGCTTTCACTTCCCCCCGCCCCCGCCGGGCGGGCACACCGTGGTGAGCATGGAGAAAGTCTGCAAAGCCTACGGCGACATCATCCTGCTCAAGGACTACGACTTCACCATGGCGAAGGGCGACCGCATCGCCATCGTCGGCGTGAACGGCTCCGGTAAATCCACCTTCACGCGCCTGATCTCCGGCACCGAGCCGCCCGACTCCGGCAGCGTCGTGCCCGGGCACCACACGCAGGTGGCCTTTTTCTCGCAGACGCATGCCGACGTCCTCAACAACGAGCAGACCGTGCTCGAATGCGTCGAAGCCGCCGCGAGCCGCGAAACGAGGCCGCTGGTGCGCAACATCCTCGGCTGCTTCCTCTTCCGCGGCGACGACGTCTTCAAGAAAATCGGCGTCCTCTCCGGCGGCGAGCGCTCGCGCGTGGCGCTGGTCTGCATGCTGCTCAAGCCCGCCAACTTCCTCATCATGGACGAGCCGACCAACCACCTGGACTTTCAGAGCCAGGATGTGCTGCAAGCGGCTCTGGCGGAGTACCCCGGCTCCTACTGCATCGTCTCGCACAACCGCCGCTTCCTCGACCCGATCGTCAACAAAGTGCTCGAGTTTCGCCCCGGCCAGCCGCCGCGGCTCTTCCACGGCAACGTCACCCAGTACCTCGAAACCGTCGAGGCCGAGCAGCGTCGCCTCGCGGCCTCAGCGCAGCCTGCAAGCGCCCGCCCCGCGACGGCGGGAGACAGCGCCGGCATGCCCCCCGCCAACGCCTCGGGCAACCGCCGCGACCTGCGACGGCAGCGCGCGCAGGAGCGCGAGCGGCGCTCCCGCATCCTCAAGCCCCTGCAAAAAGAGCTCGCTGAAGTCGAAGCCTCCATCGCCTCGCTGGACGAGCGCAAGGCCGCCATCACCGCCGAGCTCGAAAAGCCCGAAAACCTGAGCGACAACCAGAAGCTCATGGAGCTCACCCAGAGCTTCCGCGAGCTCGATCGCGCCTCAGAAACCCTCTTCTCGCGCTGGGAAGAGCTCTCCACCGAAATCGAGCAGCACGAGGCCCGCTTCCGCGCCGAAGACGAAGCCGCCGCCGAATAAAGCCGACAGCCCCCCCCCTTCCCCCTGTGGCTCAACGGCCCTTGTTGACCTCATGGCCTCAAAAACAGGCCTCAGAGACAGGCCTCAGAGACAGGCCTCAGAGACAGGCCTCAGAGACTAAGCCGCCAGCCCGCCAGCGCCGACGGAAAGCGCCCCGAAGCCCCGGTAGACGCCCGGCCGAAGTCATCATCCAATTGCAGCAGCCCCTGCTGCGCGTAACAATGGCGCAGCAGCTCGGGCAAATCCGCGCGATCCCCCAGCAGCGCCTGCGCCGCGCGCTGCACCCGCGTCGGCACACTGTGCACCCGCAGGCGCAAATACATCCGCCACGACGCCTCCGAGTCATCCTGCACGCAGACGTGATTGACGATAAAATCCTTGATGCGCTCGCGACCCACCAGAGCAAAGGCCGACTTCAGCGTCTCTGAGGGCAGGCTGCAATGGCGGCTCCAGTAATCGTGCCGCAGCCCCGCAAGCTTGCCCAGCAGCGCCGGAGCCTGCTCAGCCGTCATCAGCGGGCGCAGCTCTGCCCAGCGAGCCGCCGTCACCGCCAGCGCCGCCACGCGGCGATGCGGGTGATTGAGAGGGCGCACCGACGAAAACATCCAGAGAAGGCTCCGTGAATCCGCCAGCCGATAACGCTCGCTCCGCGGCCACCAGCCATCCCAAACGCGGCGGTGATACGCGCGCGCCTCCTCACCCGCGCGCTCCGGCAGCACCGCCTCCAGAAACCCCGCCGTGCCGAAGAGCACCGCCTCCGCATCATCGCCCAGCTTTTCCAGCTCATGCAGCGGAGCACGGCGCGCCAGCATGCGCATCGCCAGCTTGTTCACGCGATAGCCCAGCGTCTCCGCCCAGCACTCAAACCAAGCCTGATCCTCCCCCAAGCGCTCCGCTCGGCGGCGAAAAAGCCCCCGTCGCAGCTGCATCCGGCGCGCCGCAGCCGCCAGCAGCAAAGCCCTGACCTGCCCGCCCGACAGCCCGCGAAGCGGGGCCGGCCCGCAGTCGAGCCCCTCCACCGACCAAGGCGACGGATACCCCAGCGCGCGGCGCAGCTCAAGCTCATCGAGCACCAGCAGCGGCACCTCCGCGTGGCGCAGATTGCGCGTAAACCAACCCGGCGGCGGCGGCTCCGCCACCACATGAAGCGCAACACCCTCAAAAGCCGCATCGCAGCCGCAGCCCCGCTCCTCCCAATCCTCCGCACGCCGCGTCAGCACCACATCACCCCGCAGTCGGCGGCCATCCAACTCCAGCTCAGCACCCAAGCAATCAGGCCCCTCCGCCCGATTCCACACACCGAAATCAAACACCCTCAGCGAACCGTGGTGCAGCGTCTCACCCGCACAGCCCAGCTCCCCCGACATCCAGCTGCACAGCAGCTCATCAGCACCGGGCGCAGAAGGCAACGCCTCAGCCTCAGCCGCCGAGAAAGCAGCCTCATGCCGCAGCCCGTCATACATCGCGGCATACGCCGCAGCCAGGTCTGCGCGCTCGGGACATTTCATGGCAACGCTCGCCCGCGAAAGAGAGCCCCCTCCGCCGGGCACCGGCCGGCGAACTCAGGACTCGCTGTGGCGCATGAGATCCTCCTCAAGCGTCTCACAGACATAGCCGAAAGTCTCCGCATTCTTGTGATTCATCGAGCGCAGCGTATTGTGAGCCTCCAGCACGTGGCGCGTGCGGGCCACCTCAGACATCGGCGCGCCGCCCGTTCCCTCCGCACTGTGCTCATCCTCCGCGAGCACGCGGCGGCGATCCTCGAGATCCGAGCGCCAGAAAGCCTCCGGCGGGTCAATATCAATCAGCATATCAAGCCCGAGACTCTCCATCGCCTGGCGCGTGCGATCCGTCGGCGTCGCCACCTGAAGCGCCCCGCCCTTGCTCATGCAGCGGTTGGCGAGGCCCGCCATCGTCCCCATGAAAGTCGAATCGACCCCCGAGCACTTCTCCAGATCAATGACAACATTCTGCCCTCCCTGTTCGAGGTATTTGTCCGCGAGCGACTTGAGCGCCGGGCTGTTGACAAAACTGCCCCGACTCGCGCAGCGAATCCAGAGACAATCGGGGAACGTATGGTGGGTCAGGCAGGAGTCCGTCATAATTTCTTTGCATCCCCATTCTAATGGCAGGAATGAGGCTTGGCAAGGAAAAAGTGTTTTGTTTCCCGAAAAACCACCGCATCCCCGCTCGACCATCCCTTCCGCCGCCGCACCACACGCCGCACCACCCGCCGCACCGACGGCGCACAGCCTCACCAGCGGCCACGCAGACATCGTGTGAGAAAGCCGCGAAATGCGTGTTATCACATCCCTGCCATTTAGATCGCCAAGCTTCCGCAGCGCTCTTTTTCCTTGTCATTTTCCCCTCTCTGCGATACACTAAGCGCGTGAAGTACACCACCCCGGCAACCCTGGCACTGGCAGCGCTGCTTCTCACCTCCTGCGGATCCTCGCTGGAATCCGAGAGCGGGCTCTACGACGTTGAACTCAAGCACTCCATTAAAGTGCCGATCGACGGCTGGTGGTCCTGGGGCAAAGGGCCCGTCTTCAAAGACAAGAAATCCGGCTACGTCTACATCGCCCCCCTTGACATCAGCCTCGTCAAAGAGGACGAGCCCGAGCTCAGCGCCCTGCTCGTTCCGCAGATGCACGACTACATGGTCGCGTACCTGACGCGCGTCCTCGACGAAGCCAACAAAGCCAACCACACCCGCTGGAAAATCACCACCGACCCCTCCAAGGCCGACTTCCGCATGGACATGGCCGTCGTCTCCCTCCGCCCGCAGCGCCCGGTGCTGCGGTGGATCTTTTTCGTCGGCAGCTTCTTCTCCCCCATCCCCGGCACCGGCACCATCGCCGGCAAATTCACCAACGGCGACATCTGCATCGAGTTCACCATCCGCAACAACCGCACCGGCGAGCTGCTCTACGCCATGAAGGACTCGAACCGCGCCACCACGCGCCTCTACAAATCCGAAGCCTACAACAGCGAAGGGCAGGCCGACAAAAACCTCCAATTCTGGGCCCAGAAGATCGCGCGGCTCGTGCGCTTCTACACCTCGGATAAATACAGCAACCAAGACATCAGCGACCTCGTCAACAACACCTCCGTCGTCCGCGCCCTCTTCTACCGCATTGAAACCGGCGTCGAAGACGAAAACATGGCCTCACAAAACGCCCCGGAGATCGATGGCCCCACCCAAGCCGACGGCGCGAAAGCCCCCGCGAACAGCAAGAGCAGCCGCGGCGAGAGCAAGCCCGCCGAGGAGAAAGCGCACGAGGACAGCTCCGCAGCCTCCCAGAATGCGCCGGAACTCGAAGCCCCCGCCAAATCCGAGGAAACCACCGACAGAGCCGAGAAACCGGCCTAATCGCCCCCTGACGCCGGACACGCCCCATCCCCCATGGACACCCCGCTCAGGGAACGCCTGCTTGCCCTGCTGCGCGCCCCGCACTACCGACCGCTGGACGCCTCGGCCCTCGCCCGCGCCCTCGACCTACAAGGCAGCGAGCGCGCCGAGCTGCGCCGCCTGCTGCGCGACGGTGAAGAACGCGGCGAACTTGTGCGCCTGCGCCGCGCCTGCTACAAACTGCGAGACGCCGCCCCCGCCCCCCTGCGCGGGCGCGTGCGCGCCCTGCCCCACGGCAAATACCTCTTCGTCCCCGACGCCGACGGCCAGGAAGCCCTGCGCCCCCTCGCCCCCGAAGGCGGCCTCATCGAACTGCCCGTCGAGCGCCACCGGCACCACGGCGCCATGGACGGCGACCTCGTGCTCGCCACCGTGCGGCACAACGCCCCGCGCGCCTACCGCCGGCACCACCGCGGCCGCCCCCAAGCCGCCGACCTGCAAGCCGAAGCCCGCATCGACGACATCCTCGAGCGACGCTCCGGCAGCTGGGTAGGCACCTACCGCCCCGAAGGCGGGCGCTACGGCAGCCTCATCGGCGACGGCCACAGCAGCCCCGAACACGTACGAATCACCGAGCCCCCACCCCCCGGCCTACTCGCCGGCATGAGCATCGTCGTGCAGCCCCTCAGCTACCCCCTTGCACAAAACGAAGCCACCGGCCGCATCGAAGAAATCCTCGGCTGGCCGGAAGACGAAGGCGTCGACATGCTCAGCGTCATGCGCCGCCACGGCCTGCGCAGCGAATTCCCCGCCCCCGTGCTCGACGAAACCACCCGCCTGCCCGACAGCGTATGCAGCAACGAACGCATCGGGCGAGACGACTGGCGGCAGCACTGCGTCTTCACCATCGACCCCGCCGGCGCGCGCGACTACGACGACGCCATCTCCGTGCAGCGCCACGGCAGCAGCTGGGAACTCGCCGTCCACATCGCCGACGTCAGCCACTACGTGCGCCCCGGCAGCGCCCTCGACCTCGAAGCCGCCCAGCGCGGCAACTCCACCTATCTGCCCGACCGCGTCCTGCCCATGCTCCCCCCGCGGCTCTGCGACGGCATCTGCTCCCTCGTGCAAGGCGAAGAGCGCCTCACCAAACTCTGCCTCATGCGCCTCGACCGCGCCGGCAACATCACGCACACCGACTTCCGCGACGCTCTCATCCGCTCGCGGCGGCGCCTCAGCTACCCGCAGGCCCTCGACATCCTCGAAAACCGCGGCAGCAGCGGAGACGCCGAAGTCGACACCATGCTGCGCGACGCCCGCGAACTCGCCGAGCTGCTGCGCGCCCGCCGCATGAAAGCCGGGGCACTCGACCTCCAACTACCGCAACTCGAACTCGAACTCGACACCCACGGCCACCCCATCGCCCTCCACAGCAGCCGCAGCGACGCAGCCCACAGCCTCATTGAAGAATTCATGCTCGCCGCCAACGAGCAAATCGCCCGCGCCCTCAAAGCCGCCCTCCTGCCCACCCTCTACCGCATCCACGAAGCCCCCGACCCCACCAAACTCAACGACCTCGCCCACACCCTGCGCAGCTACGGCATCAACGCCGGCGACCTCACCGTGCGCGACGAACTGCGGCGCGCCATGGCCACCATCGCCGGGCACCCAAACGAGCAACTCCTCAGCCTCGCCCTGCTGCGCTCCATGATGCGCGCCCGCTACTCCCCCAAAGCCCTCGGGCACTACGGCCTCGCCAAAGGCGACTACTGCCACTTCACCAGCCCCATCCGCCGCTACGCCGACCTCATCGTCCACCGCAGCCTCAGCCACCTCATCAACAAAGAAAACGCCCCCACCCTACCCGGCCCCGCCACCCTCAACAACCTCGCCGACCACCTCTCTGAAACCGAGCGCAACTCCGCCGCCGCCGAGCAAGAAGCCCAACGCCTCAAACTCATCGAATACCTCAGCCTGCAATGCAGCACCGACAGCCCCTGCCAACTATCAGCCATCGTCACCGACGCCTGGCCGCAGGGCCTCGCCGTCGAGCTGCCCGAGCTGCACCTCAAAGGCTTCGTCTCCGGCGCCGAGCTGCCGGAAAACACCCACTGGTATTACGAACGCCACAACAGCAGCTGGAGCAGCACCGACGGCCGCCGCATCCTCCCCGGCAGCCGCGTCGAACTCATCCCCCTGCGCATCGACCCCGCCAGCGGCTTCCTCGAACTGCGCCCCGCCACCGAAGCCACAAGCGCCCCGACGAAACCCGAAGCCGGCAAGCCCCCGGCAGCCCCCTGAACCAAGCGGCAGCCTGCCGAGCACACGGCAAGCCCCCGCCGACACCAACGAGCCGGCACCACCGCGGCGAGAAAAAGCCGGGCGCAAAGCCTCAGCCCTGCGCCCCCTCAGCCCCCTCAGTCGGAGACAGAGCCGCCGCACGCGGCGCATTCACCCCGCCGATCAGCAGCACCATCTCACCCTTCGGCGGATGTTGGCGAAACTCCTCAGCCAACTGCTCCGCCGAGCCGCGGTGATACGTCTCAAACACCTTCGTCAACTCACGCGCCACACAAATCGGAGCCTGCGGATCCAAGCGAGCCACCTCCTGCACCGACTTCAGAATACGGAACGGAGACTCATAAAAAATACTCGTATACGAAGCCGCCAGCGCCTGCTGCAACACCTGCGAACGCCGCCCCGACTTCACCGGCAAAAAACCGCCGAAAAAAAACGCATCACTCGGCAAGCCCGACCCCACCAGAGCCGTCACCACAGCCGAAGGCCCCGGCAGCACCGTAAACGGCACCCCGCGCCCCTTCAACTCCTGAATCAAGCGATACCCCGGATCACTCACCCCCGGCATCCCCGCATCCGTCACCACCGCGAAACGCTCCCCCGCCTGAGCACGGGAAGCCACCTCCGGCGCACGCTGCAACTCATTGTGCTCATGCAAACTCAGCAAAGGCTTGCGGATACCGTAATGCGCCAGCAGCATCCCCGTATTGCGCGTATCCTCGCAGCAAACACAGTCAACAGACTCCAGCACGGCCAGAGCACGGCGCGTAACATCCTCGCGGTTACCGATCGGCAACCCCACAAAACTCACGGGATAATCAATCATGGAGAAGTCAAGCGAGCCGCAATCTCATCAGCCGCCTGCCGAGCCGCATAAGAAAGCGCATTGATACGGGCATTCTGCACATTAACACCATCCTGATTAAAATAACTACTCTCCGTCGTAAACACCCCCGACGTCAACTCCTCACCCGACTTACCATCGCGCACCACATAACGCACCTTCAGCAGAAGACCAATCTCCGAACTCCGATACGTATCGCGCCAATCCGTCGTCAGAGAAACCGGCGTAATCGACACCACCTGCCCCGACACCACAAAATCCGCCGCACCGCGGCGCACCAAGCGATACGTCCCGTCACTCTGCAACGCATCCGTCAGCGCCGACGTCAACTGCATCGACACCTGCGGCTGCGTCGTCGTATTCGTGAACATCTCCACGCAGAACGAATCCATCCGGCTCAGCGCCGCCGGTTTCACCCCGCCCACATGATAGCCGCAGCCGCCCAAGCCCGCCGACGCGAGCCCCAGCAACACAGCCGCACCGAGAACCGAAAAAGCCTTCATAACGCAACAAAAGGACACTTACGGCGCCGCAACCCCTCAGCCTCGCGCCTCGCGAGCCGCCAACTGCGCCGCCCGCTCATAAAGCACCTTCGCCTCGCGGGCTGCCTCCGGATTCACCGACGCCTGCGCCTGCACATTGCGGAAGCACTGCGCCGCGGCAGAATACAAATGCGCGCGCTCCAGATAATAGCGCCCCGTCTCCAGCTCCTGCTCCACCAGCAGAGCGCGCATTTCGCCCACCTTTTGGCGAGCCAGCCCCGCGCGGCGATCATTCGGGAAGCGCAGCAAAAACTCCTCATAAGCCTCCTGAGCCTTCGAAAGATACACCAAATTATTATTGCCGCGCGTCCCCTCCGAAGCCCAAAGCTGAGCCACCATCAGCTGAGCCGCCGGCACCATCGGACTGTTCGGGTAGCGCTGCACCAGCGTCTGATACGTCGCGCGCGCGCGCGCCGGCTCATTCAGCCGCGTCAGTTGAAACTTCGCCAGCGCCGCCAGAGCCGTCGACGCCATATCACTGTAAGGCGCATTCGCCGCAATACTCTGCAACCACTCCTCCACCACAGAAGCCTCCATATCCGTCTTCCAGAGGCCCCAAGCCACATCCGTCTTCATCTCACCGTTCACCGCCTTCATCGCCATCTGCAACTGGCGGTTGAGCGCATCCTCATAGAGCGAACTGCTGTGATAGCGCTCAATGAGCTTCTGATACTCCTTGAACGCCTGGCGATAATCGCCGTCGCGCTCATACAGATCACCGAGCAGCAGGCGCGCCCGCGGCGCCACCGTCGACAGCGTGTGCTGCGTCACCACCACATCGAGCTTAGAGATCGCATCATCCAACTTGCCCGAGCGGGCCAGAGCCTCCGCCTCCGCATACAAGCGCTCCGCCTCCGCATCGCGAGGCTGCACCATACCCGCAGGCATCAAATCATTATCATTCTGCTCGCACATCGTCAGCGACAGCGCGGCAAGCGGCAGCAGACAGCAAAAGGGAAAAGCTTTCATATCAGCACAGCAGGGAAAGGGAGAAAAAAGGCAGAGGGAAAAGAACGGGAAAAAGAACAGGAGAGAAGGACGTGAAAACCGAAGCCCCCTCAGCGGAACCTCGGCAGAGGCGAGCCCCCCGGCCCTCGAGCCGAAGAGCCTCGCCCCTGCGCGCGTAAAAAACTCACTTCTTGCCGTAAACAGCCTCGGCATCAAAGCAGCAACCCTCATCGGCCGCCTCGAGCGCCACGGGCTCACCGTCGCGCACCGCATCGCCGAAGGGCACCGAGCGGAAGAAGCAGGAGTGATGGCCCGTGTGGCAAGCACCGGCGCCCACCTGATCGACCAGCAGCACGAGAGCATCCTGATCGCAGTCAATGAGAATCTGATGCACCTTCTGAATGTGGCCGGAAGTCAGGCCCTTGTGCCAAATCTCCTGGCGCGAGCGAGAGTAATACACAGCCTCACCGATTGCAAGCGTCATCTTGAGAGACTCCTCATTCATATAGGCGAGCATGAGCGGCTCCTTCGTGCGGTAATCCACAGCCATAGCCGGAATAAGACCCTTCTCATCAAACTTCGGCATGAGCAGCATGCTCTTCTCAACCTCCTTGTAACTGCCGCGGGGGGCAAAGACAATTGTTTTATCGGACATAACGCGCACGATTATAGCGCAAGCGCGCCAAAAATCAAGCCCGTATCGCGTCACAAGGACAAGCCGCCCGAAGCCGCCCCCGCGGAAAGCCCGCAAGCACCCTTCCGGCACCCGGCGCCGCGAGCTCCGCACCGAATTTTCTCCGCCGAGCGTGAGCGAGCAAGGGCACACCGCCTACCACATAGCGACAACAAACTATCATTGCGTTAGAAAAAAGAAAATACCACCATTTTACCCTTGACATTGATGCCGCTTAGAGTAAGATAAACCCGTGCGAGGCATCAGCGTCGCACTCTGCGGCTCCCCTTGCTAACGCGAACACTCATCCCAAACTCATGAAAAGAACTCTCATCACCTCGGCCCTCATCGCCGCCCTGGCCGCCCCGGCCGTCATGGCGCAAGACACCGCCGAGCAAACAAGTGACTACACCATCGGGCTTAAATCCGGTTACGCGTCAGGTGACGGCAACTACAACGGCTGGACGATGGCGCTGACCGACAGCTTCCTCGACGCCACCGAGACCAACCTCGGCACTCTGAGCAGCGTCGTGCTCGACAGCGTCACCATCAATAATCGCACCAGTGGCGATCAGACGTCCGGAAGCGTCTACTTGGCCGTCTACCTGTATTCCGAAGACTACACAACCGGCACCTTCGTTGGCGTCTCCGACAATGTCGCCACCAACGGCAATGTGAACGGCTCGAACACCTTCACCTTCACTGATGTCACGCTCGTCCCGAACGAGCAGTACCAGTATCTCTTCGTGACGAGCAATGATACAACAACGCTCGCGACCTTCGAAGGGTACAAAAGCGTTGCCCATCAGTTCGGGCTTAACGTTGCAAACATCACCGGGGGCACGCTTCCTACCGGCGATGGAACGTACAAAGGCAACGGTCTCGATACTTGGGAGAGCTCTTACATGCCCAACGTCAGCGTCGCCGTGAGCGTCACCCCCGAGCCGACGACGGCCACGTTGAGCCTGCTGGCTCTGGCCGGCCTCTGCGCTCGTCGCCGCCGCAAGTAAGCGCACCACGCCACAGAGCATCGCTCTTCTTCAACACCCCGGCCGCACAAGCGACCGGGGTGTTGTTTGATCACTCTCCCGCGTGAGCCGATGGCACGTTGCGGCGGCGCCTCGGCCAGAGGACCATCCGCAGGCCCTCTCGACTGCTGCACCACTTAAATACGCGCGGTCGACACTACCCAAGCAACCTCCCCGAGCCCAAACTCAGGAACAACCCTGCGCAGAAGAGTCTGGAGAGGCTCTCCCACCAGCGGCTCATGCAAGCGGAGAGCCGATCGGATGGGGTGAGAGTTTTTTTGCTTCTCTGTGCTTTTTATGCTTGATAGTCACACATGCACGGGCTACAATGGCGCAGGTTTGATAGGCAACCCATCCTGAAAAGAGGATAACTTACACCTTAGGTACCTCTATGAAAAAGACACTATTCCTGATCGGCGCCCTGTTCGTGGGAAGCGCCGCCTTTGCAGCTGAAGACACAACCGTGGGCTTCAGCTTTGGAACCACCAACGACCTCAACTCCCTTAGGCTCAGCGCGACCGATTCCGTGCTCTCCATTCAGAACGCCGCGATCGACGTCACCGGCACCAAGACTCTTCAGGGTAATAACAACGCCGCTGCCCCGAGTGGCACTTATATTGCCCCGGATGTTAATATCGGGACAGGCGGCACTTGGAAGATAACTTTTGACCTCACCAACAATTCGGGTCAAGATGTTATTATCACCGGTCTCAACCTGAATGTTCTCACTTTCAACGCTTCCGCTCTTCCACAAAATGACACGACGGGGCGAGACGGCTCCTTCAGCGTCAGCTTGGACACCACGAGTTTCTCCGGTGGCGAGGATGTCACTCTGGCGAGTCTGTATCAGACCACGACTGTCAACACAACCGGCTCGTACACTCTCGGAGCCAACAGCACCGTCACAGTCACCATTGACGCAGCTAAGGCGCCCAATGAGCCCGACGGCTTCTATGTCGCTCTGCAGGGCGGCTCCATCAGCTATCAGGTCACGCCCGAGCCGACGACGGCCACGCTGAGCCTGCTGGCTCTCGCCGGCCTCTGCGCCCGTCGCCGCCGCAAGTAAGCGACAACAGTACACGAGACTTTTCTCATCCCGAATCAAGGCGGGGCAGGTTTCGGCCTGCTCCGCTCTTCTTTGCGCAGCGCAAGGCCCCTTGTACCCTATCAGACACGCGATGCCGACGCGCGCCTTCCTCGCCCCGATCGGTGCCCGCAGGAGATTCCCGGGCTCTCTCTGCATCAACGACGGCGAGCACGAAAAAATAAATCTCGACCTCTATTCCTCTTGACTCTCTCCTCCCGCTCGAGTATACTCGCCTCAAGCAGTGCGGTGGGGAGGCTATCTCATCGAAGAATTCCCTCCGTCGCGAAACAACTCTCAACGAACAACAATGAAAAAGACACTTATTACTCTGTCGCTCATGGCGGCGACATCCGCAGCAATGGGGGACGTCATTGATTTGACGGGCAGCGCCTTCCAAGAAGCTGCATCTGCCACTAACGCAAATGGAATCACAGCTTCTGATGTGTTCGGCTACAATTCAGGCGTATGGCACGTATCCATCCCGAGCGCCAGCGCTAGTGGTTTTGCTGGTGTCACCCTGTCCGATGAGGGCCAAGGTTCGATTTTCCTCCAAGGCGGTGCGGCTATCAACGGAACTGCAGGTGTCTTTGCTGCAGTGAAAATTGATGCGACTCAGATCGGCAACACGACGCCTGTTTCCCTGAATTTTGATTGCGTCAAAAGTTCGGGATGGAGCGGAACGACATCGGATACTTTTGAGGTCACCGTTCAGTTCATTGCCTACAACGAGAGTGGTGAATCCATCGGCGAGACTAAGACTTGGACACAAACCGTAGATTGCACTACTTCAACTGGCACCCTTGCTTCAGGCGTTAAAATGGCACTCGATCTCACGGGAGAGTACGACTCCTATGGAATTATCTTGTCGGCCTCAAGAGACGGTGGTAAAGGCGGAGCTGTCGTGCAGCTTGAGAACCTGACGCTGGTGACGACCCCCGAGCCGACGACGGCCACGCTGAGCCTGCTGGCTCTTGCCGGTCTCTGCGCTCGTCGCCGCCGCAAGTAAGCGAGTCTTCCACGAGAGATTTTCTCATCCCGCATCAAGAGCGGGGCAGGTTTCGGCCTGCCCCGCTTTTTTGTGTCGAGAAGGCGCGAGACGACCAGCGAACTCTGGAGACCTCGCTCCCTCCCTGCCCCGCCGCGGGGGAGCTCCGGGGGCGGCAGCACAAGCCCTATCTGCGTCGACGGGATTGCAACGCACCCGGATAAAATGGCCCCCGCCGTCGCGGAGCGAGGGCGGGGGCCGAGGGGTGGGCAGGACTGAGTCCGTCGGGCACCGAGGCTGCGCAGGGCGGGACGCGGCTCTCGCCGGCGGGGCCTCAGAAGTTGATGCGCCAACCGACGGTGGCGTTGAGGTTGCTGGAGTCGGCGCGCAGTTCGACGGAGCCATCGACGAAGAGCTTGCCGCTGCTCCGGCCGAGCGGCACGCTGAGGCCGACGCCGGCTTCGACGCCGCAGACGCCGTATTCAGCCGAGCGGATGCGGCCGCCGGAGCCGGGCAGCATGGCGAGGCTGCTGCTCAGGCTGCTGTGCCGATCGCCGAGGTCGAATTTGGCCAGCAGGCGGCCTTCGAGCAGGGAGCTGCGGTTATAGATGTTTTCGCCGATGAGGGTTTTTGGGGCAATTCGCTTGGACATTGGTCCGCAGTCAAAATTTATCTTGACATTCGCCGAGACAGCTATATAATGGGTGCGACGCTGGAGGTTTGTCCGGCAAGGGCAAGCGTCTGGGGAAGCCCAAGGCCAACGTCTTTTTTTGCGTCTCGTGTCGAGGTCTCACCAAGAGGCGAGAGCCTGTGCCGCAGAAACTCGGGGGCTGCGTTTTTCTTTTCAATGTGCGCTGAGCTTCTGAGGGTCAATCCAGCGCAGTGTGCTCATGGCTCGCCCGTAGTTGTCTTTCCACGTGTAGAAGAGGCGGTGGAGGTGCGCGTACAGCTCCTTGATGCCGGGTTCTCCCGCTGCATACAGGCCTATGATTGTGGTGACAATGTCGGCCAGTTGCAAGCCTATGTTATTTGCTTGAGAGATGGCAAAGAGAGGGATTTCAAGAAGTGAGCTTCGCATGTTGTTGCCGGTCTTGCTGCGAACGAGGTAGTTGGTCACGGCCCGCGCATTCCGTTCATTCGTTCCCTCATCTTGACTGTCAAAGACGATGATGGCTTTCTGGTTCGGATGTTCACGCTTCATGTACATATTGATGCGTTCGCAAAGGCTTTTGAATGTGCCGGCCAGGGCTGTGTCTTTATCGCTGGTGAATTTGTAGGCTTCTTGATCAAAGCAAACGCAGCCGAAAACGGGGAGTTTGTTTCTTTCCAGAATGCGAACCAGGGTTTCGACAAAATTCAGATTTTTAGTTTCTTCCTCAGGATGCTGTTTGAGGCGACGGAAGGTTCTGGGTGACAGTAGTTTCTTTCCTTTCAGCTCACTTTTTTCCGCATAGTTCTTGCCGAGAGCATTGAGCTTTGCCTTGAATACGGCGGTTGCGATTTTTGTGTAGATTTCTATGGGTATGCCAACGCCGCAAAGCGCTCCGAAATCTACTTCTCCGCCTTTTTTGGTCTGAGCCTTACGGAATGTTTCGTCTATAAAGATGAGCATATCGAATTCTATAACGGGGAGAATATGGTGTCAACCTTTCTTTTCGTAAATCACAGTTGCTTTTTTTCACGTGGTTTTCACTGCGTGGAAGCTCGGCGCGGCGGGGCCGGCGCATGCCTTATCCGCATCCTCGTGATTGCAACGTGGTCTGATAAAAAAGGTCCCCGCCGTCGCGGAGCGAGGGCGGGGGCCGTGGGATGGGCCGCGGGATGAACGCAGAGCCTCCGTGCGGCTCTCGGCGGCGGGCTCAGAAGTTGATGCGCCAGCCAACGGTTGCGTTGAGGTTGTGGTAGTCGGCGCGCAGTTCGACGGAGCCGTCGATGAAGAGGTTGCCGCTGTTCTGGCCAAGCGGGACGCTGAGGCCGACGCCGGCTTCAAATCCGCAGACGCTGAGTTCGGCGGAGTGGATGTTGCCGGCGCTGCCGGGCAGCAGGGCGAGGCCGGCGGCGGTGCTGCTGCGGCGGTCGCCGACGTCAAAGGTGGCCAGCAGGCGCCCTTCGAGCAGTGAGCTGCGGTTGTAGACGTTTTCGCCGATGAGGGTCTGGGCGCGCAGGCCGACGCCGAGGGTGAGGGTGTTGATGCTCTGGTCGCCGAAGCGCAGGGCGAGGTCGCTGCCGCTCTCGCTGTAGGCGTCGAGGGTGCTGTGGGTATAGCTGATGTTGAAGATGGGCTGCAGGCAGGTGCTGCCTTCTTCGTTCATCGGGATGGTGTAGCCGACTTCATACATGAGGCCGAGGCCGTAGCCGTCCGTGTCTCCGCTCATGGTGTAGGTTTTGCCGCCGATGGTGACGTGGCGGGTGAGGGAGGTGTCGGCGATGCCGAAGGTGGCGATCAGGCTGTGCGTCCAGGCGCTGGAGCTGTAGCGGGCGAAGGCGGTGAGGTACCAGGTGTCGAGGTCGCCGTCGGCGCTGTCGCTGCTGCGGGAGCTGTAGTCGCCGTACATGGCGGTGAAGGCGAGGCCGCAGGTGAGGCTGGTGTTGATGTCGACGTCGGCTCCGACGGTGCCGCCCCAGCTGTTGTATTCGTAGCCGCTGTTGGTGCCGTCTGCATCAAGGGTGCGGAAGTTGGCTTCGGCGTTGATCCAGGCGTTGAAGTAGGGCATGTCGGGGTTGATGTATTGGTCGCTCACACCCATGTTGCTCATGCGGTTGCGGATGCCGTTGAGCTGGCGGCGCAGGTCGCCGGAGAGGGCGATGCCCATGCCGGTGGCGGAGGCGCCGGAGATGGCGGCGAGGTTGCGATCAAGGCCGCTGAGGTCTCCGTCGGCGAGTTGCTCGCGCAGGCTGGTGATGACGGCGGCGAGCTCGCCGTCGGGGTCATTGACGGCGGGGTTGAGGGCGGCTTCTGCTTGGTCGATGAGGGTGCCGCCGGTGATGCCGTTATGGCTGGTGGCGCTCCGGCTCAGGGGGTTGGCCTGGCTGCTGTCGCCGACGAGGACGAGCTGGCCTTTGTTGTTCCACACGAGGCTGTAGCCGCTATCGGGGGCTTTGAGGGTGATGGTGCCGGTGTCGGTGCTCTCGATGCTGCCGTTGACGCGGAGCACGATGCTGCTGGTGCCGGGCTGGAGGGTGAGGCCGGTGGCGTCGAGCACGTAGTTGCTGCCGCTGAGGTTGCCGCTGATGCTCAGGGCGCTGTCGCCGACGCCGCCGAGGACGAGGGTGGCGCCGTTGCCGAGGGTGAGATCTCCGCCGATGCTCTGGGCGCCGACGATTTGCAGGGTGCAGTCGGTGGCGACGCTGACGTTGCCGGTGCCGAGGGCGCCGTTGCTCTGGCTGATGAGGGTGCCGCCGGTGATGCTGACGCCGCCGCTGTAGTTGCCGCCTTGGGTGAGGGTGAGGGTGCCGCTGCCTTGCTTGCTGAGGGCGATGTTGCCGCTCAGGGTACCCGCGAGCTTGGTGTCACCGCTGTTGGTGACGGCGAGGGTGAGGGTGCCGCTGCCGCTGTTGCTGATGGCGCCGCTGTAGCCGGTGGTGTCACCGCTGAGCTTGAGTTGCAGGTTGTGGGTGCCGGTGTCGACGCTCAGGGCGCCGCTGCCGCTGAGGCTGCCGCTCAGGCTCAGCTCGGTGTCGCTGCCGAGGTTGCCGAGGGTCCAGCCGCTGCCGCTCAGGACGAGGTCTGAGGCAATGCTGCTGGTCGCGATGGAGGAGCTGAGACCGTTGAGGTCGATGGTGGAGTTTGCGTTGCCGAATTGGCTGAGGTCAAGGTTCCCGGCGCTGCCGCTCAGTTCGATGGTGCCGCTCCAGGTGTCGAGCTTGAGGTTGCTGCCGCCGTCGGTGCCGTTCAGTTCGAGGGCGACGGTGCCGGAGCCGCTGAGGGTGGCGGCGAGGCTGTTGTCATACCCGCTGAGCTTGAGGGTGGCGCCGCTGTCGATGTTGTAGCGGCGGTCCTGCGCGTAGGCGGTGCTGAGGGTGCCGCCGGTGAGGTGGAGGCCGCCCTTGAAGCCGTTGCCGAGGGTGAGGCTGTTGTCGCTGCCTTCGCCGGCGCTGACGGCGAGGGTGGTGCCGTCAGCGGCGCTCAGTTGGCTGAAGTCGGCGCTGCCGCTGAGGGCAGCGGTGAGGCTGAGGGTGCCTTCGTTGAGGCTGAAGGCTTGGCTGAGGATGTTCTGGCTGACGGCGAGTTCACCGGCTCCTTCTTTGCTGAGGGTGGCGCCGCTGCCGAGGCTGATGTTGTTGGCGGTGAGGCTGGCTTTCTGGCCTGCTTCCACGGTGAGGGCGACCTCGGCGTTGTCAAGCAGGGTGAGGGTGCCGACGACGAGCTCTCCTTGCAGGATGGGGTTGCTCTGCCCGGCGCTGAATTTGACGTTGGTGCCGTTTTCAAAGGTGGCGCTGCCGGCGGCACCGCCGGAGCTGTTGGCGAAGTTGCTGCTGGCGCCATCGCTCCAGATGTTGTTGCCTCCGCTGACCCAGTAGACGCCGAGGTCTCGGGAGACGGTGACTTGCAGGCTGTTGTTGACGATGCTGCCGGTGCCGATGAGGTCTTGCCCGAGGATGAAGTTGAGGTTGCCGAGGGTGCTGTCATCAAGGCCGGTGATGGTGGTGCCTTCTGCCCAGCTGATGAGGGTGTAGGTGTTGCCTTCAGTGGCGAAACTCTGCACGTTGATGTTGGTCAGACCTCCGATGCTGAGGCTCGAGCCGCTGCTGAGGCTCAGGGCTTTTTCTCCGCTCAGGGTGAGGGTGCTGCCTTCGGCGAAGCTCAGGCTACCCTTATCTGCCACGACGAGGCTGCCGCCGGTGGCGAGGCTGAGGCTGCCGCCGTTTTCAACGCTGAGGGTTTTGGCGTAGCTGTCGATGGTGGTGTCGATGGTGAGGGTGCCGCCTTCTTTGACGGTGCTGCTACCGAAGTACTGGATTTCGGCGTTTTTTGTGGCGAGTCTGCCGTAGACGTTGAGGTTGGAACCCTCGGAGAACGAAGATCCTTTGGTGTTGCGGATAATGCCGGTGGCGCCGAAGCTGCCGCCGTGGTAGTTCACGGTGTAGCTGCCGGTGTGGCTGCCGCTTGTGGCGAGGGAGCCGATGATGTCTCCGTTGTAGGTGCCGCCGTTGAGGTTGATGGTGACGTTGCCGGTGAGGCTGCCATGGCCGTTGCCGGCGATGCCGTTGTAGGTGCCGCTGTTGATGTTGAGGGTGATGTCGCCTTTGACGCTGCCCAGCGCCCCGGTGACGGTGGCAGGGCCGCCGACGACGTAGCCTTCAAAGCTGGGGCCGTTTGTGCCTTCTTTGCCGAGGTTGAAGGTGATGTTGCCGTTGATCGCGGGGCCTTTGAGGCCGGAGGTGAGGGAGTTCGTTCCGCCGTCGCAGAGGCCGTAGGTTCCGGTGAGGATGTCGGCTTGGATGTTGCCGTTGACGGTGATGGCTTTTTCATAGTTGGATTGCCCGGTGAGGCTGAGGCCGCCGAACTGGCTGCCTTCATTGCCGTTGATGCTCACGCCGATGTTGCCGTAGATGGTGACGTTGCCGGCTTTTTGCCCGGAGTAGCCCAGGAGGCCGAGTTTCTCGCCGAAGGTGCTGATGCTGGTGTCTCCGCTGATGTTGAGGTTCAGATCGAGGGGGGCGTCTGCCGTGCCGAGGGTGCCGCTTACCGGGCCATCGCTGTTGCGGGTGAAGCTGATGTTGCCGTAGCTGCCGCCGGTGATGGTGATGGTGGTGGCAGCAGTGGGGAGCTTGCCGATTTCCGGTCCGGCGGTGATGTTGAGGCCCGTGGCGCTAACCTCAGTGGTGGAGCCTCCCTCGTAGCTGTATTGGTAGCCGCCACTCTCTGCGGTGCCGATGGTGATGCTGTTACTGTTGGCGTAGAGGGTGTTGGAGGCTTGGTCGTAATAGGGGTTGCCGTCTTCTCCTGCGGCGAGTGCGCTGCTGCTCAGCGCAAGGGCGCCGAGGGTGGCGGTGGCGAGGGTACCGAGGGCAGGGAGGCTGAGGCAGAGGGCGGCCAGAAGGGCGCGCCGCAGGGGGAGGGGAAGGCAGATTTTCATGATGTTAGGCGGGGGTGGGGATCCGGTGGAATGCGCCGTCTCTCGTCTCGGCAGCATCACGATGAGCAGGGTAATGTATGGCAGAGGGCATGTCAAGGCAAATCGCCGGGCCCGGGTGTGTTTTCTGCGCTTTCTCCTGTTGATTCATTAACAATCATTTTAGGGCGAAGGCTCTTGCGCGGGAGAGAGAGCGATGTCGGGATCGTTGCCCGACGTCGAAACGTTTAGGCCGACGGGAGCGGCGATGGCTCCGTTGGTCTCTTATTGACAGCCGATTGTTGGGATGGGAGCGCGGCTGATGAAGGAGAGAGAGACTGCTGCCCCGGGATAGGGGCAGCAGTCTCTCACAGGCAGCAGGCTCGGGGCCTGCAATGCAGGGGCAAGGTTGAGCACTCCGGCCGCGGCTCGAACGCGGGACCCCAAGCTTAGAAGGCTCGTGCTCTATCCAACTGAGCTACCGGAGCGTTGTGCGGGGCGCCGGGCGCGCCGCGGGGCGATTGTAACAGGGTGCGCGGGGCTTGGCAAGTTTTATTTCGGGCAGTAGCGTGCGACGAGGGGCTCTTGGACGGCGAAGAGGGCGGCGCGTTCGCTGTCGCTTGCGTCGAGGTAGCCCTGAAGATGGGTGAGGCCGTGGACGAGGTAGCGGAAGAGTTCTTCGCGGCGCTCGAGGCCGTGGGCGGCGGCGTAGCGCTCGGCGGTGTCGCAGCTGACGAGGATTTCTCCGTAGGGGAAGGTGATGGCGTCGGTGGGGGCGGGGTCGTTGAGGTAGTCGGCGTGCACGCGGGCGATGGTGGGGTCGTCGACGATGCTCAGTTCGACGTGGTCGAGTTCGGAGAGGACGTGGTCGGGCCCGGGGGGGGCTTGCAGCAGCTCGGGCAGCAGGGCGTTGAGGGCGCTTCGGTAGGCGTCGAGCAGGGCGGGGCTGAGCCAGTCTCGCTCGGCGTGGCAGTAGAGCTCGAGGGTGGGGGTCATGGGGAGGATGGCGGTGAGGGGTGGGCGGACGGTTTCGGGCGGGGCTCAGCCGTGGGCGGCGGGACCGGCGGAAGGGGCGAGGCCGCCGAGGGTGTCGGGGCCGCCGGTGGCGCTTGCGGGCTGGCCCGGCGAGTTCTCTGCGGAGGGCGAGGGGGGGAGTTGGTCGGCGGCTTCGGCGGCGGCGCGGGCGGCAAGTTTGCGCTCTTTTGCGGCGGCGCGGGCGGCGCGGAAGAAGCTGCGGAATTGCTCGAGGCAGGCGTCGGCGAGCACGCCGCCCTGCACGTCGCAGCGGTGGTTGAGCGGGGGGTTGGAGTCCAGCAGGTTGATCCAGCCGCCGCAGGCGCCGCCTTTCGGGTCCGGGATGCCGAAGACGACGCGATCGGGCCGGCAGTGGACGAGGGCGCCGGCGCACATGGGACAGGGTTCTTTGGTGACGTAGACGGTGCAGCCTTCGAGGCGCCAGTCGCCGACGGCGGCTTCAGCGGCGGTCAGAGCGAGCATTTCGGCGTGGGCTGTGGCGTCTTTGAGGGTTTCGACTTGATTCCACCCGCGGGCGATGACGCTGCCGTTGCGCACGATGACGCAGCCGCAGGGGACTTCGCCGACGGCGCGGGCTTTTTCGGCTTCGCGCATGGCGAGGCGCATGTAGTGCTCGTCGTCGGGGGGGGCGGAGATCATGGCGGGGTGGCTGGTGGGAGTAGATGGATACCGGGAAGTGGATAGGCACCGGAGTCGGCAGAGAACAGTCCGAGGGAAGCCCGGTGTGCGAGACGCCGCCCGGCCCGAGGTGGGGCGGGGCGGCGTCGGCATAGGGCGCGGCGTGCAGCCCGGTGTGCGGCGTTGGAGGTGCTGCGGCACGGGGCCGACGCTCGCCGGCTTGCTCCCGTCGGCTTACTTGATGGTGACGCGCTCGTCGTTCGCGAGGATGTCGGCGAGCTCGGGCCAGCCTTCGTCCGTCTGGTTCTGGAACATGTGCAGGTAGATGGAGACAGCGCCGGCGGGGTAGTTGGCGAAGAGATAATCGACGGCTTCGCGGAGTTTGTCGGCGTCGAGCTTCTCGGGCAGGACGTCGACGACGCCGTGGCCGTTGTGGGCGATGCCGAGCTTGTCGAGGAAGCTGATGAGCATGAGCTCGTGCTTGCGGATGAGCCAGACCTGCAGCAGGTGGTCGGCGATGGTCTCGGCGGGTTTCCAGCAGAGCATCTTGCGGATCCAAGCGTACTGCTCGGTCAGAGGTTTCTGCTGCATGAACTGGGGGCGCAGTTTCTTGAGGGCGCCCAGCTCGCGCAGGGCGGCGCGGTAGACGCCGCGCTCCTGGTTGCGCATCCAGTCGAGGAATTGGGTGACGGTTTCGTCGTCGGCTTTCTGGAAGATGGTGTAGGACTTCATGGTCGTGAAGGAGAATGGTGTGAGAAGGGGGTGCCGCACAGAGCGGCACGCAGCGCGCTTATTGAATCACAGTCATCGAGCTTTGTCGAGCATAACTATCGGTTGTAGACGAAAGCTGTCGGAGTTTTGTGTGCGTTGCGCTCGAAATAGGAGTCTCTTCACCCGCTTCGGGCGGCTCCCATGACCTCTGCATGGCGAGACGGATGGCCCGCCGGAGCATGGAGCGGGCTCCAGAGCTCTGCGCACAACGCTCTCTGCGGAACTCAAGCGGTTGGGTGTGTTTTCTTGACAGGGGGCTGAGGGAAGGCTAAAATGACGCCATGAGAACCTGCTTGGGCATTCTGCTGATGGTGCCGGCGCTCATCGGTCTGGCCATCACCGGCATCTACCATGTGTCGGTCAATTCTCAACTGCGCTTTGAGAAGGTGGACACGCAGGATGCCTACATCAACAAGCAGCGCAGCTATCGGGCGCCTCAGCCGGGTACCGAGCCCGGGGCGACGGCGGAGAGGACGGGGGATGCCGCCCTGCCGTCGGCGGCTCCGGCTCCCGCATCAGCTTCTGCCCCCGCACATCACTCCGCATCATGAGTCTGACATCTCCTGTTATCGGCTACACGCTCGGGGATCAGGCCGGCATCGGCCCCGAGATTATCCGCAAGGCGCTTGAGGTTCTGCCCCGAGGGCCGGAGTATCGCCTGATCGGCCGTCACTTGGACTGCTGCCCGGGGCGGCCGACTGAGGCGACGGCTCAGGCGGCGTGGGATCACTTGGAGCTGGCGGCGGAGGCGCTGCGCGAGGGTTCGATTGATGCGGTGGTGACGGCGCCGATCTGCAAGGAGGGGCTGCATCACTTGGGCTTCCCCTTCCCCGGGCAGACGGAGTTTTTCGCGAATCGGCTCGGGGTGCGCGATTTCGCGATGTGCCTGACGGGCCAGCGCCTGACGGTGGCGCTGGCGACGACGCACGTGGCGCTGGCTGATGTTCCCCGCCTGCTCAAAACCGAGGAGCTGGTGCGCATCGGGGCTCTGCTGGCGCGCTTTTTGCGGCGCACGGGGGTGGAGATGCCCCGCGTGGCGCTCGCCGGGCTCAACCCGCACAACGGCGAGGGCGGCGCCTTCGGTGATGAAGAGCCCCGCCTGATTGAGCCGGCGGTGCGGCAGCTCTGCGAGGCTCTGCCTTGGGCTCGCTTCTCGGGGCCCTGTGTGCCGGACTGCGTCTACCGCGATGCGGCGAACGGGCTCTACGATGCTGTGCTGGCTCCCTACCACGACCAGGCTCTCATTCCGCTCAAGCTCATTGATTTTGAGACGGCGGTCAACGCGACCATCGGGCTGCCGCGCCTGCGTGTGAGCCCGGATCACGGCACGGCCTTCGCCATCGCCGGCAAGGGGTTGGCCAACCCGTCGAGCACGATCAGAGCCTTTGAGCTGGCGCTGCGCAGCGTCGCAGGTGACGGCACCGCTCACAGAAGGGGCTAAGAGCCTCCGCTGCGAGAGGCGTTTGGACGAGAATTGCAGATTCTCGCAACGGAAATCCCAGCACGAAAGGTTTGAAATTGACCTCGGCCCCGCTCTGTGTTACTCTTGACTTCAGGACAGTGTCGGCTCTGCCGCCTTGCTCCCGTCAGCCTTTTCCCCTGCTATGAGACCTAAAATGGTAGACCTGCGAGACTACGTCCCGGGCGGCAAACGACTTCCCTCTTGGCTCATCAACCTCGGCGAGCGCTTTCTGGGCTTTCACGCCCTCAACAAGGCACACGCACGCATCGAAGATGACTGGGATGCGGGCAGCAGCGAGAATTTCTTTCGACTTGCCTGCCATTATCTCAAGCTGCACTACGATCTCACGGGGCTGGAGAATATCCCCCGTGAAGGTCCCTGCGTGATTGTGGCCAATCATCCGCACGGCATGTCCGACGGCCTGATGTTCGGCGACATTGCCATGCTCGTGCGCGATGACATCCGCATTGTGGTCAACGAGTTTCTGGACTGCGTGCGCGGCATGCGTCCCTACGAGATCAAGGTAGATGTCTACGGCGGCGAGGAGGCGACGCGCGCCAATCTGGCTGGCATGCGCGAGATTCTCAAGTGGCTCAAGGGGGGGCACTGTCTGCTCGTTTTTCCGAGCGGTTCGGCGGCGACGTGGTCGGGGCGCGACGGCTGCGTGGTGGATGACCCCTGGCAGAAAAACATTGCGTCGCTAATCCGCAAGACAGGGGCAACGGTGGTGCCGATGCACATCTCAGGGCACACGGGGACGCTCTTCCAGCTCGTCAGCGTGGTGGCCAAGGAGAAGCGCTCCGGGCTGCTGGCGCGCGAGATCAAGCGCGACGGGCGCATGCGCCACAGCATTCACCTCGGCAAGCCGATTTCGCCCTCAGAAATGCGCCTGCTGGAGGATGATCAGGCTCTCTCCGACTACCTGCGCTTGCGCACGATGCTGCTGCGCTATCCGGGCACGCCTCACGGGCCGGTGATTTCTATGCCTCCGAAGGACAAGAGCGACGCGAAAGCGCAGCCCGCATCTTTGGCCGGCAGCGAGCCGTCGCGCCCCGCAGGGCAGCCTGACGCTCCCGCGCAGGAGCCCATCGCCGAAGGCGCCCGGGCCGATGAGCTGGCAGCCGAGATTGCGCGTTTGCCCGAGGAGTGTCTCATCTACCGATCGGACGCCAATCCTCTTTGCGTCTACGCGCTGGAGGCCCGGCACTCGGAGCTGCTGATGCGCGAGCTGGGCATTCAGCGCGAGCGCACCTTCCGCGCCGTGGGTGAGGGGTCGGGGCGCAGCTGTGATCTCGACCGCTGCGACGCCCACTACACGCAGCTTGTGATGTGGGATGCCCGCGAGAAGCGCCTCGCCGGGGCCTATCGCGTGGGGCGCGTGGATCAGATTTTGAAGCAGCGGGGGCTCGAGGGGCTCTACAATGCGGAGTTTTTCCGCTTCGGCGAGCGCATGAAGGAGATTTTTCCGCGCAGCTTGGAGCTGGGGCGAGCCTTCATCACCCCCGAATATCAGCGCCTTGCCACCTCGCTGGATACGCTCTGGATGGGCATCGGCCATTTCATTAACCGCTATCCGGACTACCGCTATCTCTTCGGCACCGTCAGCATCTCCGGCGCCTACAGCGACACCTCCCGAGCCCTCATCATGGCCTTTCTGCAGCAGCACTACATGTGCAGCTCGCTGGCGGGGGATGCCACCGCACTCACGCCGCCGACTCACCTCAAACTGCGCAGTGAGGACCTGCGACTGCTGCCGACGGCCCTCCCGGATCTCCAGACGCTCAACACCGTCGTTGCCGGCATTGAGGCCGATGGCAAGGGCATCCCCGTGCTGCTGCGCCAATACATCCGCTTGGGCGGACGCATGGTGGCCTTCAACATCGACGCCAGTTTCGGCAACACGCTCGACTGCCTCGTCGTCACGGATCTGGAGCAGACGCCCGAGCGTCTCTTCCGCCGCTACCGGGGTATTCGCCTTCAGAAGTCTGAAGAAGAGAAGGCTTGACAGTGAAGCGAAACTAAGGCAGAATCAAGCGCGGTGACTCCACCATTTCACAGCTCACGCCCGCGGCTCGGGCTCGGCCTGCTCAGCGGCCTTCTGTCGGCAGCCCTTCCGCTGTCGGCTCAAACGGAGGAGCGACCTCCTCTGCTGCCTCTGCCCGGAGAGGCGTTCGCGTCCCCTGACACGTCTGATCCCTTCGGCGACCCGGCTCTGCGAAGCGTGGGTGATACCGGCTCGATTGTGCCGACGCAGCTGCCGGACAAAGCGCAGATTCTCAGTGAGAACGGCACGGTGGAGTACCGGGCCGACGGCAAGAGCATCATCTACAGCAACCCTCGCTCGGGCGTGCGCATGGTAACCGAGGACGGGCTTGACATGCAAAGCCGCAGTATTCGCATGGATCTCGGCGAGAAGGTCTCTCGGCTTGAGGGCCCCGTGACGATCTATCAGGGCGAGATGCTCATTCTGGCGGATTCCGCCACCTACGACTGGCAGAAACAGTCCGTTCAGGCTCAGGGTGTGAAGGCGAAGATGCAGGGGCTGATCGTGCGCAGCGATCGGGCGGATTTCACCACTCTGCCGGACAAGCGACAGCGCGTGAGCTTTCTGGACACCTTCGTCTCGACGGATGACTCTGAGTCGCCCGATGCTTGGCTCGGAGCCAAGGATCTATCGGTCGTTGCGGGAGAAACCATCACGGTGGGCGGTCTGAGCTTCGCAGCGGAAGACTACCAAATGCGCGTGCCGATTCTCGGCTGGTTTACCTTCACCCATTCGCTCAACCCGCGCGAGGGCTATCTGCCCATCATCGGCTCCAAATCCATCTGGGGAGCCTACTGGCTCAACCAGTACGGCTTTCTCATCGGCAACCGCCGCGTGGAGAACGGGATTCCGACGGCGGACTACCTCGTCACCACACGGCTCGACGGCAGGACGCGCCGCGGACTCGGCTATGGTCTCGATGCCGAGGAGACGGCCATGGCCAAGCTGTACCCGGAAATGACCGGGCTCTCGCTCTACTTCGCCGATGACATTCACCCGAACATCAACCCGACGAACATCCCGCGCGAGCCCATCGACCGCTTCCGCTACCGACTCGCGCTGCAAACCTACCACAAGCTCGTCGACGAGGGGCGCGAGGGAACGCTGAGTCTGGCCACCAACATCAACGTGCTGAGCGATCGCTACATGCTGCGCGACTTCTTTGAAGACCTCAGTCGCGTGGATGACAAGCCTGACAACACGGTGCGACTCGAGTGGGTGCAGCCTACGGGGCAGCTGATGTTCAACACGCGCTTCGCTCCCAACGACTACTACCCCACCGAGACGCGGGCCGAGCTCTCCGCCTACCGCGTGCGCTCCGTCATCGGCAACACCGGCATCGCCTATGAAACCAACAACGCGATGGGCTACCTCAGGCAGGAGGTGCCGGCCTTTCAGCGGGCCGCATACAGGGAGGCCCTCAGCCGCATCACGGACTCTGATGTTCGCAACTATTACGAGCGACTGCTCAACGAGCAGGGCTTCTTCCGCATCAACAGCACGCACGAACTCTCGACGAGCTTCAAGGTATTGGAGTTCCTCAACGTCACGCCGAAGCTCGGCGGCGCGTACTCCGGCTACTTTCACGTCGATCGCGTCGGCACGGACAACCGCTTCCTCGGCTACGCCGGCTGCGACTTTGACATCAAGTTTCACCGCACGTTCGAAAGCTTTAGCCTGCCGAGCCTGCGCATGCGCACGCTCACGCACCTGATCCACCCCTACGCGACCTTCTCCAGCGGCACCCTCTCCTCCTCCAATCCGCTTGTCCCTCAGCTGGACAGCTGGTCGAGCACGCTGAGCGGCTCCACCAACAACCCCATACCGCTGGATCTCTGCAGCTTCACCGGCATCGACAGCTGGGATAACTGGACAATCTGGCGCATGGGCGTACACAACCGCTTCACAACCCTCGTCGACGGCGAATCACGCGCCCTGTTGGACTGGAACGCCTTCATCGACTACAACGTCTCCAACCCCAACACCACCAACGAATTCTCCAACCTCTACTCGCTGATCCGCTTTACGCCAACGGAGCGCCTCACGCTCCGCCTGGAAACTCAGTTCCCTGTCATCGGCAGCAGCGACGGCTTCAACCAGTATAACATGGATCTCTCCTACATGCCCTATCGCTGGCTGGAGACCTCCATCGGCCTGCGCTACATGAGCGGTCACCCGATTCTCGAAGACAGCAAGCAGACCTACATTCAGGCTAACCTCCGCATCAACGATCGCTACACCGTGGCCGGGCGCTGGAACTGGGATATCGAGCAAAATCGCATGCCCATCCAGCAGTACTCCATCTTCCGCCACTCGGGCCCCTGGCACATCGGCGCCACGCTCTTCTTCCGCGACAACGGCGGCAAAAGGGAAACGGGATTCGGCATCTCCTTCACGCTGAGCGAGACCGGCACCGCCCTTCCCATCAACTTCCTCTGATTCCCCTCGCATCCAACCCACACCAACCTCACCCATGACAACGAAGAGCAGGACAGCATCCCCGAGCCTGCTCAGAGAGTTGGCAGGCGACAGCTTGGAGTTGCGCGTGCTCTCGGATATCTCTCGCGTGCTCGTCGGGCAGCGCGAAGTGGCCGGTCTACTCGAGCACATCTTTCAGGTACTGGAAGACCGACTGGGCTTTCGCCAAGGAGCGCTCTGCCTGCTGCAGGGCGAACAGCTCGTCATCGAGGCCAGCTACGGGCTCTCGGAAGAGGAGAAAGCCCTCGGCACCTACCATCTGGGCGAGGGCATCACCGGGCAGGTCGGGCAGACGGGTGAGCCGGCCGTCATCCGCAACACGGCGCAGAACAGCCACTTCCTCAATCGCACAGGCGCCCTGCACGACGACATGTGTGAGTCCTTCCTCTGCGTGCCCATCAAGCACAGCGGTGCCATCATCGGCACGCTCTCGCTGGCCTTCCCGGTGCTGCCGGAGGAGACGCTCAGCAAGCTCATCAACCTGATGGAGGTCGTGGCCAACATCTTGGCCGATGCCGTGGCCTCCGTCCGCGAGCAGGTGGAAGAGCGCCAGCAGCTGGAGCGCGAGAACGATCGCATGCGCTACGAACTCGGGGAAAACACCGTCTTCCGCAACATCATCGGGCACTCGTCCGCCATGCGCAGCGTCTATCTGGAGATGGCCAAGGTGGCGCGCTCATCAGCCACCGTGCTGCTGCTCGGCGAATCCGGTACGGGCAAGGAGCTGCTGGCGCAAAATATCCACTACGCCTCCGATCGCCGGGACGGGCCCTTCGTCGCCGTCAACTGCGCCGCCCTGCCCGAGGGCCTCATCGAGTCGGAGCTCTTCGGGCACGAGAAAGGAGCCTTCACGGGCGCCATCAAGCAACGCATCGGCCGCTTTGAAGAAGCCTCCTCCGGCACACTCTTTCTCGATGAAATCGGCGACATCCCCGTGCAGACGCAGGTCAAACTGCTGCGCGTTCTGCAAGAGAAAGTCTTTGAGCGCGTCGGCTCCCAGCAGCCCATCCGCACCAACGCCCGCATCATCGCTGCCACCTCGCGCAACCTTGAGCAGATGAAAGAGCAGGGCAGCTTCCGCGAAGACCTCTATTACCGCCTCGCCGTGCTGCCCATCGTCGTGCCGCCGCTGCGCAGCCGCAAAGTCGACATCATCTCGTTGGCCGACTACTTTCTGACCAAGTACAACAAGCAGTATCACAAAAACGTGCTGCGTCTCTCCACGCCCGCCATCAACATGCTCATGAGCTATCACTGGCCGGGCAACGTGCGCGAGCTTGAAAACATGATCGAGCGCGCAGTCATCATGTCGACCAGCAGTGTCATCAACGCCGTGGATCTGCCCCCTTCCCTTCAGACGGCCGCGGCCACCGGCACCGAAACCATCAAGACCGAGGCCGGGCCGAACCGCGAGGGAGCGGGCATTGAAACTCTCACGGCCGCCTTCGAGACCGAACTCATCACCGAGGCGCTCAAGCGCACGCGCGGCAACGTCTCCGCCGCTGCACGAGAGCTCAGCACCACCCTTCGCAAGCTGCATTACCGCATCCGCCAGCTGCACATTGACCCCTCTCAGTATCGCTGAGAATGAGCACGACTGAGGCGACGCTAGCGCCGCGGGGGAGGCTCCCGCTCGGCGCGGCGCGCACCGGCTCATTCGTGCCGTTGCGGCACCGCTTCAGCCAGCTGCGCGTCGCGCTAGATCGGGTATCCTGTGGCTCTGATGAACAGATTCACTTCCGCCCTCCCTCGACACCTCAGAGGGGATGCTCCGTCGTCGCCTCGACTGAAACGAAGCGTGAGCCGATCGGTCGGGGACGTCTGCGTGGCAGCCGGCCTTCCCCTACCGAGCTCTTCGTGCTAGACGAAAACGCCGCTTCCGCCGCCCGGAGCCAAGGCCGTACGGGCGTGAACGGGAGCGGCAGAGCCCCCGTTTCCGCCTACATATTTTTATATCGTGTATTATATTTTATCCTTGCTATTTTGCGCTGAATAGGGCATGATGCTCGCAGCAAGGGATGAGACCATGCAAAACGGCAATCTGAAGATCGGCATCATTCAAAGTTTCCCCGCCACGGCGGACTTCTCCGGCAACCTGCGACGCATCGTCCAAGGATATCGTGAATGCCTGGATCACGGCGCAGAACTCATCATCGCACCCGCCACAGCCCTCTGCGGTCTGGCCCCGCTGGCTCTCACCGGCCGCCGCTCCTTTATGATACAAACGCGGGCGGCGCTCGATGCCCTCGCCGCCGAGCTCAGCAGCGTCCCCCTGCTGCTGGGAGCCTATGCCCCCCTGTTGCCGGATGAGGCAGACGCCTGGGCGCGAACGCTGCCGGACTTCGCGACGGATCCGCTCGTACGCGTGGAGAGCGCTACCCCCGCCATGAGCATCGTACCCTTCGAGCTGCGCAACAACTCCGTCCGCGAGCTGCCCGACGCCGGGCTGAGTCAAATCTGCGGCCTTGTCGCCTACATCGATATCAACGACGAGCCGACCCTCCTCGATGACAAAACGCCGGTCGACCTGATCATCCACCTCTCGACCGGGGCCTGGCACCGCCGCAGCCGCCGGACCGAGCAGAAAAACCGCCGCTGGGAAGCTACCCACAACCACTGCCCCGTCATCTGCTGCCACGCCGTCGGAACGGCCGAGGGACAGGTCTACGGCGGGGAATCATCGGCCCTCGATGAGAACGGCCGAGAGCTGCTGCTCATGCCCGCCTTCCGCGAGAAAAACTGCGTCTTCACCCTGGGCAGCGGCGCCCGTCCGGTCGAAGAGCAGCGCGACGATCTGACGCAACTGCACGAAGCCCTTCTGCGGGGCCTTCTCGACAGCGCCCGCAGCCACGCCGTCGAAGGCGCCTGCCTCTGCCTCGATCATGCGCACGCTCCCCTGCTGGCCAGGCTCGCCGTCGAGGCCTTCGGTTCCCGTAATGTGCTGGGCATCAGCTTCGGAAAGCCCGCCGTGCCGGCGGAGCAACTCGGTATCAACTCTCAGACGATTGAGCTGACGCCCCTGCTCAACGCCCTTCCCGACGTGCTGGATGAGGTCGCGCGCGAGGCCATGGCGGCCCGGCTGAGCGGCGGAATGCTGGCCAGTCTGGCCGAGCAAAAGGGGCTGCTCTTGCTCTCCCCCCTCAGCCGGCACGACATCATGACCGGAGCCTTCACCCTCTACGGGGAAAGCTGCGCCCACCTGCTGCCCTTCGGCGATCTCTACGAGAGTGATCTGGAGGCCCTGAGCCGCAGCCTCGGCGTGCCGTCCGCTCAGGCGCAAGCCACAGCAAGCGCCGACGCCAAGGCTCGCGTGCTGCGCATGGACAACATCATCCACGAGCTGGCCAACCTCAACCACAGCCCGGGAGCTCTCATCAACCTTGCGGCCGACATCTACCCCGAGAACGAGGTGCGCTACGTGCAGCGGCGCATGGCGACCAGCGAAGAGAGCCGGCGCCAGTTGCCGCCGGTGCTGCGCGTCGTGCCGGACTCGCAACAGCTCGCCTTCCCCATTCGCCACCGCCTCGACGACTGAGCTCGGCGGGCATCACGCCACATCGGCCGGGGAGCACGGGGACAAGATCCGACCGAGAGACGGGAGACGCCGCACTGAACGGGAGACGTCTCGCTGACGGCTTTCTGACTCGGACCGCAGACTGAGCCCCTCCCCTCACGCGCTCAAGCGGCAGAGAAAGGGCTCAGCAGCAGGACCGGGCTCAGGAGGCCTGGGACTTGCTGATCGGGCGCCCGCCGTCTCGCGACGACAGCGCGACGAAGAGCAGCGTCCAGCCCGAGAAAATCATCTCGACGGCAATGAGCGTTCCGATGAACCAGAGCGAGCTCTCGGGCCAGCCCCAGCAGACCATCACACCCAGAATCACCGAAATGATCGCGTTGAAGAAGCGCCACGGGCTGCCCGGCAGGCGGCGCATGGAAATCGCCACCGCGAAACGGATCAACCCGCCGATGAGCAGCGCCAGCCCGATCACCAGCGTCCAGAGTTGAAGCGACGCCACCGTCATCGAAATCATTGCCCAGCCCAGCACGAGGTAAACCACGCCGGCCAGCAGATTCCAGAGGCGGCTGCCGCGGCGCAGCACCTGCACCAGCCGCAGGACGCCGGCAGCCATGAGCACAAAGCCGCCCACCCAGACGGCGGAAGCCCCCAGCAGGAACGGGAAGCTCAGCAGAATGAAGCCGAGAAAGAGCTCGGCAATGGCCATGATCGCCATCACCCAGGGATTGGTGAAAAAGCGACGAAGCGGGCAAGATGAATCACTCATGGCAGCAGCAACGTTGATAACGCTCTTCGACAACACACCAATCGACCGCCTTCAGGAAGGCCTCGACGTAGCCCGCGCGATTATTGCGGTAGCGCAGGTAATACGCGTGCTCCCACACGTCGCAGACCAGCAGGGGGCGCAGCGCCGGCACGAGAACATCCTGGTGACGGCAGATTCCCGTCACCATCAGGCGGCCGCTGACGGGATCCACCCCCAGCATGCCCCAGCCGCTGCCCTGCACCGCCATCGTCACCGAGCGAAACACGCGCAGCAGACCCTCCATCGAACCGAAGGCCGTGTTGATCGCGTCGGCCAGGCGCCCCGTCGGGGCCGGAACCGGGTGCGGACTGAGATTCTCCCAGTACAGGCAGTGCAGAATGTGCCCGCCGAGGTTGAATGCGAGATTCTGCTGGGCCGCCGGGGCCGCATCGGGACTCAGCTCACCCAAGCCCACGCGCCGCAGCACATCGGCAGCGGCATTCGCGCCGGCCACGTAGGCGGCGTGATGGCGGTCATGGTGCAGCAGCACCGTTTCCGCGTCCAGAAAGGGCTCCAGCGCATCCGGAACCCAGGGAAGAGGCGGCAGCACATAGTGCCCCTCCGCAAATCCTTGATTCAAACAAAGGCAGTTCATGGTAAAGGGGACGACACCGCGGACGGCAGATTCGCTCAATAACAAACAGATTTTTTTTCATTCCCCGCCCGCTGTTTCCTGAACAAACGCCGGAGGAAAAGCCGAAGGAGGGGGTAGACTGAGCCTCACTCCACGTCAATCGTCACCACCGTCGTGTTGTCCGCCGCCTCGAGGCCGAGGTTGCGGCAGGCCTCCACGATGAGCGAAGCCAGCGGAGCGCTGTGATCGCCGAGCAACTGCCGCGTCGAAAGAGGCAGAGAAGTCGGCTGCAGCAAATCATCCGTCCCGTCCGTGGCGAGGATGATGCGATCGTGAGGCAAGAGCAAATAGGGCGTCGGCGGCGCATCCACCATGGGAATGCGCTCACCCGTCAGCGCCGAGCGCAGCTCGTGGCCGCGGCTCATCGCCTCGGCATGCGCCATGGTGCCCGCCTGCACGAACTCCTGATAGACCGCGCGCATCGAGTGATCTGCATTGAGGCGCACGAGGCGCTTGTTGCGCCAGACGAAGAGAGGCGAATCGCCCACGCTCACCCACCACAGCACCCCCGCCCCGACAAAGGCCGCCAGCAAGGTCGTGCCGCCGAAGACCCCCGCGCGCTCGCAGACATCCCCCACAGCCTCATTCGCGTCCTCCAGCGCCCAGCAGAGCCTCTCGGAAACCGAACCCTCTGAGCGCTCCTCGAAGGCCGCCACAAACTCATCGGCCGCGCGCCGGGCCGAGCTCGCCCCGCAGGCATGCCCGCCCATGCCGTCGCAGACGACGGCGAGCAACCCGTTGGGGTAACATCTGACGACGTAGGCGTCCTCCTGCTTTTTCCGCCGTCCGATCCACTGAGCAATGTGCGCCTTCATGAGACTCCTTCCCTAGCATAAAATGAACCCCGGAGCAAGGATAAACTGCTCCGGGGCCCACGAAAGACGATCTCAGGCGCGGGATTTGAGCTGAGGGAAGAGAATAACGTCTCTCACCGAGCCGGCACCCGTCAGCAGCATACAGAGGCGATCAATGCCGATGCCGATGCCGCCGGCGCTGGGCATGCCGGACTCCAGCGTCTCGACGAAGTCGTAGTCGATCTTCTGCGTCTCCTCGCCCGCCTGATGCTTGAGGCGCTCCAGCTGCTCCACGGGGTCATTCTGCTCCGAATAGCCCGGGCAGATCTCCTGACCGTTCATCACCAGCTCAAAGACATCCACCACCTCGGGATTCTCGGGGTTCGCCTTGGCCAGCGGCACGAGATCGCGGGCGACGTGGCAGACGAAGAGCGGGTTCACCTGCTTCTCCTCCACCAACTTCTCGTAGACCTGCTGCGTCACCCCCGTGTCATCGAGCTGCTCGCCGATTTGCACCTGCAGCTGCTCCACGGCGCGCGTGCGGCGCTGCTCGGGCGTCAGCTCGAACCAGTCATCGCCGGCCACCTCGCGCACGAGGTCGTTGTAGTCCGCGCGGCGCCAGGGGCGCGTGAGATCAACCGTCCAACGCAGATTGCCCTCGTCGTCGAACTGATCAAACTTCAGCGTGCCGAACACCTTCTGAGCAATCGTCGTGATCATCTCCTCCATCATGTCGGCCATCGTCTCGTAGTCACCACCGGCCTCGTAGACCTCCAGCACCGTGAACTCCGGGTTGTGGCGTCGATCCACACCCTCGTTGCGGAAATTGCGGTTGAGCTCGTAGACCTTCGGGAAGCCGCCCACCAGCAAACGCTTGAGGAACAGCTCCGGCGCAATGCGCAGCGTCACCTCCTTCTTGAGCGCGTTGTAATAGGACTCGAAGGGCTTGGCCGCAGCCCCGCCCGCCACATCCTGCAGCATCGGCGTCTCCACCTCCAGGAAGCCGCGGGCATTGAGATAATCGCGAATCTCGCGCACAATGCGCGAGCGCGCCACGAAGCGACGCGCACTCTCCTCATTGCTCATGAGGTCGAGGTGGCGGCGGCGGTAGCGCATATCGGCATCCGCCAAGCCGTGATACTTGTCCGGCATCGGGCGCAGAGCCTTCGAGAGCAGCTTGAAGGCATCCACGCGCACCGAGGGCTCGCCCGTGCGCGTCACGAAGGTCTCACCCTCAATGCCGACCCAGTCACCGCGCTCCAAAAGCTTCCAGAGCGCCCACGACTCCTCCGAGCAGGACTTCTTCGTGAGCATGCACTGCACCGAGCCGCACACATCACCCACCGTGAAAAACTGCGTGCGCCCCATATCGCGCAGCGCCGTAATGCGGCCGAGAAACTTCACCTGTTTACCCTCCTGAAAATCCGCCTTGATTTCCGCCGGAGTCGTAGTGATATCGAACCGCCCGCCATAGGGATTGACCCCCAGAGCGCGGATCTTGCTCACCTTCTCACGGCGCACGGCAATCAGTTCCTCCTCAGAGGAACCCGGAGCAGTATGAGGTGCATCTGACATAGCGCGGCTATTATACGCGCCCGCGGGCGAAAAGCCAGCCTAAATTCTGCGGCTTGGCAGAAAAACGAGCAGTCGAAGCCGGCAGAGACTCCCGCACCGCCGACCGCCCCCCCCTGTCAGCGAATCAGCTCAAAGGTGGGACAAAAACACCTGCGAAAGCGAAGACAAACTCTTGGGGGTGCGGCAAACATAGCCCGAGAGATCTCGGGCGCCCCACCCGACCACTGCATCCTCGTCCGCCAAACACCTCGTCCGACAACTGCCGCCGCGGGTGCTCAATCGCGCGACGAGCGCGGATCGAGCGCATCGCGCAAGCCGTCGCCGAGAAAATTGAGCGCCAGCAGCGTCAGACAAAAACAGAGCGAGGGAAAAATGAGCAGCTCCGGCGTCACCTCCATGCGATCCGCCCCCTCCTTGATGAGCGTCCCCCAAGAGGAGTTGGGCGCCTTCACCCCAAGGCCGATGAAACTCAGCGTCGACTCCGTCAGGATGATGCCCGGCACCGCCAGCGTCGTGTACACCACCACCGTCCCCATCAGATTCGGCGCGATGTGGCGCAGCAGAATGCGCAGATGCCCCAGCCCCAGCGAGCGAGCCGCCAGCACATACTCGCGCGACTTGATCTCCATCGTCTGCGTGCGCACAATGCGCGCCAGCGTCAGCCAGCCCAGCGCCCCGATCGCAATGAAGAGCGGTACGAGCCCCAAGATCGGCGCCACCGTCTCGCGCGGCAGGCCGAGCGACTCGACCATCCATTGCGTCAGCCGCTGACTCGGCTCCTCAATGCTCAGCGAAAACACAATCACGAGCACCATGAACGGCAGAGCAAAGAGCACATCCACCGCCCGCATCATCAACGCATCCGTTCGCCCCCCCACATAGCCCGAAATCAACCCGTAAATCACACCGATCACCAGCGCCACCCCCGTCGCCACCACACCCACCAGCAGCGAAATCCGGCCACCGTAGAGCACGCGAGCCAGCAGATCGCGCCCCAGCTGATCCGTGCCGAAAGGATGCTCCCAGCTGCAATTGGCCGCAATGTCGGCGAGGTTCGTCGCGTTCGGGTTCGCGATGAAGGGGAAGAGCGGCAGCACGAAGCAGGCCAGCACCATGAGCAGCAGAAACACCAGCGACGCCATCGCCGCCCGGTTGCGGCACAAGCGCGCACGGGCATCATCCCAGAGCGAGCGCCCCGCCTCAAATCTTTTCGCAGAAGCCTTCATCATACCGAAACATCACACCGTTCCCTCGGCGCGCAGCCGAGGATTGAGATAGAGCAGCAGCAGATCCACCGCCAAGTTCGCCAGCACAATCAGCACCCCGTAGCAGAGCACCAGCCCCTGAATCAGGAAGTAATCGCGATCCGTCGTCGCGTTGACGAAGTGCAGCCCCATGCCCGGCACCTGAAAACAAGTCTCCACCACGAAAGAGCCCGTGATGAGAGCCGCGAAGGCCGGGCCGAGATACGACACGGCCGGCAGCAGACCACTGCGCAGCGCATGCACAAAGAGCACGCGCAGCGGGCGACAGCCCTTCGCCCGCGCCGTGCGGATGAAATCCTGCGTCAGCACCTCCGCCATGCCCCCGCGCGTCAGACGCGCCAGATACGCCGCATTGATCAGCCCGAGCGTCAGCGCCGGCAGCAGCGCGCAGAGCGGATCATCCCAGCCCGCCACACTCAGCCCCGGCACGTGCATCCCCAGCGTCAGCCCCAGCACCGGTGCAATCACGAAGGCCGGCAGACAAATCCCCGCCATCGCCAGACACATCACCAGCGCATCCGGCCAGCGGTTGCGGTAGCAGGCCGCCAGCATCCCCGCCGGGATACCAACACCCACCGCAATGAGCATCCCCAGCACCCCCAGCAGAAGAGACACCGGGAAAGCCTGTGCAATAATCTCACTGACCTGCACCCCCTCACGCACCAACGACGGGCCGAAATCCCCGTGCAGCAAAATCCCCTTCCAGTAGTTCGCGTACTGCACCAGCGGCCCCTCATCGAGGCCATAGAGCGACTGCAACTGCGCCATCACGTGCTCCGGCAGCTTGCGCTCCCCCAAAAAGGGATTACCCGGCAGCAGGCGCACCAGAAAGAACGTCAGCGTCTGGAGCACGAAAATTACCCCGACGCCCTGCGCCAAGCGCTTCAGCAGCAAGCGCATCATCGCCCGGCCCTCCCCTCTTCCTCCGCGTCCGCGGCCACTGCGGCACCCGCCGGCAGCAGCTCCACCGCATCCAGCGGATGATTATCCAGCATCAGCGGGAACCAGCCCCGCACCCGCGGACTCTTCAAATACGTGCGCTCACTCCAGTAGAGCGGAATCACCGGCTGCTGTTCAAGCATCAGGCGCTCCGCCCGGCGCAGGCAGTCCAAACGCAGCCCCGCGTCCGCCGAAGAGCGAGCCTGCTGCACCAGCGCATCGAAGGCCGGCTCACGCCACCCCGTGCAATTATTGCCGCTGCCGCTGCACCAAAGCTCCACGAACGTCGCCGGATCCAGATAATCCCCGCTCCACGACGAAGATGAAATATCGTAGTCTCGGCTCTGCTGCGCCGCCTTGTAGGCCGACCACTCGCAGGAGCGAATCTCCACATGCACCCCCAGCACCCGTGCCCACATCGCCTGAATCGTCTCCGCCATCAGCCGCTGCACGTCGCGGGACGAGGTCATCAACTCCAGCGCCGGGAAACCGCGCCCCCCCGGATAGCCCGCCTCAGCCAGCAGGCGTCGAGCCTCCTGCTCGCGCTCCGCCTGCGAGCGGCGCGACTCCCCGCCGTCACCCGCATCATAGCCGCCCCCCGGCGGCGTCAGCGCGAAGGCCACCTTGCCCGCACCGCGCACCACGCGCCCCACCAACTCCTCGCGATCAATCGCCAGCGAAAGCGCGCGGCGCACCCGGCGATCCGTCAGCGGAGCCCGCGTCGTGTTGAGGCGGTAAAAAATCGAGCAGTAGTAATCATCGCGGCAAAACTCCTCGGGAGCGCGGCGCTGCGCCATCTCCAGCATCTCCGGCGGCACATTGTTCGTAATATGCAACTTACCGCCGAAATACATCCGCGTCTCCGTGTACCCATTCACCACCGGCAAAAAACACACCCCCGCATTCTTCACCTCCCCGGCGCGCCAGTAAGAGCGATTCGGCCTCACCAGCAAATGATCATTGAACACCCGCTCCGCCAGCACATACGCCCCATTGCCCACCCAGCAGCCCGGGCGCGTCCAGGCACTGCGGCGATCCAGCATCCCGCCCTGCGCCTCCACCGCATGCTCCGGCACCGGGAACCACGTAAAATGCAGCAGCAACTGCAGGAAATGCGGCATCGGCCCCGTCAGCGACAACACCAGCGTGCGATCATCCGGCGCCTTCACCCCCACCGCATCCCAGTCACCCTCCCCGCGATTGTACGCCTCAGCCCCCCGCAGCACATAGAGCATCTCCGCATACTTCCCGCCGAAAGACGGATGCAGCAGGCGGCGATACGCGTACACAAAATCACCCGACCGCACCGGCCGCCCGTCACTCCAGAGCGCCTCCCGCAGGTGAAACACCCACACACTCGCATCCTCATTGTGCTGCCAGCTCTCCGCCATTCCCGGGAGCACACAGCCATCCCGCCGCGCATCCGGGCGCACAAGCCCCTCCAGCAAAGCCGAAATAATCTTGCCGTCGGCCACCGACGTCGCCTTGTGCGGATCCAGATTCTGAGGCTCCTGATTATTGCCGACCACCAGCAGCCCCTCATCCGCGCGGCGATCCGCCGACGAGCGACCATCGCCGCAGGCCGAGCAAAAACAGGCCAGCAGAACGGCAAGCGACAGGCGGCGCAACGCAAACATCATGCGCAGCATTCTAGCACGAGCACCCGCCGCCTGCAAGCCCCGAGACCCCTGCCGCAACCTCCCAACACCCCGAACGCTGCGAAAAAAACATCATGCACCACTAATCGCTTGCACCCCCTCCCCCCTTCGTGATACAGTGCATCCATGAGCAATCTTTGCACCCTCATCGCAGGGCTGAGCCTCCTGGCAACAGCCGCCACCGCCCAGCTTGCCCCCGCCCCCGGGCAGACCGGCACCCTGCCCGGCTTCGGCCTCGGAGCCATGCCCGGCAACGAAGAGCCGGCACCCTCCAAAGTCAGCCTCAGCGCCCTGTCCAGCGTGCAAGCCTACGAAACCGGCAAAGCCTTCTACATCGCCGCCGAAGCCCAAATCGAAGCCCCCTGGCACGCCTACTTCCGCAACCCCGGCTCCACCGGCCTGCCCACCGAACTCAGCCTGCAAGCCCCGGAAGGCTTCCGCGTCGAAGGCCCCTACTGGCAGCTCCCCCACCGCGTCGAAGGCCTCTACACCAGCTACGCCTACGAACAGAAAGCCATCGTCATCTGGAAACTCACCCCCGAAGCCGCCGCCCCCGCCGAAGCCACCTTCCGCATCAGCGGCATGACCCAGCTCTGCTGTGAAACCGGCTGCGACCAGCCCACCGACATCAACACCGAGCTCAGCCTCACCCGCGGCACCGCCGCCCCCAACCCCGACTGGCAAGACCGTGAGAAACAAGTTGAAGTCCTCGGCGACAGCCCCCTGAGCATCACCGCCACGCAGAACGCCGACAGCGTCACCCTCACCATCAACGGCGCCGGCACCATCAACAACGCCTACTTCTTCTCCAACGACAGCAACATCGCCCCCCAGCTCGAGCAAAAGCTCAGCCAAAACGGCGACAGCTACACCCTCACCCTGCCGCGCAACGACGGCAGCGACATGCTCTACCCCCTCGCGGACGAAGAGCAGAAAGGCAAACCCCTCAGCCGCATCTCCGGCCTGCTGAGCTATAACGACAAATTCTGCACCGTCAACATCAACCTCAGCCAGCCCGGCGCCGCCACCCAACCCGCAGCCCCCGGCGCAGCCGATACACCCCCGAATAGCGACAACTCCGGCAACACCGGCACAGCCGACACCCCCGCCGACGCCGCGCCGGCCACCGATCAAGCCGCGGCACCCGCCGACACCCAAACCGCCAGCTCTGCGAAAGCTGACACCCCCAGCGCCGCCACCCCTGAAGCCCCCGCCACCGGCAGCGGCATGCCCACCGGCTTCCTGACCGTCATCGGCTCCCTCTTCCTCGGCGGCCTCATCCTCAACCTCATGCCCTGCGTCTTCCCCGTCATCGGCCTCAAAATCATGAGCTTCGTCGAAATGGGCGGCGGCAACCGGCGCAAAGTCTTCCTGCACTCCCTCGCCTTCACCCTCGGCATCCTCGTCTCCTTCTGGATCCTCTCCCTGCTCATCGTCATCTTCACCAACCTCGACACCTTCAGCCAACTCCCCTGGACCCAGTGGCTGCAAGCCATCATCAGCGACAGCGGCTCCGCCGAGCGCTCCTGGGCCGCCTGGATGCAGAACCCCTGGGTCGTCTACGTCCTCGTCCTGCTGCTCATCACCCTCGGCCTGAGCATGTTCGGACTCTTTGAAATCGGCGTCAGCGCCACCGGAGCCGGCCAAAACCTCCAGAACAAAGGCGGCCTCACTGGCTCCTTCTTCCAAGGCCTCTTCGTCACCGTCGTCGCCACCCCCTGCAGCGGCCCCTGCCTCGGCACAGCCCTGCCGGCCGCCATGGCCATGCCCGGCATGTGGATGATCCTCGCCCTCACCTTCATGGCCCTCGGCCTCGCCTCCCCCTACATCGTCATGGGCCTCTTCCCCTCACTCGCCAGCAAACTGCCCCGACCCGGCGCCTGGATGGAATCGCTCAAGCAAGCCCTCTCCTTCCTCCTCTTCGCCGCCGCAGGCTGGTTCCTCGTCGTCTACCTCGCCTTCGTCCCAGAAGCGGAAAGCGCCAAACTGCCGTGGATGCTCATGTCACTCGTCGTCTACTGCTCCGCCTGGTGGGTCTACGGCCGCTGGTGCCCCCTGTACCGCAGCAAGCGCACGCGCCTGATCGGGCTCATCGTCGCCCTCATCCTCGCCTTCGTCGGCGTGAAATACTCCATGCCCGTCTTCCACTACGACAGCAATGAAGCCATCGAAGCCGCCAAGGGAGAAACCGGCTACATCCTCGCCCAAGGCGAACACCCCGTCTGGAACACCTGGAGCCCCGAACTCATGGCAAAAGCCCTCAGCGACGGGCACCCCGTCTACGTCGACTTCACCGCCGTCTGGTGCGGCACCTGCCAAGTCAACAAACAAGTCGCCTACACCCCCGAAGTCTGCGAACTCTTCGAGAAAAACGGCGTCGTCCTCATGCGGGCAGACAAAACCAAACCCAACCCCGTCATCGACGCCGAACTCAGACGCCTCAAGCGCGGCTCCGTCCCCACCAACGCCCTCTACATGCCCGCGCAGCCCTACGTCACCGCCGAAGTCCTCACCCCAGGCTACATGGTCAACTTCCTCAACGAGCACCTCGGCAACAAACCCTGAACAGCCCAACACAGAAACCTCAACAAACAACCGAGGCCGGGACGCCGAAAGGCGCCCGGCCTCCTTATTTTTCGGACAAAGCCCCAATTTCGAACAAAGCCCCTAAGACCCATAAAGCCCCACGAGCCCCTCGGCGCGCCCCTACCGAGCCACCAAAAGCCCACACGCGCGCCCCGCGAGCACACCCCGACCTCAGAGAGGCGACCGCGGCTCAAGCGCAACACCACCGCGACCAGCCGCAGCGACACCGCCCCCCAGAAAGCCAAAAATCAGCCTGCGACCAGACTCAAAGCCCCTGCCCCTCCAGACACTCCTGCAAACGCGACAAACTCGGCAAACAGCGGCGCGCCCGCGAAAAATCAGAACCCGCCGTCATCCGGTTCGGAATCGCCACACAGGGAATCCCCGCATGAGCCGCTGAAATCGTCCCATTCTCCGAATCCTCCACCACCAAACACCCCTCCGCCGGCAAGCCCAAACAGCGCTGAGCCGCCAGAAACAGAGCCGGATCCGGCTTTACCGGAAACCCATCCGTCCGCGTAAACACCCCCTTGAAGCGATCCATAATCCCGAGCCGCTCCAACCAGCCACCCACCCAGCGACGAGACGACGACGATGCCACCGTAAGAGCCACCCCGTGATCCCGGCACCAATCCAGCAACTCCAGTGCCCCCGGCATCAGCCCCTTCTCCGACAAATCCGCCTCAATCTGAGCCTGGCGACGCGGCGTCTCGCGCTCCCAATCGAAGCTCTTACCCGTCAACACCTCCAAATGCCGAGCCGGATCCCAGTGAGAATACCCCGCCCCCAGACAAGGCGCATACGTCTCAATCGAAAGCTGCTGCCCCTCCCGCTCATAAAGGCGCACCCAAGACTGAAAAATCGCCCACTCCGTATCGACGAGAACACCGTCGAAATCAAAAATAATACCCAAAGTCCGCATCATAAAACCAGAACACACCCGCAGCCGCACCTGCCACCACCGCACTCAGGGACGCCCATTAAGACGAGCCGACAGCCACTCACGGAAACTGCGGTGCGCCAAATTCACCCGGAACAAATACAGAGCCACCCCCGTGTAAATCAGATTCGGCAGCCACGCACTCAGCCAAGCCGGCAGCAAACCCGAAGCCCCCAGCGACGGGAACACCCGGTAAAGAAACAGCATCAGCGCCGCCAGCAAAATCGCAATACCAATCCCCTTCATCGCCCCTCGGCGCTGGAACGTCACCGCACTCGGCACCGCCAGCAACACCAGCACCAAGCAGGAAAAAATACGAGCAATCCGCACATGCCACTCCGTGCGATAATTCCGGCGATCCTCGCGAGAACCCGACCCCGAAGCAATAAACTCATACATCGCCGACGTACCCATCGAATCCACACGCCCCCCCGTCGACGGACTAATAATCTGATACGGCTTCTCATCAAACGCACACACCAGCACATCGTGATGCTGCTCATCCTGAGGCTGAGCATCCGGCGCATGAGACAAATCGCGCACAAACACATCACGCAGCACCCACGTCGCATCCCTTTTATTCCACGTCGCCGACCGGGCAATATACTGGCGCACCAACTTACCGTGATGCTCAGGATCAAACTGCTCAATCGTCACCTCCTCCATCGGACGGCCCGGATCCGCGAAACTCGCCGGACGCGTCACCCGCCAAATCCGGGACTCCGCATCACTGCGATACACCAGCGGCGGCTCATGCCCATCCTCAACCGGCTGCTCCTTGAGCATAATCTGGCGATACAAATAACCATTCGGCGCCCAATGGAAGCCGAAAATCCCGTACGCCAGCGCCACCAGCGTCGAAAAAAAGAAAATCGGGCGGCACAAACGCAGCAGCGAACGCCCCGACTGCAGCATCCCCGTCAACTCACTCGTCGCCGAAAGACGACTCAGACACCACAGCGTCCCCATCAGCAGCGTATACGGCAAAATCTGATAAAGAAACATCGGCAACTGCGTCCCATAAAACACAAAAGACTCAAGCAGAGGATTATCAAAGCGCGTCCGGAACTTCTCCATATTCGCCGTAAAATCCGCCAGCGTATAAATCACCATCAAAATCAGCGTACAAAGCAAAAAGTAATTAATGAACGTACGCGACAGATAGCGATCCATCGTCCCCATGAACCCGTACACCAGCGCACCGATGAAAGGCAGGAAACTCAGCAAAAACAGAAAAATCGGGCGACAAAGCTGCTCAAAAGGATAACTCTCCGGCATCCCCGGCACCTCCCAGCGCATCTGCTCCAACTCACGAGGCACCAGAAACAGAGCCAGCACCACCCCCAGCAAAAACAACACCAGAGCAGCCGAAAACCGCCGTAAAAGCAACGCCTTCATCGCAACAACAGAAACAGAAAACCCATCAACAACCGCGGCCCAAGCGCTCCGCCAAATACTCCGGCAGCCCCACCGCGCGCACAGCCTCCATCGCCGACTGCACATCATACACCACACGCTTAATCTTCACCGTCGCCGCATCCGAATCATACACCGCATAGCAAGCCCGGGGATCATTATCGCGAGGCTGACCCACCGAACCCACATTCACGAAATACTTGCAACCCGGCACCAGAGAAAACTCCGTGAACCCCTGATCATAAATCTGCTGACGCAGCCCCAAATCCTCCTGAGCGCGGAACTCACCCCTCGGCATGAAAAAAATGCGCGGGATATGCGTATGACCATGAAAACACAGCGGCGTAAACTGGCGGCGGAAATTCCCCGTCGCATCATTCGCATTCATAATATAATTCCACGCCTTAGGCTGATCCAGAGACGAATGAACAATCGTAAACTTCGCCTGCTGAGGCAACTGAGCCCCCACCATACGCATATACTGCAAGCGGGACAGCCACGTCAACTGCTCCTCATTGAGGCGACTGCGCGTCCAATCCATCGCCACGCGCGCCAACTCATTCATATTCTGCAAACGCGCCTCCACCACCTCCGCATCGTGATTCCCCTTCACCACCTCGCAGTTGCAGGAGCGAATGAAATCGACACACTCAGCCGGATACGCATTGTAACCCACAACATCCCCCAGACAAACCAGCGACGAACACAGCTCAGCCTGCACATCCTCCATCACCGCGTGAAGCGCATGAAGATTGGCATGAATATCACTAATAACCGCTATCCTTGGCATCTTACTCGGGTATTATTTCATAAAGAGAGCGGCATAGCAAGCGCATTTTGTACAAGCGGGCGGGTCGCTGCATGCGCCAGCACAAACATGAGGGTTGCTCCGTGCGCGAGCACAGAAACACCTGCGCGAAGCGCAGCACGCGCGCGGCAGCGCGCAAAAGCCTGCAAGCTCAGCTTGCCGCGGGTAGGGGTCCGGGGGTAG